>NZ_JBSGHG010000015.1:0-148371 GCF_053604275.1 Streptomyces sp. NPDC004051 | reverse complement strand
GCCCGGGCCAGATGATCAGTCGGTGGCCGCCACCGCTTCCTCGACCGAGGTGTGGATCGGGAACACCTTGGTGAGGCCGGTGATACGGAAGATCTCGAGAATGCGCTCCTGGTTGCAGACCAGGCGCAGCGAGCCCTCATGGGCACGCACCCGCTTCAGTCCGCCGACCAGCACGCCGAGTCCGGTTGAATCGAGGAAGTCCACACCCTCCATGTCGACGACAAGGTGGAAACTGCCGTCATTCACCAGCTCGACCAGCTGCTCGCGCAGCTTGGGCGCGGTATATACGTCGATTTCGCCACCGACCCTGACGATCGTGCGATCGCCCATGGTCTCGGTCGACAGGGACAGGTCCACGGATCCTCCAGCACCTAGCTATCGAGCGGTCGCCCTTGGGGCATCTCGGCTCAGCCCCCGGGACGGTTCGCCAGCCGCGATGGCATTCAATCACTTACCGGCAGGCGTGCACGACGCCTTGGTCCCATTGTCCGTCATGCCGGTGACACACTCGGTGCCGATGGCCAAGAATCTCCGACCCGATCCGCCCCTGACGGACAGCGCCTCCCGGCCCGCGCCGGGGGCGCTCCTGTCCCGGCTCGCCGCCGGGCCGAGCCGGGCTTCGCGCATCACACATACGGAGCACTTGCCCCCGCGAGCGGGTCGCCATGCCCTCTGGCCGGACCGGATTCGCCCGGAGGTGCTCGCCGCCGTACGGGTGGCGGGCATCGACCACCCCTGGGCCCACCAGGCACGGGCCGCCGAGCACGCCCTGGACGGCGAGTCGGTCGTGGTCGCCACCGGCACCGCCTCCGGCAAGTCCCTGGCGTACCTCGTGCCCGTCCTGTCGGCACTCCTGGACGGCTCCGAGGCCCCGAACGGCCGGGGCGCGACCGCCCTCTACCTCGCCCCCACCAAGGCCCTCGCGGCCGACCAGTGCAGAGCCGTGAAGGAACTTTCACAACCTCTGGGCCATTCGGTGCGCGCGGCGGTCCACGACGGCGACACGCCGTTCGAGGAACGCGAGTGGATCCGCCAGTACGCCAACTACGTGCTGACCAACCCGGACATGCTGCACCGGGCCGTGCTCCCGTCCCACCCCCGCTGGTCCTCCTTCCTGAAGTCGCTGAAGTACGTCGTCGTCGACGAGTGCCACACCTACCGGGGCGTCTTCGGTTCGCACGTCGCCCAGGTGCTGCGCCGGCTGCGCCGCCTCTGCGCGCGCTACGGCTCCTCGCCCGTCTTCCTGCTGGCCTCCGCGACCGCCGCCGAGCCCGCGGTCGCCGCCCGGCGGCTCACCGGGCTGCCGGTGGTCGAGGTCGCCGACGACGCCTCACCACGCGGTGAACTGGTGTTCGCCCTCTGGGAGCCCCCGCTGACCGAGCTGCACGGCGAGAAGGGCGCCCCCGTCCGCCGTACGGCCACCGCCGAGGCCGCCGACCTGCTGACCGACCTCACCCTGCAGGGCGTCGGTTCGGTCGCCTTCGTACGCTCCCGGCGCGGTGCCGAGCTCATCTCGGTGATCGCCCAGGAACGCCTCACCGAAGCGGCATCAGCGACCGGCACCGCGGGCGACCGCTCACTGGCCCGGCGCGTGGCGGCCTACCGGGGCGGCTACCTCCCCGAGGAGCGCCGTGCCCTCGAGCGCGCCCTGCACTCCGGCGAACTCCTCGGGCTCGCCGCGACGAACGCCCTGGAGCTCGGCGTGGACATCTCCGGCCTGGACGCCGTGGTGATCGCCGGCTACCCGGGCACCCGGGCGTCCCTGTGGCAGCAGGCCGGCCGCGCGGGACGCGCCGGGCAGGGCGCCCTCGCCGTCCTGGTCGCCCGCGACGACCCCCTGGACACCTTCCTCGTCCACCACCCCGAAGCCCTGTTCGACCGGCCCGTGGAATCCACCGTCCTCGACCCCGACAACCCCTACGTGCTCGCCCCGCACCTGTGCGCGGCGGCCGAGGAGCTGCCCCTGACGGACGAGGACCTGGAACTCTTCGGACCGGCCGCCGGGGAGCTCCTGCCGCAGCTGGAAGCCGCGAAGCTGCTCCGCCGCCGGACGAGGGCCTGGCACTGGACCCGCCGGGAGCGGGCCGCCGACCTGACCGACATCCGCGGGGAGGGCGGCCGACCGGTCCAGGTCGTCGAGTCCGGCACCGGACGGCTGCTCGGCACGGTGGACGCGGGCGCCGCGCACACGGCCGTCCACGAGGGCGCGGTCCACCTCCACCAGGGCCGCACCTATCTCGTGCGCTCCCTCGACCTGGAGGATTCCGTCGCCCTGGTCGAGCAGGCGTCCCCGTCCTACACGACGGTCGCCCGCGACACCACGTCCATCTCCGTGCTGGAGACGGACACCGAGGTCCCGTGGGGCGACGGCCGCCTCTGCTTCGGCTCCGTCGAGGTCACCAACCAAGTGGTCTCCTTCCTGCGTCGACGGGTCGTCACCGGCGAGGTGCTGGGCGAGACGAAACTCGACCTGCCTCCCCGTACGCTGCGCACCCGCGCGGTGTGGTGGACGGTCACCGAGGACCAGCTGGACCAGGCCAGGATCAACCCGGAGATCCTCGGCGGCGCCCTGCACGCCGCCGAGCACGCGTCGATCGGCATGCTGCCCCTCTTCGCGACCTGCGACCGCTGGGACATCGGCGGCGTCTCCGTCCCCCTGCACCCCGACACCCTGCTGCCCACCGTCTTCGTCTACGACGGGCACCCGGGCGGGGCGGGTTTCGCGGAACGCGCCTTCCGCACCGCCGGCGACTGGCTCACCGCCACCCGGCAGGCCATCGCCTCCTGCGAGTGCGAGGCCGGATGCCCCTCCTGCATCCAGTCCCCCAAGTGCGGCAACGGCAACGATCCTCTGCACAAGCGGGGCGCGGTACGGCTGCTCACGGTGCTGCTGGAGGGGGCCCCGGCGCCGGCGGAGGAATCACCGTCCGAGGCATCACCGGCGGAGGCATCACCGGTAAAGGAGGCGGGCCGGCAGGCCCCGCCCGCGCCCTGACCTCCGCCGCGAACGGTTCCCGTCCCGAGGCCACCGACACGTCCGAGACCTCGCCGTGCACCGCGCACCGCACGAGACGGGTGTTCTGCGCCCGCGCCACCCGGTCGGCCCGTGCGCAGGCAGCCGCCTCGCCGTCCATCCACCGGTCCGCCGCCGCCAGCGCGGCGAGGTCCGCGCCCCCGGCCGCCCGATGCCGGACCACGGCGGCCTGGCCGAGGGCGAGGACGACGCCGAAGACGACACACAGCACGGCGATCACCCCCACGCTCCAGACGGTCGCGGACCCACGGTCACACCCGTGCCCCCCACCGGGGAGCCGGCCGTCCGGCCACCGGCGCCGGTGACGGAACCCTCCGCTCCTCACGGGCCCGCCCCCACCGTCTCCTCCACGGCGGCCACCGCCTCCTCCCGTACGTCGAAGGGCAGCCCGCGCAGCAGCGGAGGCCTGGCCACGACGACCACACGGACCCGTTCCGCCTCCCGGCTCACGGTGACCTCCGCCCCGGACGGCGCCGCCCGGCGGGTCACCTCGACGACCGCGCCGGGCGGATCCTGCCGGGCCGCCGCGCGGGCACCCGTACGGGCCGCGTCCACGCACCGGATCTGCGCCGCCACCACCAGCAGCCCCCACACCAGCGCCATCGCGAACAGCACCAGCACAGGCAGCACCATCGCCGCCTCCGCCGTCACGAACCCACGGTCCGCGCGGTGTGCACACCGCGCGCGGGGCGCCTGGCCCGTCCGGCGCTCACATCCCGCCATCGAGGGCCTGCTCCACGATCCTCGTCAGCGCCGCGTCGACCGGGCCGCTCGTCACCACCTTGTAGAGCACCACGGCGAACGCCACCGCCGCCACGATGCCCATCGCGTACTCGGAGGTGACCATTCCGGCGTCCCTCCGCGTCGCGCGCATCCTGCACACCAGGGCACGCAACCGTGCCCGTACCAGCTGATACATCTCAACTCCCCACAGATGCAGATCCCTCAGAGAACAGTTCTGTCGAAACCACTCGACGGTTCGTCCCGCTCACCGTCCCGGCGACCCACCCCCTCCCAGCACCCCGCCGGCGAGCCCGATCACCACGGGCAGCACGCCGACCGCGATGAAGGCGGGCAGAAAGCACAGCCCCACGGGTGCGGTGACCATGACGGCCGCCCGCCTCGCCCGCGCCGTCGCCTCCCGTGCCCACTGCGCACGGGACTCCGCGGCGAGCCGCGCGACGGGCGCGGCCATGGGGAGCCCGGACACGTCGGCCCGTTCCAGCAGCCGGGCCAGGGCGGCGGCTCCCGGCACGGAGGCCAGCCGCCGCCAGGCCGCACCCGGTTCACCGCCGAGCCGTACCTCTGCCGCACCCTGTGCCAGCGCGTCCCCGACCGGCCCGCCCAGGGCCTCACCGACAGCCTGCGCGGCCGGTACCGGGCCGGCGCCCGCCGCGATGCAGGCGGCCAGCAGATCGGCGGCGAGGGGCAGTTGCCGTGCCGCACCGGTCGCCTCGCGTTCCCGCACCCGCGCTTCGGCGGCCGTCCGCCGCAGTCGCCACCGCCACAGTCCGACGGCGCAGGCCAGCCCCACCAGCACACCGGCGAGGCCGCCCACCAGCGCCCATCCCGCGCACGCCACGCCCGCCGGGGGCAGCCAACGCCGCGCGGTTCCCGGCACCGCGAGGCGCGGCCGGGATGTTTGCTGCGTCACGGCGGACATTCCGGCCAGCCGTCGTCGCACCCGACGCTCGCACCGTGCCCGGCACAGCCACCAGACCGGCCAGCCGATCACCAGCGCCGTCCCCACCAACACCCCCAGCCTGTGGACGACCTCGTCGCTCATCGCGCTGCCTCCTCTGCTCCCCGCATGATCCGCAGCACCCACCACAGCCCCAGGCCCTCCAGGCCCCCGCCGGCCACGAGGCAGCCGAGCCCCGACGCGGTGTGCAGCAGGATGTGCAGCGGGTCGGCTCCGAGGGCCGCGCCGAGTCCGAGCCCCAGAGCCGGGAGTCCGGCGAGCACCACCGCGGTGGCTCGCGCACCGGCCAGCTGGGCGCGCAGATCACCGCGCTGGTCCCGTTCGGCACGCAGCGCCGCTTCCAGCCGGTCGAGTCCGGCCGCGAGCCCCGCCCCCTGGTCGACGGCGACCCGCCAGCACGCGGCGAGCCCTCGAAGCCCCTCGGCGCCCGGCTGCCGTGCCGCCGTCGCGAGCCCGTCCGGAACGTCCCCGCCGAACCGCGCCGCCGCCAGCACCGTCGCCTGTGCTTCGCCGAGCCCGCCGGAATCACGCGCGGCCGGCGACAACGCCTCGCCCGGCTGCCGTCCGGCACGCACCTCACCGGCGAGCGCCCCGCACAGCGCGATCACCGCGTCGGCCCGGTTCTCACGGACCCGGCGCTCCCGAGCGGCCAGCCTTACCCGCCGCAGCAACGGCACCCCGGCCACCCCCACGACGACCGGCACCACCGAGGAACCCAGCAGCGCCAGCACTGCTCCGGCGGCCGGCGCCCACCATTCGGCGCGCAGCCGTCCACGGATCCGCCCCCACTCGCGGACCGCTCGGGGCCACCCCGGCGGCCCGTTGCCGGCGGCTTCCCCGCCGGCCAGCAGCAGTCGCGCCCGCCTGACTCCGGCCCGACCACCGCCCAGCAGCCACGTAGCGCCCCCGAGGCACACCGTGGCCGCCCCGATCGACATTCCGGCAGTCCCGCTCACCGTCCGCCACCCCCGCTCCCGCCCCCGTTCCGGAGCAGCTCCCGCAGCCGTTGCCACCCCGGCTCGTGGACGAAGGCGTCCGGGCCCCACCGCAGCGCGGGCACCGTCCGCACCAGCCCCGACGGGTCCCGCTCCAGCACGTGCACCTCCGCGATCCGCCGCCGGCCGCCCCGGTCGCGTACGAGGTGGATCACCACGGACAGGGCGGCCGCCAGCTGGCTGTGCAGCGCGAGCCGGTCGAGTCCGGCCGCCGTGCCGAGTGCCTCCAGCCGGGCGGGAACGTCCGCGGCGGCGTTGGCGTGGACGGTCCCCGAGCCTTCGTGTCCCGTGTTGAGGGCGGCCAGGAGGTGGACCACCTCAGGGCCGCGCACCTCCCCCACGACCAGCCGGTCCGGCCGCATCCGCAGTGCCTGGCGCACCAGGTCCTCGAGCGTGACGAGTCCGGCGCCCTCCTGGTTCGCGGGCCTGCTCTCCAGGCGTACGACGTGGGGGTGGTCGGGCCGCAGTTCGGCCGAGTCCTCGGCGAGGACGATCCGCTCGTCCGGCCCGGCCAGCCCCAGCAGAGCACTGAGCAGGGTCGTCTTCCCGGTCCCGGTACCGCCGCTGACCAGGAAGGACAGTCGCGCGTCGAGCAGTGCGCGCAGGATCCGGTCGCCGCCCGGTGGCACCGTTCCCGCCGCCGTGAGTTCGTCCAGGGTGAAGGCACGGGGCCGTACGACCCGCAGTGACAGGCAGGTGCAGCCGACGGCCACCGGGGGGAGCACCGCGTGGAGCCGTGTCCCGTCGGGCAGCCGCGCGTCCACCCACGGCCGGGCGTCGTCCAGGCGTCGGCCGGCCACGGCGGCGAGCCGCTGGGCGAGCCGCCGTACGGCGGCCGCGTCCGGGAAGGAGACGCGGGTGAGTTCCAGTCCGCCGCCGCGGTCCACCCAGACCCGGTCCGGTGCCGACACCAGCACATCGGTCACCGACCGGTCGGCGAGGAGCGGATCCAGCGGGCCGCTGCCGATCAGCTCGGACCGCAGGTGTTCGGCGGCCCTCAGCACTTCGGCGTCGCCGAGGACCCGCCCCTGCTCCCGCAGCGCCTGCGCCACCCGCGCGGGCGTCGGCTCGGACCCGCTCTCCGCGAGCCACCGCCGTACCCCGTCGAGCATGCCCAAAGGCGCCTTCGGCCCGCCCGCCGGCGTGCCGGGGGTCCCGCCCCTCATCGGCGCCCCGACCTCGGCCGCACCCCGCAGGCCCGTCGGCAGCACACCGTGCGTCCCGCCGGGCGCCGTGCTCCCCGGGCCGCCCACGGGCGCGTGGCGCGGCCTCTCCGTCGTTCTGACGCTCCTGACGCTCATGCCGCCCTCGCCTCCACCAGCGCCCGCTCCCAGAACTCCTTGCAGAAGCGGGCCAGCGGGCCCCGGCCGGATGCCGCGGGCGGCTGTCCCGACCCGGAGGGCCGCTGCAGGGCGGGCTCGACGGGTACGTCGCCGGCGAGCGGCAGTCCGAGCAGGCGGGCGACCTCCCGGTCGTCGAGGCCGGGCATGTACGGGCCTCGCACCGCCACTCGCAGGTCGCGCAGGACCATGCCGACGGCGGACGCGACCCGTCCGGCCGCCGCGACGGCGCGCAGCTCGGCGGGGACGACCAGGAGCCCGAGGTCGAGTTGTGCGAGGGCCTCGGCCACTCCGCTGTCGACGCGGCGGGGCAGGTCGACGACGACCGTGCCGCCCCCGCGCCGGGCCGCGGCGAGCACCGCCCGTACGGCCTGGGGCGGTACGGCGACGCAGTCGCCACGGTCCCAGCTGAGCACCCGCAGCGAGTGCAGTTCGGGCAGCGACTCCTCCAGTGCTCCACCGCCGACCCGCCCCCGTGAGGCGGCGAACGCGGGCCAGCGCAGTCCTTCCGCCGTTTCGCCTCCGAGGACCACGTCGAGTCCGCCGCCCAGCGGATCCGCGTCCACCAGGAGGGTGCGCAACCCCTCCCGCGCCGAGGTGACGGCGAGCGCGCACGCCAGGGTGGAGGCTCCGGCCCCGCCCCGGCCGCCGAGGACGCCGACGGTCAGGGCCGGCCGGCCGACGCCCTCGGCCACGTCGGCGATACGGTCGACCAGCCACTGCTCGCCGTCGGGCAGCATCAGCACATGGTCGGCGCCGATCTCCACGGCCCTGCGCCAGACCCCGGAGTCGTCCTGGTCGCGGCCGACCAGCACCACTCCTCGCCGACGCGCGGCACCGCGTACGCGCCGAGCCGCGTCGTCGCCGACGAGGACGAGCGGTGCGGCCTCCCAGCTGCCTCTCGGCTCCGGAACTCCGTGGTGGACCTCCGGGGTGGCGCCGGCCGCGGCGCACAGACGCAGCAGGTCGTCGAGGAGTCCGGGGTCTTCGGTGACGATCAGGGGCCCACCCTGCCTGCCTCCTCCGGCGGCGGGTGGCGGATCGTGTGTGACGGTTCCTGCCATTTTCGTCCCCCTTCGCTGTATCTCACGGCGCCCCTGCGGCCCCGCGATTCCCGAACGTGTGAAGAACCGGCAAGCGGTCTCCATATGAACGGCCGCCGGAAACCGGCCGTACGCGACTCGACAAAACAGAACCGGCGGTGAACTCGCCGCGAGCGGGCCGCGCTGGAATCACGGTGCAGCGATCCGGGAAATCGTGTGGATCTTGGTCGAAAACTGTGGACGGATCCCCGGTTGTGAATATCGCCGTCACCCGTACCGGTGAGCCCGGCGCATACCCGCGCGACCTCCGCAGAGCAATCCGACGACTACACAGAGTTGAAAGTCATGCCCATGCCAAAACCTGGCCGCTCCGGGGCGGCCGCTCACGCCTCGACCATGGAGAGAAGGAGAAAACCCACCCGGACATGCGACGACCCCCGCCGGGGGGGAGAGCGGGGGTCGTCCCCACGGCCGACTCGGGGGGGGGAGGAGCCGGACCGGGTTAGCACGGTCGCGAACGATCCGTGACTTCCATGGTGTACCCGAGAGGCCTCTCAGGCAAACCCACGCGCCACACCTTACGCCGAATGGGCTGCGCCTATGCTCAAGGCGTGGAAAACCACTCACTGCCCCGCACAGCGGCCTTCTTCGATCTGGACAAGACGGTCATCGCGAAGTCGAGCACGCTCACGTTCAGCAAGTCGTTCTACCAAGGCGGCCTGATCAACCGCAGGGCAGCCTTGCGCACCGCATACGCCCAGTTCGTCTTCCTGGCCGGCGGCGCGGACCACGACCAGATGGAACGGATGCGCAAGTACCTGTCCGCGCTGTGCCGCGGCTGGAACGTCCAACAGGTCAAGGAGATCGTCGCAGAGACCCTGCACGACCTGATCGACCCGATCATCTACGACGAGGCCGCCACCCTCATCGAGCAGCACCACACCGCCGGGCGCGACGTGGTGATCGTGTCCACCTCGGGCGCCGAGGTGGTCGAGCCGATCGGCGAGCTGCTCGGCGCGGACCGGGTCGTGGCCACCCGCATGGTCGTGGGCGACGACGGATGCTTCACCGGGGAGGTGGAGTACTACGCGTACGGCCCGACCAAGGCCGAGGCGATCAGGGAACTGGCCGAGTCCGAGGGCTACGACCTCGCCCGCTGCTACGCCTACAGCGACTCGGCGACCGATCTGCCGATGCTGGAGTCCGTGGGCCGTCCGCACGCCGTGAACCCGGACCGGGCACTGCGCCGGGAGGCGGTCGCGCGCGAGTGGCCGGTCCTGGACTTCCACCGGCCCGTCCGGCTCAAGCAGCGCCTGCCCGCACTCTCCGCGCCCTCCCGCCCGGCCCTGGTGGCGGCCGCCGCCATAGGCGCCGCCGTGGCCACCGCGGGTCTGGTCTGGTACGCGAGCCGGCGCCGGACGACGGTGGCCTGACCGGCCACCCCGCACGACGCGCCGACGGGCCGGTTCCCCTTCGCCGGACGGGCGTCCGATTGACACGTGTTTGAACCTAAAAGTAAAGAAGCGGGCCCAGCACTTCCGCTTGCTTCGAACCTGGAGTACAAAGGACTCAACGGCCCGCGAGACCAAGGACATCCGAGAGGATCCCCTTCAGAACGCATTTGGCCCCACGGACCGAGCATGGCCACAGGGCACCCACGCGACGTCGACCCGTCGATTACGGGCCAGCCGCACCAGGAACGGGCAAAGTTCCCGACCTGATGGGCATATATCGAGGACGCTTGGTAACCAGGTGGACATGCCAGCGGCGGTACGAGAACTCGTACCGCCGCATTCCTGCGCGACCGCGGCTACGCCGCCCCGCGCTGCAGCGCCTCGCACACCGCCGTGGACTCACGCGCCCCCAGTTCGACCGCGCGTCCGCAGTGGACGATCCAGGAGGCCACGCCCTCGGGGGTGCCCGAGACATAACCCTCCAGAGCGGCCAGATAGGCCTCCTGCCCCAGTTCGGCATGGCCGACCTCGGCCGGACAGACCGACTTCGGGTCCAGCCCGCTGCCGACCAGCACGATCCGTTCGGCCGTACGCGCGAGAAGACCGTTGTGGGAGGTGAAGGGGCGCAGTGCGAGCAGTTCGCCGTGGACGACGGCGGCCGTCACCAGCGCCGGGGCGGAACTGCCCGCGATGACCAGGTCCGCCAGGCCCTCCAGCCGGCCGTGCGCCTCCGCCGCGTCGGGCAGCGGAAGCCCGATCGAGGGCTCGTCGACCGGCTCGCCCTCCTTCCGCGGCCGCCCGACCTGGTCGGCCTGGTCGGCCGCCGCGACCAGATGCAGCCGGGCGAGCACCCTCAGCGGCGACTGGCGCCAGACGGACAGCAGTTGCCCCGCCTCGGCGGAGAGCCGCAGAGCCGCGCCCATCGTGCGTGCCTCGTCGCCGCTGCCGAAGTCACTGCGCCGGCGCACCTCCTCCAGGGCCCAGTCCGCCCCGGACAGCGCCGCCGAGCCGCGGGCGCCGCGCAGGGCCGCCTCGGAGGTGATCTCGTTGCTGCGCCGCCGCATGACCCGGTGCTTGTAGACCCGGTCCACGGCCTTGCGGACGGATTCCACGGAGTCGGACACACCGGGCAGCGAGCCCAGGGCCGCGAGGGGGTCCCCACTGTTCGAACTCTTCCGGGAGCCCGGGGGAGGATCGGCGGTCGCGCCTGTCGTACTCATGAGTACGACACTACGCACCCGGGGCTCCCTTCCTGTGCGGGAGTGGCCTTCCTCACGCCGAGCCGCCCGCCTGGGCCGCGGCGCGGGCCGCCGCTCACCCCTTCGCCGCGGGCACCCCGGGCGCACCTCTGGGAGCAGGGGCGGGGGCGCCGGACAGGAAGGACTTCCAGCCCTGCTGCGGGGCCTCGCCCACGGTCAGGGTGCGCAGTTTCTCCAGGGCCTTCGGGTCCTGGACGTCCAGCCAGTCCACGAGCTGCCGGAAGGAGACACAGCGCACGTCGGGCTTGGTGCACACTGCCTCGACGACCTCCTCGACGGCCCGCATGTAGGTGCCTCCGTTCCAGGACTCGAAGTGGTTGCCGATGATCAGCGGCGCCCGGTTGCCGTCGTAGGCCCGCCGGAAACCCGCGAGCAGGCCGTCCCGCATCTCGTCGCCCCACTGCCCGTGCTTGGCGGGGTCGCCCTGGGTCTCGGTGCCGGACTGGTTGACCATGAAGTTGTAGTCCATGGCGAGCTGCTCGAAGGAGTGCCCGGGGAACGGGACGAGCTGCAACGACAGATCCCACAGCCCCTGCCTCCTCTCCGGCCACACCTGGTTGTTGACACCGCTGGTGTCGTAGCGGAAGCCCAGTTCTCTCGCCGCCTCCGTGAAGTTCTCCTGACCCTCCAGACAGGGGGTGCGGGCGCCGATGAGCTCCTTGTCGTAGTCGAAGGGGAGAGGGGCCTTGTTCTTCATGCCGGTGTGGGTCTTCCATTCCTTCACGAACGATTTGGCCTGGGCGATCTCGTCCTTCCACTCCGCCACCGACCACTCGCCGACCCCTCCGTCGGGGCCGCAGAAGTGACCGTTGAAGTGGGTGCCGATCTCGTTGCCCTCGAGCCACGCCAGGCGAAGTTGCTCCACGGTGGCGGCAATGCCCTCGGAGTCGTTGAAGCCGATGTCGGACCGGCCCGGTGAGTGCTGCGGCGGACGGTACAGGTCACGCTTCTCCTCCGGGAGCATGTACACGCCGCTCAGGAAGTACGTCATGGTCGCGTCGTTCTCCCTGGCGACCTTGCGGAAGTGGGAGAAGAGCTTCTGGCTGTCCTCACCCGCGCCGTCCCACGAGAAGACGACGAACTGCGGGGGCTTCTCGCCCGGCTTCAGCCGCTCGGGCTCGGGCAGGTTCGGCTGGACCCCGGTGTACGCGGTGGAGCCGTCGCCGATCAGCCGGACCACGCTCTTCGGCGCCGTTGCCGCCTTCTTCGGATCCTGGGTTTCCCTGCCGGAACCGTCGGCACCGGCCCCGCAGCCGGCGAGCGGGACGACACAGACCGCGGCGATCACGATGCCCACGGCGATCCTTCGGGTGGCGGCCATGCCCGCCCACCTTCTTCCTTCTCTCGGGCCGTCCCTGTGGGCGGCGACGTCGGGTGCCCGCCGGTCCGCGCCGACAGCGCCGCCAAAGTCGCATGGGACTGAGAAGGAATTAATACGACAAGCCGATGAACCGCCTATTTCACCCGTGAGAAGTATCCATTAGACCGTTTGCTCGAAAAGCGAAGACTCGCCCTTTACTCTGAATTACGATTCGTTTACTGATGGTTGGGGTTCTTGCCGCCGGAGCTCTTCGCCGCCGTTGACCGATCCCGCCGTTCTGACGCCGTGGCCCCAGGCCGCCACCGCCCCGCCGCCGAGCGAGTCACCCCCATTTCCGCGACCGCGCAGCCCCGGAGGAGACGGGAAGCATGCCAACCTGTGTTCCCACCACCCACGCCGGCGACCCCAACCGGACCGAGCGTGCCCACCCACCCCACAGTCCGCCGCCGACCGGGCCCCGCCGGTTCCGCATCGCGGGCGCCGACCTGTCGGCCGCCGTCGCGGTCTTCCTGATCGCTCTGCCGCTGTCCCTCGGCATCGCTCTCGCCACCGGAGCGCCGCTCCAGGCCGGCCTGGTCGCCGCCGCCGTGGGCGGCCTCGTCGCCGGACGGCTCGGCGGCTCCCCGCTCCAGGTCAGCGGTCCGGCGGCCGGTCTCACCGTCGTCACCGCCGACATCATCCAGCAGTACGGCTGGCGGACGACCTGCGCCATCACCGTTCTCGCCGGGCTCTCCCAACTCGGCCTGGGCTGTCTGCGGGTGGCGCGCGGCGCACTCGCCGTCAGCCCCGCCATCGTGCACGGGATGCTCGCCGGTATCGGCGTCACCATCGCCGTCGCCCAGGTGCACATCGTCCTCGGCGGCACCCCGCAGAGCTCCGTGCCCGACAACCTCCGGGCGCTTCCGGCCCAGTTGGCGAACCTGGACCCCGCCGCCGTCGCGGTGAGCGTGCTCACCCTGGCCCTGCTCCTGCTGTGGCCCCGGATCCCCGGGAGAGCGGGGTGCCTTCTGCGCAGGGTCCCGGCCGCTCTCGTCGCCGTCACCGGGGCCACCGCGGTCGCGGCCGCGACCGGTCTCGTCCTGGCCGAGGTCGACCTGCCGTCCTGGCGCAGCCACGCGCTGGCCGGACTGCCCGAGGGGCCCGTGCTCGGTCTCGTCGCCGCCGTGCTCACCACCACACTGGTGTGCAGCGTGCAGTCGCTGCTGGGCGCGGTCGCCGTGGACAAACTGGTCTCCCGCCGCCCCGGCCCGGGCCACGGCCCACGCTCCGACCTGGACCGCGAACTGCTCGGCCAGGGCACCGCGAACATCGCCTCCGGCTGCCTCGGCGGACTGCCCGTGGCCGGGGTGGCGGTGCGCAGTTCCGCGAATGTGAACGCGGGCGCCGTGAGCCGGAACTCCACGATGCTGCACGGCGTTCTCGTAGTGGTCGCCGCGTTGTTGATGGTCCCGATCCTGGAGTTCATCCCGCTCGCCTCACTCGCCGCCCTGGTGATGGCCGTCGGCATCCAGATGGTGTCCCTGCACCACATCCGTACGGTGACCCGGCACCGTGAAGTCCTCGTCTACGCCGTGACCGCCCTCGGAGTGGTGTCCGCGGGCGTCCTGGAGGGCGTCGCCCTCGGCATCGCCGCGGCCGTCGGCGTGGCCCTGCACCGCCTCACCCGCACCCGGATCACACATGAGGAGAAGAAAGGGGTCCATCACGTACACGTCCGGGGGCAGTTGACGTTCCTCGCCGTGCCCCGGCTCAGCCGGTGCCTGCATCTCGTGCCCCCGGGAGCCACCACCGTCGTGGCGCTGGACGGGTCGTTCATGGACCACGCGGCGTACGAGACCTTGCAGGACTGGCAGAACACGCACACCGCCCGTGGCGGCACGGTCGAGATCACCGGCCACCGGCCCGGAGCCGGAGTCCGGATCGCCGAGCCCGCGGTCCTCGCTGCCGCGCCCGCTGTGGACGGCACCGACGCGGCGGACCCGGCCACCGGCGCCGGGTGCCGTTGCCGACCCTGGACCGCCTGGCGCAACCACCAGTGCGGGCCCCCACGACCCGTACCCGCAGGCGGCTCCGTGACGAACGGCGGCCTCAGCAGCCGAGAGATCCACGAGGCTCACGAGGCACACGAGGTCCACCACGCCCCCGGGGCTCCCGGCGCCCCCGACGGCCCGGGGGTCCACAGCGGTTCGGACGGCGAGGGCGACGCGTCCCCTGCGGCCGGCGCGGCCGGGCCGGAGTCGTCCCGGGGCGGGGTCGGCCAGGAACTGGTGCGGGGCCTCAGCACGTTCCAGCGGAGCACCGCTCCCCTGGTGCGCGATGAGCTGGCGCGGCTGGCGCGCGAGGGGCAGCGGCCGACCCAGCTGTTCCTCACCTGTGCCGATTCACGGCTGGTCACGTCGATGATCACCTCCAGCGGTCCGGGAGACCTCTTCGTGGTCCGCAATGTCGGCAACCTCGTGCCGCCGCCCGGTGAGGAGAGCGGTGACGACTCGGTGGCGGCCGCCCTCGAGTACGCCGTGGAGGTGCTCGCGGTGCGGTCCATCACGGTCTGTGGGCACTCGGGGTGCGGCGCCGTGCAGGCCCTGCTCGATCCGGAGCCGGACGGTGTCCGCACTCCGCTGAGACGGTGGCTGCGGCACGGGCTGCCGAGCCTGGAACGGGCCGGCGACGGACACGGGCCCTGGGCGCGCCTCGGCGGACGGGCGTCGGCCGACCCTGCCGAGCGGCTCTGCCTGGCCAACGTCGTCCAGCAGCTCGACCATCTGCGCGCCCACGAGTCGGTGGCCCGTGCCCTGCAGGACGGGAACCTGACGCTCCACGGCATGTACTTCCATGTGGGTGAGGCGCAGGCGTATCTCCTCACCGAGACGGCGGGGGAGGTCGGGTTCGACCGGGTGAGGGCGGCGGACCCGGCGCGGTGAGGGACCGTCGCGGGTATGAGTGGTGTGACAGAGGCTGAACCGCGTGCCCTCGGCGTCCGTGGGTACGGATGACCCCCGGGCCACGGAAGCAGTCGGTTGACCTCAGAGAGTTCATCTCGAAAGGTCTAAACCATTTTGCCATCAGCCCTTGTCAGCCCACCCCCGGGTCTGATGAGCTGTGACCCGGGACACAACGGACACTCCGGGAAAGGCAGATGCCGTGAGCAACGAAAGCCTGGCCAACCTGCTCAAGGAAGAACGCAGGTTCGCACCCCCCGCCGACCTGGCCGCCAACGCCAACGTCACCGCGGAGGCGTACGAACAGGCCAAGGCTGACAGGCTCGGCTTCTGGGCCGAGCAGGCCCGCCGACTGACCTGGGCCAAGGAGCCCACCGAAACGCTCGACTGGTCGAACCCGCCGTTCGCCAAGTGGTTCCAGGACGGCGAGCTCAACGTCGCCTACAACTGCGTGGACCGGCATGTGGAGGCCGGGCACGGCGACCGGGTCGCCATCCACTTCGAGGGCGAGCCCGGCGACAGCCGCACGATCACCTACGCCCAGCTCAAGGACGAGGTCTCCCAGGCTGCCAACGCCCTGCTGGAGCTGGGCGTCCAGAAGGGCGACCGGGTGGCGGTCTACATGCCGATGATCCCCGAGACGGCGATCGCCATGCTGGCCTGCGCCCGTATCGGCGCCGCGCACTCCGTCGTCTTCGGCGGCTTCTCGGCGGACGCGCTCGCGACCCGCATCCAGGACGCCGACGCCAAGGTCGTCATCACCGCCGACGGCGGCTACCGGCGCGGCAAGCCGTCCGCGCTCAAGCCCGCCGTGGACGAGGCGGCCGACCGCGTCGACACCGTGCGGCACGTCCTCGTCGTCCGCCGCACCGGCCAGGACGTCGCCTGGACCGAGGGCCGCGACCTGTGGTGGCACGAGGTGGTGGGAGGTCAGAGCACCGAGCACACACCGGAGGCGTTCGAGGCCGAGCAGCCGCTGTTCATCCTCTACACCTCCGGCACCACGGGTAAGCCGAAGGGCATCCTGCACACCTCCGGCGGCTTCCTCACGCAGACGGCGTACACGCACTGGGCGGTCTTCGACCTCAAGCCGGAGACGGACGTGTTCTGGTGCACGGCCGACGTCGGCTGGGTCACCGGGCACTCGTACATCGTCTACGGGCCGCTCGCCAACGGCGCGACCCAGGTCATGTACGAGGGCACGCCCGATACCCCGCACCAGGGCCGCTTCTGGGAGATCGTGCAGAAGTACGGGGTGACGATCCTCTACACGGCGCCCACCGCGATCCGGACGTTCATGAAGTGGGGCGACGACATCCCCGCGAAGTTCGACCTGTCCTCGCTGCGGATCCTCGGCTCCGTCGGTGAGCCGATCAACCCCGAGGCGTGGGTCTGGTACCGCAAGAACATCGGCGCGGACCGCACCCCCGTGGTGGACACCTGGTGGCAGACCGAGACCGGAAGCATCATGGTCTCGCCGCTGCCCGGCGTGACCGGCGCCAAGCCCGGCTCCGCCCAGACCCCGCTGCCCGGCATCGCCGCGACCGTCGTCGACGACGAGGCGCGCGAGGTGCCCGACGGCGGTGGCGGCTACCTGGTCCTCACCGAGCCGTGGCCCTCGATGCTGCGCACCGTCTGGGGCGACGACCAGCGGTACATCGACACCTACTGGTCCAGGTTCGAGGGCAAGTACTTCGCCGGCGACGGTGCCAAGAAGGACGACGACGGCGACATCTGGCTGCTCGGCCGGGTCGACGACGTGATGCTGGTCTCCGGGCACAACATCTCCACCACCGAGGTGGAGTCGGCGCTCGTCTCCCACCCGTCGGTCGCCGAGGCGGCCGTGGTCGGCGCGGCGGACGAGACGACCGGGCAGGCCATCGTCGCCTTCGTGATCCTGCGCGGCACGGCGGCGGAGACCGAGCAGCTGGTCGCCGAGCTGCGCGACCACGTGGGCGCCACCCTCGGCCCGATCGCCAAGCCCAAGCGGATCCTGCCGGTCAACGAGCTGCCGAAGACCCGCTCCGGCAAGATCATGCGTCGGCTGCTGCGGGACGTCGCGGAGAACCGCCAGCTCGGTGACGTGACCACGCTGACCGACTCCACCGTGATGGACCTGATCCAGGCGAAGCTGCCCAAGTCGCCCGGCGAGGACTGAGCGGAGGACCGAGCGGAGGACCGAGCACGGGGCGCCCGGCGCGACGTATGCGCCGGGCGCCCCGTGGCATCCGTCACCGAAAGCCCTCGGTGCGGTCCGGAAGCACGTTGGTTACAGTGGCCAGGAAGGTGGTCGCAGCAGGCCACCCGCACACAAGTTGTCTCATGGAGCGCCGGGAAGTCTGGTCGGCACACGATTCGTGCTGCCCTACGACCAGAGGACCACCCCGTGACCGCGCCCCGCACCCCCACCCCCCGCAAGGCCCTCGGCCGCCTCTCCCTGCCCGAGCGGAACTTCGTCGCGGACGCACTGCGCACCGAGACCGTCGGCGGCATGCTGCTGCTCGTCGCCGCGATCACCGCGCTGATCTGGGCGAACGTGCCTGCCCTGCGGGACAGCTACGAGAGCGTCAGCCACTTCCGCCTCGGCCCCGAGTCGCTCGGCCTGAACCTGTCCGTCGCGCACTGGGCCGCCGACGGACTGCTCGCGGTCTTCTTCTTCGTCGCCGGAGCCGAACTCAAGCGCGAACTCGTCGCCGGTGATCTGCGCGACCCCCGGGCCGCCGCGCTCCCCGTCGTCGCCGCCCTGTGCGGCATGGCCGTGCCGGCGCTCGTCTACACGCTCACCAGCGGCCTCGGCGGCGGCTCACTGGCCGGCTGGGCCGTGCCCACCGCCACCGACATCGCCTTCGCGCTCGCCGTGCTCGCCGTCATCGGCACCTCCCTGCCGAGCGCGCTGCGCGCCTTCCTGCTCACCCTCGCCGTCGTCGACGACCTCTTCGCGATCCTGATCATCGCGGTCTTCTTCACCACCGACCTGAACTTCGCAGCGCTCGGCGGTGCCGTGGCGGGCCTGGCCGTCTTCTGGCTGCTGCTCCGCAAGGGCGTGCGCGGCTGGTACGTGTACGTGCCGCTCGCCCTCGTCGTCTGGGGCCTGATGTACAACAGCGGCATCCACGCCACCATCGCCGGTGTCGCCATGGGCCTGATGCTGCGCTGCCACCGCCACGAGGGTGAGGAGCAGTCCCCCGGTGAGCGCGTCGAGCATCTCGTCCGGCCCCTCTCCTCGGGTCTCGCCGTCCCGCTGTTCGCCCTGTTCAGCGCGGGTGTGGCGATCTCCGGCGGCGCGCTCGCGGAGGTGTTCGCCACGCCCGAGACGCTCGGCGTCGTCCTCGGCCTCGTCGTCGGCAAGACGGTCGGCATCTTCGGCGGCACCTGGCTGACCACACGTTTCACCAGGGCCTCGCTCAGCGAGGACCTCGCCTGGGCGGACGTGTTCGCGGTGGCGATGCTGGCCGGGATCGGGTTCACCGTCTCCCTGCTCATCGGCGAACTCGCCTTCGAGGGCGACGCGGCGATGACGGACGGTGTCAAGGCCGCCGTGCTGACCGGTTCGCTGATCGCGACCGCCGTCGCGACCGTGCTGCTGAAGATCCGGAACGCCGAGTACCGCAGGCTGGCCCAGGAGGAGGAGCGCGACGACGACCTCAGCGGCATCCCCGACGTGTACGAGGAGGACGACCCGGCCCACCACCTGCGGATGGCGGAGATCCACGACGGCAAGGCCGCCGAGCACCGGCGGCTCGCCCGGGAGAAGGCCGAACAGCGGCACGGGCTTGCCGATGTGCCGGGCGGGGCAGGCGAGGACCACGACGGTCCGGCATGATCTGACGAGACGGTACAAAAGTCAGGACAGTCGGACGCCCGCGGACACACGGGCGCCCGCGGACACACACGACCGTCCGCGTCACGTCCGGCCCACAGGGGCCGGACACACGCGGTCGGACGTGGCGGCCTGCCGGACAGAAACCGTCAGACGGCAGACTGAACCGTACGCAGCGACACACAGTGGCACGCGATACGTACGCAGAAGAGGGAGACCGCGATGAGCGCACCCGACGGCAGCCCGGTCGGCGCCGAACGCAGCATCGGCGAGCTGTTCGCCTCGGCGACGGAGAACATGTCGGCGCTGGTGCACGACGAGATCGCGCTGGCGAAGGCGCAGCTCAAGCAGGACGTGAAGCGGGGCGCGACGAGCGGCGGGGCGTTCAGCGCGGCCGGTGTGCTGCTCCTGTTCTCCCTGCCGATGCTGAACTTCGCCCTGGCCTACGGCATCCACACCTGGAGCGCCTGGAACCTCGCCCTCTGCTTCCTGTTGTCCTTCGCGGCGAACGTGCTGATCGCCCTCGTCCTCCTGCTGATCGGTGTCGTCTTCGCGAAGAAGGCGAAGAAGAGCCGGGGCCCGCAGAAGGTCGCCGCCTCCATGAAGGAGACCGCGGGCGTGCTGCAGAAGGCCAGGCCGCACCCGCGTCCCGAACTCGACCTGTCCAAGAACCGGGCCCCCGCGGCGATCGAAGCTGTGGGACGCTCGTCCTCATGACGGGCTCCTCCCTCCCCTCGGGGCAACCTCCCTCGGCGAACCCCCTCTCGGCCGTACGCCTCGACGTCCCGGGCGCCGAGGTGACCCACCGGGACGTGGCCGCCAACGGCGCGCGCTTCCACATCGCGGAGCTCGGCGACGGGCCGCTGGTGCTGCTGCTGCACGGCTTCCCGCAGTTCTGGTGGACCTGGCGGCACCAGCTGACGGCACTCGCCGACGCCGGTTTCCGCGCCGTCGCCATGGACCTGCGGGGTGTCGGGGGCAGCGACCGCACACCGCGCGGTTACGACCCGGCCAACCTCGCGCTGGACATCACCGGAGTGGTCCGTTCCCTCGGCGAGCCGGACGCCGCGCTGGTGGGGCACGACCTGGGCGGCTACCTGGCCTGGACGGCGGCGGCGATGCGCCCCAAGCTCGTCCGGCGGCTCGCGGTCGTGTCCATGCCGCATCCGCGGCGCTGGCGCTCGGCCATGCTCGCGGACGTCAGGCAGTCCTCCGCGATGTCCCACATCTGGGGGTTCCAGCGGCCCTGGGTCCCGGAGCGGCAGCTCACCGCCGACGACGGGGCGCTGGTGGCCAGACTCATCCAGGACTGGTCCGGGCCGCGCCCGCCCGAGGAGGAGGCGCTGGAGAACTACCGGCGCGCCATGTGCATCCCGTCCACGGCACATTGCTCGATCGAGCCGTACCGCTGGATGGTGCGCTCCATGGCCCGGCCCGACGGCATCCAGTTCAACCGCCGGATGAAGCGGCCGGTGCGGGTGCCGACGCTGCATCTGCACGGCTCGCTGGACCCCGTGGTGCGCCCCCGGAGCGCCGCCGGATCCGGACAGTACGTCGAAGCGCCGTACCGCTGGCGGCTCTTCGACGGGCTCGGGCACTTCCCGCACGAGGAGGACCCGGTCACCTTCTCCACCGAGCTGATCAACTGGCTGAAGGACCCGGAGCCCGACCGCTGAGCGAGGACGCCCTCGCGGCGGAAGTGAACCCCTGAAGTGGACACCTGCGGAAGTGAACACCTGTCCTGCGGAAAGCCATTTGCCTCGCGCATAGGCCAATTGGCTGCGCCTGAGGCGATTATCGACCTTGGGGCGGGGGCACCGTCGGGATATGGGCTGGACGCACGACTACAGTGACGCAGGCCGCGACCGCAGCTCGGCGGGCGGCAGGGGACCCCACCAGCGAGGCGGTGCACCGCACATGGCGGGCACGGACCTCAGGGTGGGGATCCCGCACATCCTCCGCCGCCGGGCCCGCTGGGTCTCGGCACGGCTGCTTCACCCACGCGGGTGAACCGACAGCGGCGCGCGGGCCCTGTCCCGCGCGCCGCTCAGAGCGCGCAGCTGTCGCTGTCCACCTGCTGGTTCGCGGCAAGGCCCTTGGTGATGTCGTCCTTGATCTCGTCGACGGTGAGCGCGTACCCCGTCTCGGCGTCGTCGAGGGACTTGGCGAACACCACGCCGTAGACCCGGCCCTCGGGTGTGAGCAGCGGGCCGCCGGAGTTGCCCTGACGGACCGTCGCGTACAGGGAGTAGACGTCCCGGCGGACCGTGCCCCGGTGGTAGATGTCCGGGCCGTTGGCCGTGATCCGCCCGCGGACCCGCGCGGACCTGACGTCGTACGCGCCGTTCTCCGGGAAGCCGGCGACGATGGCGCTGTCGCCGCTGCCCGCGTCCTCGGTCGTGAACCGCAGCGCCGGTGCCTTCAGGTCCGGGACGTCGAGGACCGCGATGTCGCGCTTCCAGTCGTAGAGGACGACCGTCGCGTCGTACTTCCTGCCCTCGCCGCCTATCTGCACGGTCGGTTCGTCGACGCCGCCCACCACGTGCGCGTTGGTCATGACGCGGCGTTCGGAGAACACGAAGCCGGTGCCCTCCAGCACCTTGCCGCACTGCGGCGCGGTGCCCATGACCTTGACGATGGACCGCTGGGCCCGGGCGGCCACGGGGCTGCCGACCAGCGCGGGGTCGGGGGGCTGGACATCGGTGATCGGCTCGTTCGCGAACGGGCTGAAGACCTGCGGGAAGCCGTTCTGCGCGAGGACGGAGGAGAAGTCGGCGAACCAGGTGTCGGCCTGGTCGGGCAGCGCGCGGGAGACACCGAGCAGGACCTTGGAACCGCGGACCTCCTTGCCGAGCGTCGGCAGCGTCGTGCCGGCGAGGGCGGAGCCGATCAGCCAGGCGACCAGGAGCATGGCGACGACGTTGACCAGGACACCGCCGGTCGCGTCGAGCGCCCGGGCCGGGGACCAGGTGATGTGGCGGCGCAGCTTGTTGCCGAGGTGGGTGGTCAGCGCCTGGCCGACGGAGGCGCAGACTATGACGACGACGACCGCGACGACGGCCGCGGTCGCGCTGACCTCGGCGTTGTCCGTCAGGAGGTCCCAGATGACGGGGAGCACGTAGACGGCGACGAGACCGCCGCCCAGGAACCCGATCACCGACAGGATGCCGACGACGAACCCCTGGCGGTAGCCGACGATCGCGAACCAGACGGCGGCGACCAGCAACAGGATGTCCAGCACGTTCACTGCTTCCAGCCTCGCCTCGTCATTCCGGTCGCTCCCGTCCGGCCGGAGTCCGGAGGCGTACGGCACGAACCACCGTCGTCACCAGCCCCCGTACCGCAACGGCACCGCGCCCACCCTGTCATGACCTCTGGTCCAGCGGGACCCGCTTGTCCCGGTCCCAGGGGCGCTCCCACCCCGCGTAGTGGAGCAGCCGGTCGATGATCCCGGCCGTGAAACCCCAGACAAGGGCCGATTCGACCAGGAATGCCGGGCCTTGGTGGCCGCTGGGGTGGACCGCGGTCGCCCGGTTGTCCGGATCGGTGAGATCCGCCACCGGGACCGTGAAGACCCGGGCGGTCTCGTTGGGGTCCACGACGCCGACCGGACTGGGGATCCGCCACCAGCCCAGCACCGGGGTGACGACGAAGCCGCTGACGGGGATGTAGAGCTTGGGCAGGACGCCGAAGAGCTGGACACCGGCCGGATCGAGCCCGGTCTCCTCCTCGGCTTCGCGCAGCGCGGCCCACAGCGGCCCGTCGGCCAGCGGGTCGCCGTCCTCGGGGTCGAGGGCGCCACCGGGGAAGGCCGGCTGTCCGGCATGCGAGCGCAGCGCCGTCGACCGCTCCATGAGCAGCAGTTCCGGACCGTACGCGCCCTCGCCGAACAGGATCAGGACCGCGGACTGGCGCCCCGAGCCGTTCGCCGGCGGCAGGAAGCGGCTCAGCTGTCCCGGCGCGACCGTCTCCACGGCCCGCACCACCGGGTTCAGCCAGGTGGGCAGGCCCTCCTGACTGAGCATCGCCCGGCCGCCCCGGATATCGCCCGCCCGCATCATCGCCACCCCTGTCGCCCTGCCCCCTGCCCGTCCGCTCCCGGCGACAGGTCCAACGCCCGGCGGCCCCTGGAACGTTCCACCGAAGATCGTTCCACCCGCGGCCGCCGGGTATGCCCCGTCATCCGGCGCCCAGCGGCGGGGCCGGCCGCCCGCCCGCGTCGAGGTAGGCCTGCGGGGGGTTCAGCCGCTGGCCCGGGAAGCCGCCCTTCTCGTACTTCAGCAGCTTGCGCGCCTTCTCCGGGTCCGTCTCCCCCTCGCCGTACGCCGGGCAGAGCGGGGCGATGGGGCAGGCTCCGCAGGCGGGCTTGCGGGCGTGGCAGATGCGGCGGCCGTGCCAGATCACATGGTGCGAGAGGTCGGTCCAGTCGCCCTTGGGGAAGAGCCCGCCGACGGCCGCCTCGATCTTGTCGGGGTCGGTCTCCTCCGTCCACTTCCAGCGGCGCACCAGGCGCTGGAAGTGCGTGTCCACGGTGATCCCCGGGCGGCCGAAGGCGTTGCCGAGGACGACGAAGGCCGTCTTGCGGCCCACGCCCGGCAGCTTGACGAGATCCTCGAGCCGGCCCGGCACCTCGCCGCCGAACTCCTCCGCCAGCATCTTCGAAAGCCCTATCACCGACTTGGTCTTGGCCCGGAAGAACCCGGTGGGGCGGAGGATCTCCTCCACCTCCTCCGGGTTGGCGGCGGCCAGGTCCTCGGGGGTGGGGTACTTCGCGAAGAGGGCGGGGGTCGTCTGGTTGACCCGCAGGTCGGTGGTCTGGGCGGACAGGACCGTGGCGACCACCAGTTGGAAGGGGTTCTCGAAGTCCAGCTCGGGGTGGGCGTACGGGTACACCTCGGCGAGCTCCCGGTTGATCCGCCGGGCCCGGCGGACCAGCGCGGTACGCGACTCGGCCCCGGGCCGCCCGGCGGCGGCCTTCCTCGCGGGCGCCGCCTTCTTCCCGGGCGCGGAGCCCTGCGCGGACGCCGACTTCTTCGCCTTCTTCGCAGGCGCGGAGCCCTGCGCGGACGCGGGCCTCATCTCGGCCGCCGCTTCGCTCGCACTCGCGGTCGAATCCTTCTTCACCGGTGCCTTCTTTGTCGGTTTCGCCGTTTCCCCGCCGCCGCCGGAGCTCTGTTCGCCCACAGCGGAATCATGGTGCACCGTCCCCCGTGCAGCCCCCTGGGTGCGCGCTCCCACCGGCGATTTGGACACCCGACCAGCCTACGGCTCGGCCCCGAGATCCGCCCCGGCCCCCGAGGATCGGCGCCCAATTGGACCCCTGCCGCTTACCCGGGCACGCCTGTGCGGCATCCTTGTGACAGATCACACTGTTTGGACTGTCCGGCAAAATGGGCACCTCGGTCCCCTGGTACGCGGGGAACAAGATCCCCTGAGCAGGTCGACAAGGAGAGAACACGTGGACGACGTTCTGCGGCGGAACCCGCTCTTCGCGGCGCTCGATGACGAGCAGGCCGCGGAGCTTCGCGCCTCGCTGAGCGAGGTGACCCTCGCACGGGGCGACTCCCTGTTCCACGAGGGCGACCCCGGAGACCGGCTCTACGTGGTCACCGAGGGCAAGGTCAAGCTCCACCGGACCTCCCCCGACGGCCGCGAGAACATGCTGGCCGTCGTCGGCCCCGGCGAGCTCATCGGTGAGCTGTCGCTCTTCGACCCGGGCCCGCGCACCGCGACCGCCACGGCGCTGACCGAGGTCAAGCTGCTCGCCCTGGGCCACAGCGACCTCCAGCCCTGGCTGAACGCCCGCCCCGAGGTGGCCACGGCGCTGCTGCGGGCCGTCGCACGCCGGCTGCGCAAGACCAACGACGCCATGTCGGACCTGGTCTTCTCCGACGTCCCGGGCCGGGTCGCCCGCGCCCTGCTGGACCTCTCCCGCCGCTTCGGGGTGCAGTCCGAGGAGGGCATCCACGTCGTCCACGACCTCACGCAGGAGGAGCTGGCCCAGCTGGTCGGTGCGTCCCGCGAGACGGTCAACAAGGCCCTGGCGGACTTCGCCCAGCGCGGCTGGCTCCGGCTGGAGGCCCGCGCGGTGATCCTCCTGGACGTCGAGCGCCTCGCGAAGCGCTCCCGCTGACGGGATCCCCGGCACGCGTGCCGAAAGCCCCGGGCCCGGCAGGCCTCAGCGCCTGCCGGGCCCGGGGCTTTCCGGTGAGCCCGTGCCCTGCTAGATGAGCCCGTGTTCCCGCAGGTACTCCAGTTGCGCGCGGACCGACAGTTCCGCGGCCGGCCACAGGGAGCGGTCCACGTCGGCGTAGACGTGGGCGACGACCTCGGACGGGGTGAGCAGGCCGTTCTCGACGGCCGTCTCCACCTGGGCGAGGCGGTGGGCCCGGTGCGCCAGGTAGTACTCGACCGCGCCCTGGGCGTCCTCCAGCACGGGCCCGTGTCCGGGCAGGACCGTGTGGACGCCGTCGTCGACCGTGAGCGAGCGCAGGCGGCGCAGGGTGTCCAGGTAGTCGCCGAGGCGGCCGTCGGGGTGGGACACGACGGTCGTGCCGCGTCCCAGGACGGTGTCGCCGGTGAGGACGGCCCCGTCGGCCGGCAGGTGGAAGGACAGGGAGTCGGCGGTGTGGCCGGGGGTGGGGACGACCCGCAGTTCCAGACCGTCCACGGCGATGACGTCCCCGCCGGACAGGCCCTCGTCCCCCAGCCGCAGCTCCGGGTCCAGCGCCCGTACCTTCGTGCCGGTCAGCTCGGCGAAGCGGGTGGCGCCCTCGGCGTGGTCGGGGTGACCGTGCGTCAGCAGGGTGAGGGCGACGCGCCGGCCGGCCCGCTCGGCCGTGTCGACGACGTTCCGCAGATGCCCCTCGTCCAGCGGGCCGGGGTCGACGACGACCGCCCGCGCGGATCCGGGCTCCGCGAGGATCCAGGTGTTGGTGCCGTCCAGGGTCATGGCCGAGGCGTTCGGGGCCAGGACGTTGACCGCGCGCGCGGTGGCGGGTCCGGAGAGGACCCCGCCGCGCGGTTGGCCGGGAAGGGCTGCCGCGTCCGTCATGCGGGTGCTCCACCGGTCGGGATGTGCTGGGTGAACTCGTCGTGTCCGGGCCAGGACAGCACGATCTTCTCGTCGTCCAGGCGCGCGGTGGCCAGTACCGGCGTGAGGTCCCGCGCGGCTGCCGCGTCGAGCGCCCGCGCCGCCGTCGGGTACGCCGTCAGTTGGCGCAGGGTCGCGATCGTCGGCGGCATCATCAGCAGCTCGCCCCGGTCGTACGCGGCGGCCGCCTCGCGCGGGGCGATCCACACCGTGCGGTCGGCCTCCGTGGAGGCGTTGCGGGTGCGCTGTCCCTCGGGGAGCGCGGCGACGAAGAACCAGGTGTCGTAGCGGCGGGGCTCGAACTCCGGGGTGATCCACCGGGTCCACGCGCCGAGCAGGTCCGAGCGCAGGACCAGCCCCCGGCGGTCGAGGAACTCCGCGAAGGACGTCCTCCGCTCGACGAGTGCCGCGCGGTCCGCCTCCCAGTCCGCACCCGTGGTGTCACCGACCACGGAGTCGGGCGTCGGGCCGGCGAGCAGCACCCCGGCCTCCTCGTACGTCTCGCGTACGGCGGCGCAGACGATCGCCTGGGCGTCGGTCTCGGCTACGCCGAGCCGGTCGGCCCACCACGCGCGCGTGGGGCCCGCCCAGCGGACGTGGTGGTCGTCGTCCCGCGGGTCGACGCCACCGCCGGGGTAGGCGTAGGCGCCTCCGGCGAAGGCCATGGAGGCGCTCCGACGCAGCATGTGGACGGCGCAGCCGTCACCGGCGTCCCTCAGGAGCATCACGGTGGCCGCCCGCTTGGCCGGGACCGGGGTGAGGGTGCCCTCCGCGAGCGCGCGGATGCGGACCGGCCACTCGGGTGGGTACCACTGCCCACCAGCCTGCGCATTCACCATGGCCGGAGGCTATCCCGGGACGGGCGGATGTTCGAGTGGCCGACGGGAGAAGAAGAGGGCGAGGGGGCGAGGGGGAGCGCGGCCCCGGGACGCGGCGCCGGGACCGCGGCAGGGCGACACGGCCCCGGGACGCGGAGAGGAGGCGTGGCGGCCCCGGAGGCGTGGCGGCCCCGGAGGGCCGCACGGGCCGCGCGACCCTCCGCCGGGCACCGGACCGCCCCCGCCTCCGCCCTCTGCCTCCGTCGGACGCCGACCGCTGCCGCCCGCCCCCGGCCGCCGGCGCGCTTCCCTCAGTCGGCGTCCGTCAGCTCCACCTGGATCTCGACCTCCACCGGCGCGTCGAGGGGCAGTACCGCGACGCCCACCGCGCTGCGGGCGTGGACGCCCTTGTCGCCGAGGACCTCGACCAGCAGCTCGCTCGCACCGTTGAGGACGCCCGGCTGGCCCGTGAAGTCCGCGGCCGAGGCCACGAACCCGACGACCTTCACCACGCGCGCGACGCGGTCCAGATCACCGGCGACGGACTTCACGGCGGCGAGGGCGTTCAGCGCACAGGTGCGCGCCAGCTCCCTCGCCTCCTCGGCCGTGACCTCGGCACCGACCTTTCCGGTCAGCGGAAGCTCGCCGTCCACCATGGGAAGCTGGCCGGCGGTGTGGACGTACCGCCCCGACCGCACGGCCGGGCAGTACGCGGCCAGCGGCGGAACGACCTCCGGCAGGCTCAGCCCGAGCTCGGCCAGTCTGGCCTCGACCGCGCTCATGCCTGCTTCTCCCGCTTCAGGTAGGCGACCAGCTGCTCGGGGTTGTTCGGGCCCGGCACGACCTGCACGAGTTCCCAGCCGTCCTCGCCCCAGGTGTCCAGGATCTGCTTCGTGGCGTGGACCAGCAGCGGAACCGTGGAGTACTCCCATTTCGTCATGCGGCGACTCTAGCCGCTGCCGTCACCCGCACGGGAAGCACGACGAACCCGGGAGCACGGGAGCACCGCAAGCCCGGCAACTCGCCCCCGGAGCCGCCGGGGCGCGCGGGGAGGAATTAGGCTCAAAGGCGTGAGCAGGCTTCAGGTGGTCAGTGGCAAGGGCGGAACCGGCAAGACCACGGTGGCCGCGGCCCTCGCGCTGGCCCTGGCCACGGAGGGGAAGCGGACGCTTCTCGTCGAGGTCGAGGGTCGCCAGGGCATCGCGCAGGTCTTCGAGACGGAGGCGCTGCCGTACGAGGAGCGGAAGATCGCCGTCGCTCCCGGGGGCGGGGAGGTGCACGCCCTCGCCATAGACGCCGAACGGGCCCTTCTGGACTACCTCCAGATGTTCTACAAGCTGGGCAGCGCCGGGCGGGCGCTGAAGAAGATCGGCGCGATCGACTTCGCGACCACCATCGCGCCCGGGGTGCGGGACGTCCTGCTGACCGGCAAGGCGTGCGAGGCGGTGCGGCGCAAGGACCGCACCGGGCGGTTCGTCTACGACTACGTCGTGATGGACGCCCCGCCGACCGGGCGCATCACCCGTTTCCTCAACGTCAACGACGAGGTCGCCGGGCTCGCGAAGATCGGCCCGATACACAATCAGGCCCAGGCCGTGATGCGGGTGCTGAAATCGCCGGAGACGGCGGTGCACCTGGTCACCCTGTTGGAGGAAATGCCGGTCCAGGAGACCGTGGACGGCATCGCCGAGCTGCGGGGAGCCCGGCTGCCGGTCGGGCGGATCATCGTGAACATGGTGCGGCCCGAGGTGCTGGACACGACCGACCTGGAACTCATGGGGACGGTCGAGCGTTCCTCTGTCGCGCGGGCACTGGCGTCCGCCGGTCTCGGCGGCGCGCGGCGCGGCGGGCACGCCGAGCAGTTGGTGGACCCGTTGCTCGCGCAGGCCAAGGAGTACGCCGAGCGGTACACGCTGGAGGCCGAACAGCGCGCCGCGCTGGCCGAGGTGGGCCTGTCCCTGCACGAGCTGCCGCTGCTCGCGGAGGGCATGGACCTGGCGGGCCTGTACGAACTGGCCGAGGAACTCCGCGCGCAGGGCGTGTCATGACCGGCGGAAACCCGCCCGTGTCCGCACCCGTACCCGCACCCGGCGGGAACCCTTCCGCCATGCCCGTCACGCCCGCCATGTCCATCACGCCCGTCACGAGTCGGAAGTATCGGAAGCAGGGGATGTCATGAGTCATCACCCGGAACCGGCCCACCCGGCCCACCCGGCCCGCCACCACCTCTCCCCCGTACGCACGCTCGACATCGACCCGCTGATCGAGGACCGGACCACCCGGATCGTGGTGTGCTGCGGCTCGGGCGGGGTCGGCAAGACGACCACCGCCGCGGCCCTGGGACTGCGCGCGGCCGAACGGGGACGCAAGGTGGTCGTCCTCACCATCGACCCCGCCCGCCGGCTCGCCCAGTCCATGGGCATCGACTCGCTCGACAACGTCCCCCGTCGGGTGAAGGGCATCGACGACTCCGCCGGCGGCGAACTGCACGCCATGATGCTCGACATGAAGCGCACCTTCGACGAGATCGTCGAGGCGCACGCGGACCCGGAGCGCGCCTCCGCGATCCTCGGCAACCCCTTCTACCAGTCCCTCTCGGCGGGCTTCGCGGGCACGCAGGAGTACATGGCGATGGAGAAACTGGGGCAGCTGCGGGCCCGCGACGAGTGGGACCTCATCGTCGTCGACACACCGCCCTCCCGCTCCGCGCTGGACTTCCTGGACGCGCCCAAGCGGCTCGGGTCCTTCCTCGACGGCAAGCTCATCCGCATCCTGCTGACCCCGGCGAAGGTCGGCGGCCGCGCGGGGATGAAGTTCCTGAACGTCGGGATGTCCATGATGACCGGCGTCCTGGGCAAGGTGCTCGGGGGGCAACTGCTGCGGGACGTACAGACGTTCGTGGCGGCGATGGATTCCATGTTCGGCGGCTTCCGTACCCGCGCGGATGCCACGTTCAAACTGCTCCAGGCGCCCGGGACGGCGTTCCTGGTGGTCGCGGCCCCGGAGCGGGACGCGCTGCGCGAGGCCGCGTACTTCGTGGAACGGCTGGCCGCGGAGGACATGCCGCTGGCCGGGCTGGTGCTCAACCGGGTCCACGGCAGCGGCGCCGACCGGCTGTCGGCCGAGCGGGCACTGGCCGCCGCGGAAAATCTTGAGGACTCCCGCATTGTGGATCAGGAGGGCGGGAAAGCTGGATTTCGTAACTCCCCTGACACACAAGCCAGTTCAGACGCCCTCGACGGAGGCTCCCCCGCCACCGCGGACGACACGAACACGGACACCGGCACCGGCACCGGCACCGGCACCGGCACCGACCCTGGCACCACCGACACGAACACCGACGGGGTGGACGCGGAGCGGTCCGTCGGCCAGCTCACCGCGGGCCTGCTGCGACTGCACGCCGAGCGGATGCGGCTGCTCTCCCGCGAGCAGCGCACACGTGACCGCTTCACCGCGCTCCATCCCGAGGTGGCGGTGACGGAAGTGGCCGCGCTGCCCGGCGACGTGCACGACCTCGCCGGCCTGCGGGACATCGGCGACCGGCTCGCGACCAACAGGCCGGAGTTGCCCGAGACACCCGCCCCACCCGAGGCAACCGCCTGACGCACGCCGAGCCACCCCGCACCGAAACGACGGCCCACGGCGTCCCGACACAGCCCGACACAGCCCGAGACGTCCCGCCGAGGACCCCCCGAGAGCCCTCAGCTCACCGCCGCGTAGTTCGCGTACACCTCGTCGTCGTCGAGGGGCACGACGCCCGCCCCCCGCTCGTACTCCGTGCGCGCGGTCTCCAGCAGTCGGCGCCAGGACGTCACGGTGGGCCGCCGGCGCAGCAGTGCGCGGCGTTCACGTTCCGTCATGCCTCCCCACACGCCGAACTCGACGCGGTTGTCGAGCGCGTCGGCCAGGCACTCCGTACGCACCGGGCATCCGGTGCACACCGCCTTGGCCCTGTTCTGCGCTGCTCCTTGAACGAACAGTTCATCCGGATCAGTAGTGCGACAGGCAGCCTGCGCACTCCAGTCGGTAACCCAGCCCATACCGGCGCCGTCCTCTCCCGAATCGAGGCTCCCCCACGGCGGCAGCGGCATATTCACCGCCGCCAGTTGAGGACGTTACGGAAGGTGGGCACAGCGCAACACCCCCAGCGGGCCCAATCTTGAATGGCCCGAACGGACTATGGGTAAGCGGCAGATCACCCGGGGGAGTGACCTGGCGACATGCGTGACAACCCCGACGTTTCGGGTCAGTTCCACTGCGCCACAACGGACACCGAGTGACACACGAGGCCGATCCGGACACGCACCCACCACACCTCGACGGAGAAAGCCGAGGGAGCCGAGGAAGGTCGAGAGAATCCGGAACGATTCGGGATCGCCGGACGTATTGATACGTGGCCTCACTGCCGTGACAGTTGTGAGCAGCTTAGGCCAAGGCCTGTACGCCTGTCCGGCAAACGAGAACGTAGGCTGCACCCATGCCAAAGAAGCGCTCGGGCGGTGGTCTGTCGTCAACGCAGCAGGCCGCCAAGTTCCTCGGTGTCAGTGTCCTCGCGGGTGCCGTCCTGGCCGGTATCGCACTGCCCGCCGTGGGTGCGCTGGGCCTGGCCGCCAAGGGTTCGGTGGAGAGTTTCGACGAGCTCCCCGCCAACCTCAAAACACCCCCGCTGAGCCAGCGCACCACCATCCTGGACGCGAAGGGTGGTCAGATCGCCACCGTCTACTCACGCGACCGCACGGTGGTCGACCTCAAGGACATCTCGCCCCACCTCCAGAAGGCGATCGTCGCGATCGAGGACTCCCGCTTCTACGAACACGGAGCGGTCGACCTGAAGGGCGTGCTGCGCGCGCTCAACCGCAACGCGCAGAGCGGCGGTGTCTCCGAGGGCGCGTCCACCCTGACCCAGCAGTACGTGAAGAACGTCTTCGTGGAGGAGGCCGGCGACGACCCGACGAAGGTCGCGCAGGCCACCCAGCAGACGATCGGCCGCAAGATCCGCGAGCTGAAGTTCGCGATCCAGGTCGAGGAGGAGCTGGGCAAGAAGAAGATCCTCGAGAACTACCTGAACATCACGTTCTTCGGCCAGCAGGCCTACGGCGTCGAGGCCGCCGCCCGGCGCTACTTCTCCAAGTCCGCCAAGAACCTCAACCTCCAGGAGTCCGCCCTCCTCGCCGGCCTCGTCCAGTCGCCGAGCCGGTACGACCCGGTCAACGACGAGACGGAGGCCACCAAGCGGCGCAACGTCGTCCTGGCGCGGATGGCCCAGGTCGGCGACATCTCCGAGGAGGAGGCCGCCGAGGCCTCGAAGGCGCCGCTGGGACTGAAGGTCAGCAAGCCGAACAACGGCTGCATCACGGCGGTCAGGGGCGCGGGCTTCTTCTGCGACTACGTGCGTGAGGTGTTCCTGAGCGACCCCATCTTCGGCAAGACCAAGGAGTCGCGGGCCAAGATCTGGAACCAGGGCGGCCTGACGATCCGTACGACGCTGGACCCGCAGGCGCAGGAATCCACCCAGAACTCGGTCAAGCAGCACGTCAACAAGACCGACGAGGTCGCGACCGCCGCCACCATCGTGGAGCCGGGCACCGGCAAGATCCTCGCGATGGGGCAGTCCCGGCCGTACGGCTTCGCCAAGAACGAGACCCAGATCAACCTCTCCGTCGACCTGGGCATGGGCGGCGGCGCCGGCTTCCAGCCCGGTTCGACGTTCAAGCCGATCGTCGCGGCGGCGGCTCTCGAGGGCGGGATGCCCCCGACCAAGTCGTACGCCTCGCCGTACCAGATGGACTACCCGAGTCCGGTCGCGGCCTGCGACGGCAAGACGTGGAACGAAAAGGGCGTTCCGGTCGAGAACGAGAACGAGGCGGAGGTCGGGCCCTACGCCATGAAGGAGGCGACCGCGAAGTCGGTCAACACCTACTACATCGAGATGATCAGCGAGATCGGCATCTGCCCGGTGACGGAGATGTCCAAGAAGATGGGCGTCGAGCGGGCCGACGGCGGAAAGCTGGCCCAGGCGCCGTCCATCGCGCTCGGCACCCAGGAGGTGTCCCCGCTGACCATGGCGAACGGCTACGCCACCTTCGCCTCACGCGGCATGTACTGCACGCCGATCGCCATCGAGTCCATCAGCCAGCGCGTCGGCGACAAGTCGAAGTCGCTCCCGGTCCCGAAGTCGACGTGCTCACGCGCGATGTCGGAGAAGACCGCCGACACCATAAACACGCTCCTCAGGGGCGTGGTCGAGGACGGTACGGGTACACAGGCCGGTCTCGGCGGCCGTCCGAGCGCGGGCAAGACCGGTACGACGGACTTCCGCTACGCCGCCTGGTTCGTGGGCTACACGCCGAACATGGCCGGTGCGGTGTGGGTCGGCGACCCCGCGCACAAGCGGAAGATGATCGACATCTCGATCGGCGGAACCTGGCACGCCAAGGTGTTCGGTGGTCAGGTGCCCGGCCCGATCTGGCGCGACATGATGAGCGGCGCGCTGAACGGCAAGGATGCCCCCGAGTTCAACCTCATCCACATCCCGGACCCCGAAAAGCCCGACAAGGACCGTGACCGTGACCGTCGCGGCGGGAACGGCGACGACCGTGGCGACGGCAACCGGGGCAACAACGGCCGTGGCGGCGGCAACGGCGGCGGCAACGGCGGTTTCCTCGGCGGCCTGACCGGCGGCGGCAACGGTGGTCAGAACGACAACGGCGGCCAGAACGACGACGGCGGCCAGAACGGCGGTGGCGGAGCCGAGCCGGACCCGACCTTCTCCCTTCCCGAGGGCTTCTTCCAGGGCCAGGGCAACGGCCCGGGCGGCCGAGGCTGACGGCCCGCCCTCCTGGTCCGACGACGGCGGAGGGCCCCTCCTTCCCGTGAGGGAAGGAGGGGCCCTCCGCCGTACCCGACCGGCCGGACCGGCAGATCAGCCGGCGAGCAGCTTCTTCACCGCGGCGGCCACCCGGCCGCCCTCCGCCTGCCCGGCCACCTTGGGGTTGACGATCTTCATGACCACACCCATGGCCCGCGGGCCCTCGGCACCCGCCGCCTTCGCCTCCTCGACGGCCTGGACGACGATCGCGTCCAGCTCCTCGTCGGACATCTGCTGGGGCAGGTACCGGGCCAGCAGCTCGCCCTCCGCCTTCTCCCGCTCGGCCTGCTCGGGACGCCCACCCTGCGCGAAGGCGTCCGCCGCCTCACGGCGCTTCTTCGCCTCACGGGTGATCACCTTGAGCACCTCGTCGTCGGAGAGCTGACGCTTCTCCTTCCCCGCGACCTCCTCCTTGGTGATCGCGGTGAGCGTCAGCCGGAGCGTCGAGGAGCTGAGCTCGTCGCGCTCCCTGATCGCAGCGTTGAGGTCGTCCTGCAGCTTGGACTTGAGCGTGGTCATGTCTTGATTGTCGCAGGAACAGGCGGAAAGACGCCCGCACATTTAACACCCGCCGTCCCAGGGGACGTTCGGACCGAACTCGAAAGCCCTGCCGCACCCCGGGAGGAGGTACCGCAGGACGCACCAGGTCCAGGGTCTGACACGATGGGCGTATGCGCGCGCGATACGGAATCCCCCTGGGAATCACGGCGGCCGGTGCCGCCGGTCTGGTGTACGCGGCGGGCTTCGAGGCCCGCTCCTTCCGGCTCCGACGGGTGACGATCCCCGTCCTGCCCGCCGGGATGCGCCCCCTGCGCGTACTGCAGGTCTCCGACATCCACCTGGTGAGCGGCCAGCGCAAGAAGCAGCGCTGGCTGCGCTCGCTGGCGGGCCTGCGCCCCGACTTCGTGATCAACACGGGCGACAACCTGTCCGACCCCGAGGGCGTGCCGGAGGTCCTGGACGCGCTGGGCCCGCTGATGGAGTTGCCGGGCGCATACGTCTTCGGCTCCAACGACTACTACGGCCCCAAGCTGCGCAACCCCGCCCGCTACCTGATCGAGAAGGCCACCGGCCGGCACGGCCTGAACGGCAACGCCCCGGCCGTCGGCGTGATCCACAACCCGTGGGAGGACCTGCGGGACGGCTTCGACAGCGCGGGCTGGCTGAACCTCACGAACACCAGGGGCACCCTGAAGATCGAGGGCGTCACGGTCGAGCTGACTGGCCTGGACGACCCGCACATCAAGCGGGACCGCTACACGGAGGTGGCGGGCGGCCCGTCGAACGCGGCGGACTTCTCGATGGGCGTAGTCCACGCCCCCTACCTGCGCGTCCTGGACTCCTTCACGTCCGACGGCTACCCCCTGGTCCTGGCCGGTCACACCCACGGCGGCCAGCTCTGCATCCCCTTCTACGGCGCCCTGGTCACCAACTGCGACCTGGACACCGACCGGGTGAAGGGCCTGTCCACCCACACGTCCGAGGGCCGCACCTCCTACCTTCACGTCTCCGCGGGCTGCGGCACCAACCGCTACACCCCGGTCCGCTTCGCCTGCCCCCCGGAGGCGACGCTGATGACCCTGGTGAGCCGGGAGTAGCAGAACACGTGCGTCCCACGGGGGCCGCCGGCACCGACCGGCGCCGACGGCCCCCAAACCGGATTTCGCCTCCAGCCACCAGTGGGCTAAAGTAAACGTCGTCGCCGCGAGAGCAGCGACACCGGGGTGTGGCGCAGCTTGGCAGCGCGCTTCGTTCGGGACGAAGAGGTCGTGGGTTCAAATCCCGCCACCCCGACGCTGATCAGAGGGCCATTCGCATGATTGCGAATGGCCCTCTGGTGTGTTCGGATGTGTTCGGAGGGCCAAACGGGGGCCGCGAGGGTCGAACGAATGTGCTCGGGCCACCGCGTCGTCTTCTTCGTCGTCCTCCGCGCCCTCCCCTTCCTGCTCTACGACGAAGATGTCCTTCATCAGGCCTCGAACCCGCAGGTCAGTGACATGGCACGGTTGTTTCCGTCCGGATCTGTGCCTACGGTCACAGCGAGCGGGATGCCCGTAGGCGCATACTGGGTCATGACAAGGCCTGCCGCACCGAAGCGTCGTTCGCCCACCAGCGCCTTCAAGGCCCCGGTCGCGTCGACGCTCGAGCCCTTCGCCATGGGCAACCGGATCACACACGACGTGTACGGCCCCGGCCGGGTGATCGGCATCGAGGATGACATCGCGGTGTTCGTGGATTTCGGCTCGGCGCAGATGCGGATCTTGAGCCCGTACGCCAAGATGACCAAGCGGTAGGACCGCTGTGCCCGGTCACGGCACACCAGGACCCTCAGGGACCTGTAACGAAAGAGAGACCTCTCATCGATCTGACATCGCTGTTCTCCGCCCCGGAAGGACAACCCCGCTGCCCCACCGCGGCATCGCCGCCTCCGGCGACAAACCCCTTCCAGGCTCCGGACTTCGGGGAGGACGATGCCTTCCCGTTCGAGGATGCACAGGAGCTCACCTCGGGCATGCGTGCGGCGCGACCCGAGGCAGCTTAGTTCCACGAGTGACGACGGCTTCGACAACTGGCCGCGGGCTGTTGCCTCCGGTGCTGCGGCAAGGAGTGCGGCAGCCTCAGTTTCCGTCTCTTCCAGCCCTGTTCACCGTCGTTCGGACGAGACCGTGCGCCGGTTCCTTCCCGTAGCCGGGCCGCCCGCCGACACAGTGGGAAAGCGTGCGCATCAATACACGCTGGATGTCGGCATGCGAGACGGGCTACCGAGGGTGGACGGTGGGCGAGTGGAAGCAGGGCAAGTGCGGTTGGCCGACGGCCGTCGGCGGTCGCTGCCGTGAGCAAGACGCTGAAGGGCACGGCGCGCTGGTACCTCCATCAAGGTGTGTGGACGGAACGCGGCCGGGCCGAACTGAAGAAGAAGGCGAGCAGGCGCCGCAGGAAGTGAGCTGGAGGCATAGGGCGAGCGTCCGACTGCGCGACAGCGCCGACGGACAGCGGCGGACGAGCACGGATGCCGGCGGGCCGTCCGCGCAGGCGAGAGCTGCGCCGGTCCCGGACAGCGTCCCCGCCCCGGTTGCTTCGGGGCGAGGAGGTCGCGGGTTCACATCCCGCCACCCCGACAGTGAGGCACCAGGTCAGGGGCCTGATCCGTATCGCGGGTCGGGCCCCTGACCTCGTACCGGGGACTTCTGGGAGCCGTTCGGGAGCCGACTTCACGCCTCGGCACCCGAACCGGTTCCCCTCACCCCGCCGCGGCCCCCACCGCGCCCGGGGTGCGGCGCACGGCGCCCGGAGTAAACGCTTCGTTCACGGGACCGGGGCCGGAGCCGGCTTCGGAGACAGCGCTCGCGCCATCCGGCGGTCGGAGAAGGCTGCCGTCGATGGCTGAAGTTCCTCTCCTCGGCTCTGCGTGCCAGGGCCGAGGGTCCCCCGGCCCGATCGGATCGACACGTAGAGTGAACGGCCGTGCCACTGTGTGACCGTGATGGGTGGCGTGGTCGGGCGGGTGGCGCGTCGCCCCGGCGCAGAGGCCCGGGCGGTCGTCCTGGTGGTCCCGGGTGAGGAGTGCGGATGAGCCTGTGGGGTGTGGTGGTGGCCGGTGGCGTGGTCGTCGGCTACGGGGCGCTCTCGCGGCGGCTGTCGACGACGGCGCTGTCCGGGCCCCTGGTGTTCGTCGTGTGCGGGCTGGCGATCGGGCCTCTGGGCCTGGACCTGCTGAACGCGGACCGGGATCCGGAGGTCGTCCGGACGCTGTTGGAGAGCGCGCTCATCCTCGTGCTGTTCACGGACGCGGCGGCGATCAGGCTCGAGGACCTGCGCAGGGAGGGGTTCCTGCCGTTGCGGCTGCTTGTGGTCGGGCTGCCCGTCACGATGGTGCTGGGGTGGCTGGTGGCCTGGCCCCTCCTGCCCGGTCTGGGGGTGTGGGAGCTGGCGCTGGTCGGCGTCATCCTGGCCCCGACGGATGCCGCGCTCGGACAGCAGGCTTTCTCCAACAAGCGGGTCCCGGCGCTGGTCCGAGGCGGCCTCGGCGTCGAATCGGGGCTGAACGACGGTCTGGTGCTCCCGTTCTTCGTGCTGGCGCTGGCGGCGGCGGGCGAGGCGGAGGGGCATCCGGGGGTCGTCGTGACGTTCCTGCGCGCGCTGCTGCTGAGCGGTGCGATCGGACTCGTCGCCGGTCGGGCCGGGGCGGACGTGTTGCGTCGGTCGGTCGCCCGGGACTGGAGCACTCCCGCGTGGCGGCAGTTCCTGACGCTCGCCGTTCCCGTGATCGCCTACGCGCTGTGTGACGCGGTCGAGGGCAGCGGCTTCATCGGCGCCTGGGTCGCCGGTCTGGCCTTCGGAAGCCGGCTGCGTGGCGCGCCGACAGGACGTGGCGCTCGCGCCGAAGGACCGGGCGCCGCGCAGAACACGAAATTCAGCGAGCGGCTCGGGCTCCTGCTCGCCTCGGTGAGCTTCCTGGTCTTCGGCGCGGTCATCCTGGGGCCGGTCCTTCAGCACGTGACGTGGCGGATGGTGGTCTACGCGCTGATCAGCCTGACCGCGGTCCGGATGCTGCCGGTCGCTCTGGCCTTGATCGGCACCGGTCTGCGGACCGCATCCGTCGCCTACATCGGGTGGTTCGGTCCGCGCGGGCTCGCCTCCCTGGTCTTCGGTCTGCTGGCCTTCGAGGAACACCTGCCCGGGACGACGCAGCTGAACGGCGTCATCGCCGTGACCGTGGGCCTGAGCGTTCTCCTCCACGGCGCCACGGCCCCGGTTCTGGGAAACCGCTACGGCGACTGGTTCACCAGGACGCTCCGTACCGAACCGGACCTGCGGGAGAACGCACTCGGCGCCGACGACGCCCCGGGCGTACGAGGCCCCCGCAGCCCTTGACGCCCCCGGGACGAATGGTGCTGCCGGGGCGCTAGGAAGTGAGCGACCCGCTCTGGTTGCCGGAAGCGGACTGCCAGGCCTGCAGGCCCGCTCGGGACGCCTCCTTGGCCTGCCGCCATTTCATGGCCGCCTGCTGGGACGGAGGCACGTCCATGGCGCGGACCATGCGCCGACCCGCGGCGAACACGGCGACAGCCATGATGCCCATGCCGGTGCACGCCACCACGGCGCCCGCCGCAGTGAGCACGGCACCGGCCGTGACGAGCCGGGTGTCGATGTCGATCGAGTGCAGGGGCTGGTGATGGTTCATGCCTCCACCATCCGACAGCAGGTGACCACCTGCATCCCGGGCATCACCACCGGCGCGGGGGCCGGGGCCGGCCAGAGTCCCCGGGAACGTTGCCCGGGGATACGTTGAACAGGGAGCGCCATGTCAGAGGGGCGCGGGCGGGCGCCGTGCCGAGCCTGCCCGCCACCCGGCCCCGGCTGGGCCGGTCGGCAGTCTGCTCAGGCGTCGGGCGGCTGGGTGGCGGAGTCCGGGGTGGGTGGGAAGCCGCCACGGATCAGGAAGTAGATGTGAGGGCCCAGCCATACCGTGTCGCCGGTGTGGACCCGCAGGCGGTGGCCGGGGGTGAGGACCTGGTGACGGTTGACGCGGACGCCGTTGGTGGAGCCCTCCGCCACCTCGGTCAGCCAGACCGTGCCGTCCTCGGCGTACTCGACGCCGGCGTGCTGCCCGGAGACCGTGGGCTCGTCCGCCAGGATCTCGGCCGCCTCCGGTGTCGCCCAGCTCCGGCTGCGGCCCAGGTGTACCGTCTGCCCGCGGTCCAGGAGCAGTTGTCCGCCCAGTCCGCGGAAGTCCAGTGCGAGTCGGGCCCTCACTGCCCGGGTGGGGCGGGAAGAGGTGTGCTCGGGGGCGGGGCGGGGCGGTGACAGGGCTCCGGGGGTGAGGGAGATCCAGCCGTCGGAGTCCGATCCGGAGTCCGGATCGGAGCCCTGAGCGGAGTCCGGTTCGGGCGGTGAGGCCTTCGGGGGTGGTGGGGGCGCGGAGTGTCCTTCGGTGTTCTGGTTCCGGTCCCCGTCCCCGTCCCCGGGCTGGCGGGGAGCGGGGAGAGGGCTCTCGGAGAGGGAGACCCAGCCGTCGTCCTCGGGTTCGTCCGCCGTCACCGGGGGGCTGTCTCCTTCTCGAAGTCCACCAGGAGCTCCACCTGGCCGTCCGGCAGTTCCTTGACGCCGGCGACCACCACGGTGGTGCCCGCCCCCAGGCCCGGTGCGGCGAACAGCGCTCGGGCCAGCGGGTTGATCAGGTCCGTCTCCAGCGCCATGCCGATCCCCCGCCCGCCCGTCCACGGGTCCTTGGTGCAGCGGCGCAGCAGCGTGGCGCGGGCGTCCTCGCGGATCTCCAGGACGACGCGGTGCTCGGCCGCGAGCTGCCGCCGGATGTTCTTCACCTGGAGGTCGAAGATCTTCTTCGCCACGTCCTCGGAGATGAAGTCGAACACCACGACGTTGCCGCCGATCCGGTTCATCAGTTCGGGCCGGCCGATGACCTGCTCGAAGTGCTCCTTGACGTTCTTCTTGACCGTCGCCTCCAGGGCGGAGTACTCCGTGCCCGGTTCGACGACCCACTCCCGCCGCTGCGTCTGCGGGTCGATGCGCTGCACCCCGAGGTTGGAGGTGAAGATCAGCACGCATTCGCTGAAGTAGGTGGTGACTCCCTGGCCGTCGGTGAGCCTGCCGTCCTCCAGGACCTGGAGGAACTTGTCCAGCACCCCCTTGTCGGCCTTCTCGATCTCGTCGAAGAGGATGACCCGGAAGGGGTCCTGCCGCACCGCGGCGGTGAGCTCGCCACCCGCCTCGTACCCGACGTAGCCGGGGGGCGCCCCGACCAGCCGGTCGGCGGCGTGCGAGGAGGAGAACTCGCTCATGTCGAAGCGGAGGTACGCCTGCTCGTTGTCGAAGAGGACCGCCGCGACGGCCTTGGCCAGTTCGGTCTTGCCCGTGCCGGTCGGACCCGCGAAGAAGAGGACGCCGCGCGGGCGGTGGCCGGGACTGGTCGCCTGCGCCCCGGACAGGCCCAGCGCGGCACGCTTGAGGATGTCGAGCGTCTTGGCGACGGCGGCGTCCTGGCCCAGCACCCGCCGGGGGACGGAGCGTTCGTCGTCCGGGTCCTCGCCCCGCAGGATGCGCCGGCGGACCTCGTCCCGGCTCCAGGGGTTCCGTTCCACGCCGAGGCGGTAGATCCGGACCGCGTCGGGCATCGAACGGAACGGGAGACCCCGGTCCAGTGCCAGGTCGAGGCTCTCCCGCATCGCCCTCAGCGTCATCCCGCCGGCCGCCCGGGCCACCGCCTCGACGGTCTCCCTCTCCTCCTCGGGGACGTCGCCGGCGGGGGCCGCGGCCGTCCGCTGCCGGGCCCGGAAGTCCCGGCGCAGGAGGTCGGCCATCCGGCGCCGTTCGTCGGCGTCGGGCGGGGGGACCGCGATCGGGCGGATGCGCTCGCTCCCGGAGACGAACCAGTTGGGCAGGTCGCGCTCCCCCTCGGCCAGCCAGATCACCGGGTTGAACAGGTCGCGTCCGTCCGTACGCCTCGGGTCCCGTATCCGCTTGGCCAGATCGGCGAGTTGCAGACAGGAGAGGAAGAAGTCCCGTTCGTCCGGGGTGAGCCGGGTGACGTCCTGGACCAGCCGTGAGGCGTGCTCGACCACCAGGGCGACCCGCAGCGGCGGGAGTTCCACGCCGTCGGTCCGCGCCCTGCTGCGTTCGTCCGCCCAACCGGAGACGATGTTCCGCAGGTCGGCGCTCACCTTCTCCTGCTGGGCCGCGTCGGCCCCGGGGAACCTGCGGGTCGGCAGCAGGGTCCTGGCGGCCTCCTCGACCTCGGGAACGGCGTACAGGACCCGGAGACCGTTGATCTGGTCGCATCCCACCAGGACCTGGTAGCCCATCCGCAGCAAGGGGTTCCACACCACGTCGAGCAGGGGGTGGTGCCGGTCCCGGCCGTTGCTGCGCACCAGGTGCAGATCGTGGATGTTGCCGTGCAGGACGTACTGGGAGTGCACGCTGAGCGTGCCCGTCAGTTCCTGGACGAACAACGGCAGTTCGTCGTTCTTCTGCTTCTGCAGATCCATGGGGTGAACCTTCCGTGAAGGGCGGGGCCGGGTGGCGGGGCGGCCGGGTGGTCACGTGCGGCCGGGACTGGTCGCCGTCCGGTGCTTCCGGGGCCCGGGGACCGAGGATCCGGTGCGACCGCCGTGCGCGTCGGGCGCGGAGCGGTCGACGGGCGTACCCGCGAGCACCTCGGCGCGCCGCATCTCGAAGGTCAGCGGCAGTCCGGCCTCCGCGGCCAGGGACCGGAACTCCTCCAGCCGCTCGGCCGCTTCCGCGCACCGCCGGGCGTCCAGCTCCAGGTCCTCGGTCCGCCGCTCGCCGCGGGTCGCCGGGCGCATGGTGACGGCATGGACGCGCTCCCCCCGCAGCTCCATCCTGAGCCAGTGGTCCGGGCCCCAGCCCCCGGGCGTCCAGTCGAGCGTCACCGCGTCGTCGTCGGTGCGGCCGACGCGCAGGTCGCCCGCGGTGTCCAGGGCCAGCCGGGCCAGGACGCCGGTGCACTGGCGCTTCAGGTGGAGGGCTTCGAGCGCGGCGCACCGTGCCGTCGTGCTGTGCTCCACCAGGTCCCGCTCGCCGGAGGTCAGCGGGACGTTGTCGTCGACGCACTTCCGCAGCGCGGCCACGGCCTGCGGGTCCGGGTCGGGGAGGTCCTGGTCGTCGGGGAGGGGCATGGTCAGGAAGTCGAGTTGCACCGCGGCCTGTTCCACCTCGCGGCGCAGCTTCCACGCCTTGCGGTTGGCGTCGGCCACGAAGGTCCGCGCCTCGCGCAGGTGCCGGCGGGACCGCTGCGGGCGGGCGGCGTGTGCCACCGCGTGGCCCACCGCTTCCGCGGCCATCTGGGCCAGTTCGGCGTCGGCCCGGGCGTCTAGGGCGGCCAGGATGTCGGCGCCCTGGTCCCGGACGGCGGTCCCGTCCGCCGGGCCGGTCGCCCGCGGCGGCTCGGGCACCGGGAGCGGAGCGTCCTGGGCGGCCTGCCGGGCCCGGAGCATGTCGTCCCGCCGGGCTCGCAGCGCGTCCTGCCAGTCCGGGCCGTCCTCACCGTCCGTGCCGCCCGCCGGGCCGGCCAGGGAGGTGAGGAGGGCCTCCGCCTCCCAGGCCGTCTGGGCCCTTTCCGCGGTCTCCAGCTCCCGCTCGAAGCGGGCCAGTTCGCGGCGGAAGTCGCCCAGCCGGATCGCGGTCGGGTCGAGCGGTCCGGGCAGGCCGGGGCGGGGCGGCGGGTCGCCGGGCGCCGTCCGTGCGGCCCGGGCGATCCGCGCTCCCAGCACCCTGCGGCGGGCGTTGGCGCGGGCGGCGGCGAGGGCCGCGTTCCGCCACTGTTCCGCCGCGTCGGCGGAGATCTTCTCCTGCCGCTCCAGGCAACGCTGTTCCTCGGCGGCGCGGACGGCCGCGCCGGCCAGCACCTTGGTGGTCGCGAGCGCGGCCCGGCCGGCCAGCAGGGCCCCGCTGAGGGTGCCCAGTGCCTGGAGCGCGGCGTCGGCGGCCTGCTGGGCGGCCTCGGTGGCCAGCTCGCCCAGCCGGGAGGCGACTTCCTCCGTGGTGCCGTCCATGTGCAGCGGGCCGGTGTGGGCGAGCTCGTTGGGGTCGGGCGGGGGTGGCGGCGGAGGCGGGGGCGGCGGGACGAAGTCCAGGCCGGGCGTCACCCCGGTGTCCAGGATCTGGGCGAACGCCTCACTCACAGGTCGGCTCCTGTCATCCGGTTCCCCGATGCGTCCCCGGTCGAGGGGGCGGGCGCCGCGGGGGCGCCCCGTTGCGGCGGCACGGACCGGCCCCCCACGGCCGCCGGGCCGTTGCGGCGGCTCCGGCGGCTTCCGCTTCTGCGCCCGTCCCTGCTCCAGGCCAGGCACCGCCGGACGCTCCACGCCACCACCGCGCCCGCGGAGACCGCCGGCCACAGCCACGGCACGTACATCACCGTCCCGACGACGAGCGCGCACACGGCGAGCAGCAGCAGGGCGCCGAGGAACAGCCGGGACCTGCGGGACAGGACGAGGGAGGCGGGGCGCTCCGCGCGCTCGATGATCAGGCCCGCCAGGGAGTGGCGCGGGTGGTAGGCGGGCGGGCGGATCCAGTTCGCGGTGAACAGTTCGGCGGCGAAGACGGCGGGTGTCAGTCCGAGGCTCCACAGCCAGGCGACGACCACCTGGTCCTGGGAGGCCCGGGCGAACACGTCCGCCAGCCCGATCAGGAAGCTGTAGGGGAAGGTGACCAGGGTGGCTCCGAGCAGCGCCCAGCCCAGGGCGGCGGGCAGGTCCAGCCGCTGCAGGACGGCGATCGCCCCGTCCTGGTCCTCCCTCAGCTGCCGTTCGGCCTCGTCCTGCAGGTGCCGCTCGTGGCGGGCGTCGGCGTCCCGGGCGGCCAGGTCCGTCAGCCGGTGAGCGGCGACGAGCCGCAGGCGGCGCAGACCGTCGTCGTCGACGGACCGCAGCAGCCGGCTGAACCAGGGGACCTCCAGCCCGCGGGGGAGGTCGTCCTCGAACCTCGCCGCCTCGTGGGCCAGTCGGGCCTCCACGCGGTCGGGCTCACGGGCGAGTTCCAGGAGCAGGGTGTCCACGGCGGTGGTCTGCCGCAGGGCGTGCCGCACCCGGGGCAGCCGCCGCAGGTCGGGGTCGGCCAGGAGTTCGCCGACCAGGTGGGGCCACCCGGTGCGCAGGGCCTGCCAGCGGGCGGCCGTCTCGTCCAGTCCCTCGCCCAGGGGGCGGTGCGCCAGGGCGGTGAGGATCTCCGGGTGCCTGCGCAGGTGTTCGGCCAGTTGGACCGCCGCGCCGTCGTTCTGCCGGACGGCCCGGGACAGGTCGCGGATGCCGCGGACGGTGAGCGGCATCCCCCAGCAGCCGGCCTCGAGCCGGGGACCCAGCCAGTTGATCAGCCGGATGGTGAGTTCTGGGGTGGGCGCCCGTTCCAGGGCTTCGCGGAGCCCGGAAAGGACGCGCCGTCCGGCCTCGCCCTCCTCTTCGGCGAACTGCGCCATCCAGCGGACGAGTTCGGACCTTCTGCCGTCGTCGTCCAGCATCCGGTCGGCCGCGACGTGGTAGTGGTCGAGGGCCCTGGCCAGCGGTTCCCGCAGGGTGAACTGCTCGCCGACGAAGGGGAACGGGGTGACGGGGTCCGGCTCCGGGCCGGGGGCCGTCGTCCCCCGTACGGGCCCGGACGTGCGGGGCGCGGTGTCCGGGGAGCCGCCGTCCAGCCATTCCCCCACCTGCCGGGCGCCCCACCGTCTCTCCGGGTCGCGCGTCAGGAGCCCGGTGCAGAGCATCCGGACACGCCGGTGCTCGAGGCGGTGGACGTCGGGGTTCCGGGTGGCGAGCGCCTCCATGACGGCCTTGTCCTCCCGCTCGTCCATGAGGGGTCGGCCCAGGGCCAGTTGGGCGGCGACCATGCCCACCGACCACCAGTCCGCCTCCGGGGAGACGGACTGGAGCCGCGAGGCGGCTTCCGGGGCGAGGTAGAGGGGTTTGCCCCGCCAGTCGAAGTGCCGGGTCGACTCGTCCGGCCGGTGCACCGCCGCACCGAGGTCGATCAGCGTGATCTCCGGGCTGCTCCCCTGCGCCTGGATCATGATGTTGTCCGGGGTGATGTCCCGGTGCACGACCTCCTCGTCGTGCAGGAACGACACGGCGGCGTACAACTGGGCTACGACCGGCTCCAGTTGCTCGAAGCCCATCGGGCCGGGGTGCTCCCGCTGGTAGTCGCCGAGGTGCGTCTCGCCGTGCGAACGGTAGAGGTGGTACGGGTGCCCGTCGGCGCGTCCGGTTTCCAGGAGGTGCTCCAGGTGCGTGGCCCTCTCGGGCGGGACCCGGCCGGCCTCGAACAGTGTCCGGCCGATCTCGGGGCCGGGGGCGTGCATGCGGTGGTACCACTTGAGCACCAGGGGGACGTCGGGGGTCCCGCTCCTCAGGTCGCGCACCCTGAGCACCACGGCCTGGGAGGGCCGCTCGGCGGTCTGCAGGACTCTGAGCAGGGAGAAGCGGTCCGCCAGTTCGGGCGGCACCTCCGAGACGACCCGCCGGGTCTCGACCTGGCGGGCCCGTGAGAAGCCGTCGTCCTCGGGGGGAACGAAATCCGTGGGGTCAGTGGTCGACATGGTCCGACCTTCCGATGAATATGCCCGTCCCGCGATCGTGAAGCGGCGCGGGGATCAAGAGATTATCCGAGTGGCCCCTGCGCCCGTGCGGCATTCGCCGATTCACTGCACGGAACGCGGAAAGGGTTCCGGGGGGAGTCACCGAGCGGGCCATCCAGTCCGCCGTCGTCACCGGAATGCAATTTTCCGATAATCGTATTTATGAGGTGAGGGGGCGGGTTTACTATGCGCCCCATGGACACATTGCCTTCGCATCAGGAGCTGACCGAGGAGTTGAGGCGCCTGAGACGGCTCGGGTTCCCCCGGCTGCGGCGCTGCTCCCGGGACGGGCTGCGCGCGGCCGCGGTGGCCGCCGGCTTCTGCGCGGACGCCGACGACGAACTCGAGGGCATAGAGGAGCTGCTCGGGTCCGCGGTACGGCGTCTGGGCGGCGGCGAACTGCGGGACGCGGACGACTGCGATCCGCTGGCCCGCGCCGCCGCGCACTCCTTCGGCCTCTTCGCCTACCGCCGCGGCGCGGCCGCCGCGGACCGGCGCAAGGCCGCGGCGGGCGTGTACGGGGTGAGCACCGAGCGCTTCCGCAAGAGCCAGGAGCACGAAGTGCTCGACGGTCTGGCCTCGGCGGTGCTCGCCCTGGCCCGGTCCGGCCGGACCGGTGTGCCCGGCGACGGCCGGACCGGCGCCCCGGGCACACCGGTCCGGCCGGGCCCGCGGACCGCGGTCCGTACGCCGCCCGCCGGCCCGGCCCCGGGCGGCCTCCGCCCGCGGCCGGCCGCCTCCCCTCCGGCGCCCGGCCGTGTCACGGTCCGGCTGTCTCCCATCGAACGGGTACGGGACGTCGACATCCTGGTCTCCTCCGAGAACGTCTACCTGGAGATGTCCAAGACCTTCCGGCCCACCGTCTCCGGCGTACTGCGCCGGGCGGCCGCCGAACGCTCGGACGGCGAGGTGGTGGACGACGTCCTCGCCCGCGAACTGGCGGTCTGGCTGCACTCCCACCGCCGGACCGGCCTCGCCGTACGGCCGGGCACGGTCGTGCCCACCTCCGCCGGGGCGCTCTCCCGGCAGGGCGTCCGGCGCGTCTACCACGCCGCCGTGGCCACCCCCGTGGACCACGGCAGCCGCTACCACGTCGCCCCCGACACCGTGACCGAGGCGGTCCGGGGCTCCTTCGAACTGGCCCGTGCCGAAAGGAAGTCACTCGCGCTCCCGCTGACCAGCATCTGCTTCCCGCTGCTGGGCGCCGGGCGCGGCGGTCTGCCCGCCGCCGACGCCGCGGCCCACCTGCTCGGGGCGGTCCGCGAGGAGCTGCGCCGGGACCCGAGCTGGTCCGTGCTGCTGGTGACCCGCAGGCGCGAGTACGTGGGGCTCCTCAGGGACGCCAACTCGGCTCCCTGAGCGTCACGCCGGCCTCCCGCAGCCCCTGCTCCACGGCCCTGAGTTCGCCGCGCAGCGGCACGCCGTGGAACCGCACCCCGGCGGGCGGCCCCGGTTCCACCACCGCCTGGAGTCTGCTGCCCGTGCTCTCCCGCTCCAGGTGCGGGGCGTACCGGGTCTCGCCCCGGGGCGTCAGCGGGCGCAGGCGCTGGTTGGCCGAGCCGCGCCAGACCAGACGGGTCGGCCGTTCCACCCGGAACCGGCCGGTGATCACCGCGTCGGCGCCGCGCAGCGCCCGGCGCCGCGCGGCCGTGAGTTCGTCCGGCTCGTACCCGGTGTACACCAGCAGGTCGGCCCCGTCCGCCCCGCCGTCGGCCCGGTCCCTGATCCGGGCGGCGCCGACCAGCAGTTCGGTCAGCGCCTCCGCCTGGTCGAGGGGCTCACCGCCGCTCACGGTGAGCCCCTCGGCCCCCCTGTCCAGCGCCTCCTCCCACATCCGCAGCAGACCGGAGACGTCCTCGGCGGTTCCCCCCTCGGGGGCCCAGGTGTGCCGGGACATGCAACCCGGGCAGGCCAGCGCGCAGCCCTGGAACCAGATGCCGAACCGTTGTCCCGGCCCCAGGGTCCCCAGGGGGAAATACGTGCTGCTGATCCGGGCTTCCATGAGCTCCCCTCCGTCACACCGGCAAGAAGTATCGGCGCCCGGACTCGGCTCGCGCAATCGCGCTTTCACCGTTCCCGGGCCGTCGTCCGGGCGAACTCCGGGCGTTTTCCGGATGCCCGGCGAGGAATGATCGATTCCGCCGGAAACCGGCCTCGTTCCGGTCGGATATTCAGTTACTCTCTCGATGTGCGGATCTCCCTCGGAGAGCCGTGCGGACGGAAATTGGAGGCTGTTCCATGACGAACTTCTCCGGTCGAACGGGGGGCCGTCCTCGAAGGGCGAAGCTCGGTTTCTTCTCCAGAACCGGCGCCCGGCTCCACGGAAGTCTCGATGCGACCGATCTGGTGTCCCTGATGACCGGCGCCCGTACCGGCGGCGCCCCGGCGGACCTGGCACTGCCGCCCTATGTGGTCGGGATCAGGAACGAGGTGGAGCGGGGCTGCTCGCGGTTGCGCCGGCATCTGCTGCACAGCCGGAGCGGACTGGTGGCGACGATCCACTCGGAGTCGGTCCGCGTCGTCACCCAGTACACGAAACGCGGCCGGCCGGCCCCGGCCGCGCTGGCCCGCTACGGCCGGATGGTGGCCGAGTGGCGCAACGCGGCCGACCTCCAGCGCACCAAGGCGCAGGAACTGGTCGACGAGGGGAACCAGTTGCTGGCCTGCTACTGGGACGCGGCCTGGCGGCGGGGGCACCGCCACCAGACCGCGGAGGCGGACGCGGACGCCGAGCCGCGGATGGGCGAACTCCGCCCGGCCGGCTGGCTGCCGGGCACGATGGCGCTGGACCCGGCCTGGCACCGGATCGACGACTGGCTGGACTCCGACTCCTGGTACGCGGAGCGCGGCCGGGACGAGACCGGTCCGGCGGTGGTCCAGGCGCTGGCCATCCTGCGGACCCAGCAGCCGGGCGCCGTCGCCGGGCAGCGGACCTAGGCGGAGGCCGATGACCGTGTACCGCCTCCGCGTACCCCCTGCGGCGGGGAGTTCCGCGATCCCGCCCCGGCCGGTGGCCCCGCGGCGCCTCGGCCCGGCCGAGGCGTACGGACTTCCCGGAGCCCCGGGAATCCCCGGATCTCCTGGAACTCCTGGAACTCCCGGAACCCCTGGGCCTCCTGGACCTCCTGGACCTCCTGGAAGGAAGAGAACCGTGCATCGATCGGTCTCCGACGGCCGGCGGCCGCCCCGACTGCGCCGCGCGGCCGCCCTGGTGCCCGCGGTGGGACTGCTGGCCGCGCTGGTCTCGTGCACCTCGCAGCCCGACCCGCTCACCACCCCGTGCGGCGTCGTCGTCGACGGATCCGGGTCCGGTTCCGCGACCGAGGAGGGGTTCGACGCGGAAGCGAAGCTGAAGAACAGCCTCCTGCCGTTCCTCGAGGAACAGAAGTGCGGCACCGTGGAGTTCGCGCCCGTCACCCGCTCCTCCAAGGCCTCCTCCTGCCAGGTGGCGGAGGTCGATCTGGACCCGCCCGGCAGCGAGACCACCGACCAGGAGAACGCGCGCGCCAAGGCCCGGGGCGTCGCCGCCGAGAAGGCGCTCGAGGAACTCGAGTGCGCGCGTACCCAGAACGGGTCGGACGTCTGGGGAGCGCTGGACCGCATCAGCGAGCTCATGCCCGGGGACGGGCCGGACGCCAGGCTGCTGGTCGTCAGCGACTTCGCCCAGACCGACAAGGAGTTCAGGATCTCCCGGGCCGACCTGTCGACCGCGCAGAAGCGCGAGACGGTCCTCGACACCCTGGTGAAGCAGCGCGGCCTGCCCGGACTCAAGGGCATGCACGTCTACCCGGTCGGCCTCGGCATGCAGTACGACGGCAGGCCCAGCGAGAGCGAGGACTTCGAGGCCTTCTGGGCCGAGATGCTGGAAGGGAGGGCGCAGGCCCATGTCCACTACGACTACAGGTGAGCCGCCCGGCCCGAGGCCGTGGCGCCGGTCGGCCCCGCGCCCCGAGGAGCCGGGGTCCCGGCGGTGGGCGTCGAGGGGGCGGCGGGACGGCACCCGGCCGGACCCCCGGCCCGGTCGCCCGGCGGTGCTGGACGTCCGGGCCGAGCAGCGTTTCCTGGAGGAGGCCGAACGCCGCGGCGCCGCCGCCGCCCGCAGCGGGGCGCTGGATCCGCTGGTGCTGCAGGGCGACGACCGGCTTCCGTACTTCGCCGAACTGGCATCGCTGCGGGACCGGGTCATCCGGGGCATCGGCGAGGAGGCGCACCACGCCGAGCAGCAGGCGAGGCTCGACGACGCGCACGCCCTCGCCGAGGCCGCGCGGCTGCGGGCCGAGGTGGAGCTGATCGACCGGGAACTGGTCCGGACCGACGAGCAGATCGCCACCACCACACGGCAGTTGGACCTGCTCGCGATGCGCTCGACCCGCTGGGAACGCTTCCGTGACGCGCTGCGCGAGCGCGTGGAGGGGCGCGCGCTGGAGGGCCGCGACGGACAGGCCCCCCGGCACCGGGACCCGGCCGGTGACACGGAAACCGGTGAGACGGAAACCGGTGGTACAGGGGGCGGTGGGACGGGGGACGGCGAGGCGTCCGGCGCGCGGGGGACACCGGACACCGGTGACCAGCAGTGGGTGAACGTGGGACAGCCCTCCCCCACCTCCGGGGCCCCGGCTCCGCGCCGCGCCGCGGAGCCCGGCCACTCCACCGCGTCGACGGGCGCCGGACTGGCCCGCGCCTGGGAAGGGCTCCACAAGCGGCCCGCCGTCCCGGACTGGATGAGGTGGGGTCTGCTGCTCCTGATCCTCGCGGTCGAGCTGCCCGTCTACTGGGTGGCCTACCAGCCGTTCCACGGCGTCGGCAACGTCAACGTGGACGTTCAGACCGGTGTGCTCGCCGTGGGCACGGCGGCCATGATGGTGGTGCTGCCGCACCTGGCGGGCCTGATGCTGCGACGGCGGCCGGAGACGGGCTCGTTCCGGGCGGTCTGGTTCCCCGCGCTGTCCCTGCTGGGCGTCTGGGTCTTCCTGACCGGCGTGCTCGGTGTCGTCCGCGCCAAGTACGTCATGCAGACCGAGGAACCCGCGCCCGCCGCCGACGGGTTCCGCCCCGCCGGCGCGGACACCGCCGCCGGCAGCCTGATCGAGCGGCTGCAGCTGGAGCCGTGGACGGTGACCTGGCTGTTCGTCGCCCTCCTCGTCCTCTCCGGGGGCATCGGCTTCCTGCTCGCCCTGTGCAAGGAGCACCCGTACCTGGACGCCTACCGCACCGCGATCGAGCACCGCGGCGAGCTGGTACGGCGGCGGGAGCTCAGCCTGGTCGAGGCGGAGCGCGAGCGGGGCACCGCGGAGACGGCCGACGCCCGGCGCGAGGACCGCAGGGCCGCGGCGGAGGACAGGGTGCGGGCCACCCGCGAACTCCACGAGGCGGCGGCCCACCGCTACCTCGACGGAGCCCTCATGTCGGCCAGGGAGCCGGCGGTCACGGAGGCGGCGATGCGGCTGTCCCAGAAGTGGCCCCTCCTCCCGATGACCCGCAGCGAGGTCTCCGTCTGACCCCGGGCCGTGTCCGGCCCCGGGCCACGGTCGTCCGTCCGCACGACGAGAACCCGCTGCCCCGGCCCTTCGCAAGGGCCGGGGCAGCGGGCTCGAACCGTGCCGCGGGTCAGCCGGGGGGAGCGGAGATCACCGACCGCAGGGGGCCCAGGAGCCGGTTGGCCCTCTCCAGTCCTTCCGCGGAGTCCAGCCGCCAGCTCTCCTCCGGCGTCCGGTCCGCCGCGCACGGCGCCCCCCGGTCGCCGAAGAACTGCACGGCGGCACGGGGCCGGCACCTCTTGGACGTCCACCGCAGCCCCTGCGCGGCGCCGCAGTGCCGGCGCATCACCTGCACCCAGTACCGCGTCTTGTCGTACTCGCGTTCCTCGCAGTCGATCAGCCACTCGTCCTGCCACACCGACGCCAGTCCCTCGGCCGTGGTCAGGTCGAGGAGCGTGACGTCCTCGGTGGTGCGCAGCGCGGAGAGCCGGTACCGGGAGGCCTGTGCCCACGGGATCAGCCGGACCCCCGAACCGCTGTCGAACTCCACGGACCGCAGGAACACCTCGGCCAGTGCGGTCATCGGGTCCAGCGCGGCGTAGAGGTAGGGGTAGGGGTCGCGCTCGGTGGCATCGAAGCGGCTCCCCTTGAAGTACTCGTGCGCCGGGCGGGGGTTGAACTCCGCCGCGCCGTAACGCCCACTGTGGCAGCGCCAGATGAGACTGCCGGCCGGGAGCACGGTGAGCAGCGGTTCCATGGCGACGCCCTCGGGCGGGGCCTGCAGCGCCATCAGTCCGCCTCCACCAGTTCGAGCGCGGCCCCTTCCAGCTCCTCGTCGGGCAGGGTGCCCAGGAGGTCCGCGGGAACGCCGTGCAGCCAGCTGTTGCCGCCCAGCCACCAGTCGGCCGCGCCCCACGGGTCCACATCGGCGCGGAGCAGGCCGTTGATGCGCAGTACGACGGGCAGCGGCTGGAGGGTGCCGGGCCGGAACTGGAAGCGCGGACAGTGCGCTCCGGGCCGTCCTGACCGGGGGTCCGCCAGCCGGATCAGCCCCGGCTGGTCCCCGTGCGAGGCGAGGAGTTCGGCGTGCTCCCGCTCGGTCAGAGCGGGAGTGGAGAGCAGTCGCGCCCGGGCCTCCGCCAGCAACTCCGCCGGCTCCGGGCCCGGTTCGGCGCCCGCCTCGGGCCCGGGAGCCGCCTCGGGCCCGGGGGCCGTCCCGGTTCCGGAGTCCGTCCCGGTCCCGGGGGCCGGTACGGACCCCGCCTCCCGTGCCTCCAGCAGGTTCAGCACCGTTCCGATCGCGTCGGCGGTCGGCAGGGCCCGGCCTCCCGTGCCGTCGGCCGCGTACCGGCGGCTGCCCAGCGCGTCGGACACCGGATGCTCCGGCGGCAGCGCGGAGAGCGCCCGGCGCAGTCGCCGCATGGCCGGGGAGGCGGACCGGCCGGCCGTCACCGCCTCGCGCAACTCGCGCAGTGCGGCGGCCACCTCCTGCCGGTCCTCCTCGTCGTGCAGGCCGTCGGCCAGCGACTCCTGGTGCCTCACCAGGAGCGCCAGCAGGTCTTCCGGGGTCACTGCGGGGTACCTCCCGAGGGGTTGCCGTGATGGACGAAGGCCGCCCAGACGTCGGTGTGGCGGAAGTCCCTGTTCCAGCGGCGGGCCCGGACCCGTTCCAGCGCCCGCACCGGCGGCCGTTCGGCGGGGTCGGCGAGCATCCAGCGCTGTGCCGCCCGCAGTGCGTCCGGCGGCGCCGCTCCGGCGGCGAGCCGGTCGTGCAGGACCAGCATCAGGATCTCGGACTCGTCGTCGCCCACGCCCCAGCGTGTTCCGACGGCGTCGGCCGCGAGCCGGTGCACCAGCACGGACGTCACGGTCAACGCCTCGTCGTGGTCGCGGGTGGTGAGGTCGGTCTCGCAGGCGCCGCACACCACGAGCGGCCCCCGCGACCGGTAGGCCTCACCGTCGTGCGGGGTTTCCAGCAGGGTGGCGAGGGTGAGCGGCTCGTCCTCGTCGCCACCCGCGGCCGAGCCGTCCTCGCCGGTGGAGCCGCCCGGCCGGGAGGGCGCCAGCCGGAGGGCGGAGGTCGTGGGGTCGGGGCCCGCGATGCCGTGGCAGGAGAGGTGGACCAGGGACGCGGCGGCCTCGGCGCCTCCCCCGACCAGGGACAGGACGGTCCGCGGGGTGGCGGGCGAGTCCCGGTCCCGGTACACCTCGGCGTGCGGATAGTAGACCTCGTTCAGAATCTCGATCTCCTCCTCCGCCCAGGCCAGTTGGTCGTCCCCGTGGAAGGCCAGCGCGGGACGTTCACCGGGGGGCATCCGGGTCCGGGCCGACGCCCGCAGGAACTCCTGGCCCGAGGCCGCGTGCGAGATCACCGAGACCTCGAAGGCACGCACCTCCCGCGGGCCGCCGAGCTCCGCCGGGGGACGCAACACCGCCGCGGGCCAGGGCACCACACCGAGGGTGCCGCACGGCACCAGGACCAGCCGCACCGCCCGGGCGGCCGGACCGCCGCCCGGCGGAGCGGGGGCCAGGCCCGATTCGGCGAGGGCCCTCGGCCACACGTCCAGCGTGTCCAGTACGGGCGTCAGCACCTCTCCGGCCCAGGCGCACACCTCGTCGAGCGCCTCCCGCCACCGTGTCTCGGCGCGCCGTGCCTCCTGCGGGGAGGAACCGGTGTCGGCGTCCACCCGCTTGCGTTCCGCTTCCGCGTCCAGGAAGGCGGAGAGCGGCGCGCGCCCCTCGACGGAGAGCGCGGACAGCGGCACGGACCGGGCGGGGCCCTCGGGCGTGACCAGGAGGACCGCTCCGTCGTCCGTGCCGCCGCCGGGCAGCAGATGGACGAGGGCGTCCACGTCCGCCCGGACCAGCCCGTCCCGCAGCGCGGCCACCCGTTCGGCGGGCGTCATGTCGTCGGTCTCCCGCTGCCCCGAGCGCAGCAGGTCGAGGGCCTGTCGCCGCACGTCTCCGGGGAGCCGGGGGCCGTCCCCGCCCGTCGCGAACACGGCCTCGACCGGGAACCCGGCCCCGGCCCCGCCCTCCGCCGCGGAAAACGGCGTCTCCCCCGTGCCGGGTGCCGCGGGCGCGACCGCCTCGCGCCACCGGTCCGCGAGCTGCACGGCGCCCAAGGCCTCGAGCCGGTCGGCGACGCTCCTGGACTCGGCCGCCGCAGCGAGCACCAGGGAGCGCCCCGCCTCCAGGCAGTCGACCGCCTCGTCCACCCGCCCCGCGGCCAGCGCCCAGGAGGCCGCGGTGCAGCCGTGGTCCGCGCCTCTCCGGGCGACGCGCAGGCCGTGGCGCACGCCGAGCTGGAGCAGGACCTCGTCCGCGACGGCCCGCAGCGACCGACGCGCGGCGGCCACGGCGGCCGGGAGGTCCTCCGCGGCCTGCGGGGTGCCGGGGTGGGCGGTCGCCCGGTCGGCCAGCCGGGAGGCGAGCAGCCAGTACACGCTCTGTGCGTCCGGGGCGCCCTCGGGCGGCAGGAGCCGGCAGGCGCTCTCCAGCTCGGCGATGGACTCGTCCAGCACGTCCGGGTCACCGGTGCGCAGTCGGAGGATGTCCAGACCGATGGCCAGGGAGACGCGGGTCTTGATCTCGAAGTCGAAGGTGAGGCCCGGCTTCCCCAGCGCGGAACGGGTACGCCGCAGCCCCTCCCTGAGACGTTCCGGGTCCGATCCGAGCAGAGCGGACAGACCCTGCACGGGGGCCGCGTTCACCTGGCTCAGCGTCTCGAAGGTGACGAGCCCGCCGAGGCTCTCCAAGGCCTCCTCCATATGCATGACGGCCTGGTGCATGTCCGCGCGCGAGCCGGACATCTGGGCGCGGGACAGATAGGCGTATCCCAGCGTGTACCCCAGCACTCCCAGCATGTCCTCGGCCGCCAGCGCCTCGGAGTCGAGGTCGTGGAGCTCGTCGATGAGCAGGTCCGTGGCGGCGAGGTCCCGTGTTTCCCGCAGTTCCCTGAGACGCAGCTGGACGCGCAGGCAGTCGGCGAGGACCCGCAGCGCGCTGCCGGTCCCGTCGGCCGGCAGCGGGGGGAGGCTCGCCAGGAGGCCTTCCGCCGCCTCCGTGTCCAGCAGGCTGCCGCCCGTCTCGCCCGCGAGCATCAGCAGCATCGACACCGTGACGTGGAGCCACTCGGCCTGCCCCTCGTCGGCGAACTCCCCGGTCCTGGCGGCTTCCTGGAGCTGCCCCAGCGCGCTGTGCAGGCGTCCGCGGTCCCCGGTGCGCATGCCCAGCGAGATCTGCAGCATCACGGCGATCATGCGGGACGACAGCGGGGAACCCGACTGGGACAACCGGCCGATGATCTGGGAGACCTCCTCGCCCCGCACGATCCGGGGCGACGTCGCCTCCATCAGTGCCAGAAACTCCGGTACGAGGGTGTGGTCTCCCTCCTCCCGCGAGCCGGACTGCTCCGGCCCGTCGGGGGAGGGGGAAGGAGAAGAAGAGGGAGAAGGAGAAGGAGAGAACCGGCCGGTGCGCAGCATGGAGCCGGCGGTCTCCATGGCATGGCGGAGCGGCAGGGGGAGATGGGCGGAGCTCTTCCGCAGCTCCTCCGCGAACCCGGCCACCGCCTGCCCGTCGTCCATCCGGAGCGTCGTGAGCCGGTCGAGGGTCCCCATGAGCTGCCGTACGGGGTCCGGAACCTTCTCGCCGAGGCCGGCTTCGAGCGCCAGCCGGTAGAGCAACTGGAGGTCCTCGACGTACCCGGGGCCGCCCTGACCTCCCGGTCTGCCCACCCACATCATCTCGTTGAGGGTCGCCTCGTCCAGGGTGTCGAAGGACCTCCTCGACACCCCGCCCAACCGGCGGGTGAGCAGCAGGATCAAGTGCTTTCGCGTCGTGAGGCGCTCCTGCTCGGTCAGTGCGTCGTACTGCCGTGCCGCCGCCAGCAGGGCCTGCGCCCTGACACGGTCCTCGTCGGCTCCGCCGAGCACGGCCCTGACGGAGAGCAGCAGGCCCAGCCGGGCCTCCAGCCGGGCCACGGCCACGGCCACTGCGGGGTCCCCGCCCGCCGTGGCCGCTCCCTCGGCCAGGAGTGCGTCGATCTCCTCGATCTCCCGGTCGAGTTCGGCCCCGCGAAGGCCCTCGTACGTCTCGGGTTCCGTGGGCGCCCGGCAGCCCTCCGTACGGGACAGGGCCGTTTCGGCCCGGACGGGCAGCGGTTCGGTGGCGACGTCGCTCATGGTCCGTTCCTCCCGGTGTCATCATGCCCACCGCGTGCCCCCGGCGGTGGCGGACCGGCGGCATCGCCACCCGCACAACCGGTTTTCGCCCGAACTCCGCCCGTCGGGGCACCGTTTGAGGTACGGGTGGGTCACCACCCGGTCGTGTTCCGGGCGTTGGGCGCGCGACGCTCGGCACCGCGTGGCCGGACGGGGAGGAAACAGGGCATGCTGTGCCCTTCCGCGCAAGCGCGCACAAGGAGGCCGGCATGCCGGAAGAGAGCTCCCCGCCCCGTACCGAGACCGACACCGGCCATCCGACGGCGGGACGCCGCGTGCCGTACCGGGAGATGACCGCCGAGCCCTACGCGCGCGACTTCACCCGGGAGGCACAGGCACTGCCCGTGGACGACGAGACGACGGTCCTCAGCGGGAGCTGCCCCCGCTGCGGCTGCTCCTTCACCTATACGTACCGGCCCCGGGCGTTCCGGGGTCCCCGGCGGGGCCCGCGGGTGCGGGAGGTCCCGGTGATGTGCACCTGCACCACCGAGCACGAGGAGCGTCCGGTCGGTGAAGAGGGCTGCGGGGCCTACTGGAACGTGAGGCTGGAGGAGCTGTGACGACCGCCGGTCCCCGGCTCACCCCCGGCCGTCCCGCCATCGCCGCGGACCGCGCGGCGGCCCGCCGGATGCGGCAGGCGCTGACCGAGGAACTGCCGAAGGTCCGGGAGGCCGCACTGGCCTGGCGCAACGGCCTCGCCGGGCTCTTCGTCGGCCTGCTCGGCTTCGGCCTGGTCAAGGGCCGCACGGATGTCGGCAAGCTCGCCTCCCCCTACGACGCGCTGGTGGGCGGCGTGCTCCTGCTGTCCCTGGTGTGCGGCGCCGTGGGCGCGCTGTATCTGCTGCGCGCCGCGCACGGCATGCCGGTGGCGGCGCCGCTGGCCCCGGAGCCGGGCCTGGGCGCGGCGGCCCGGTACGCCGGGGACCACGTGGAGGCGGGCCGCGCCCTGCGGGCGCTGCGCAGGGGCGTGGTCCTCACCATGGCGTGCGGCGCGCTGCTGGTGGCGGGCGTCGCCTTCACCTGGTACGGGCCGGGGAAGGAGAAACCCCAGCTCCTGGTGAAGACCCCGGCGGGCACGGAGTGCGGCGAGCCCCGGCGCACCGAGCGCGGCGTGGTGGTGCTGAAGACGGACACGGGCGAGACGAGGGTGTCCCTCGCCGACGCCACGGCGGTCATGCCGGTGGAGACCTGCCCGGGAACCGCGCAGGACGGCTGACTGCTTGCCGGTGGCCGCTCAGGAGGGAGCCGGGAGGGTTCTGGTCGAGTTCTCCCGGACGGCCGTCTCTCCCGGACTGCCGTCCGCCCTGCGGAAAACCGCAGGGTGCGGGGTGTGGGGGACCGTATCTGTTCGGCGGCAACCCTCATACCGGCGCTGACCTGCGGTTTCTAGGGTGACTGTGGAGCGTGGCACCCGTCCGCGACGACCCGCCCCGCAGCCTGGAGACTTCGAATGGACCTCATGCCCCTGGCTCTGCCCCAGGAACCCGCCGACGGTGTCGCGGGGTGGGCAGCCGACCTGGTGGACACCATGGGCGGCCCCGGCGCGGGCCTCGCCATCGCCCTGGAGAACCTCTTCCCACCGCTGCCCAGCGAGGTGATCCTGCCGCTGACCGGCTTCGCGGCCGGGCAGGGCGTCATCAGCCTGTTCTCGGCGCTGTTCTGGACCACGCTCGGCTCGGTGGTCGGCGCCGTCGCCCTCTACTGGATCGGCATGCTGTTCGGCCGGGAGCGCATGCACGCGATCTGGGCCAGGTTGCCGCTGGTCAGGTCGTCCGACCTGGAGCGGACGGAGGAGTGGTTCGCCAAGCACGGCGCCAAGGCCGTCCTCCTCGGCCGCATGGTGCCGATCTTCCGCAGTCTCATCTCCGTGCCGGCCGGCCTGGAACGCATGCCGGTGCCGGTCTTCCTGCTGCTCACCACCCTGGGCAGCCTGATCTGGAACTCCGTGCTCGTCCTGTCCGGTTACTGGCTGGGCGACCAGTGGGAGCTCGTCGGGGCCTACGTCGGAGTGGCCGGCAAGGCCGTCCTCGTCCTGGTCGCCGGGGCCCTGGTCCTCTGCCTCGTGCACCTCGTGGCCCGCCTGCGCCCCCGCAGCCCCGCCCAGCACCGCCGTACCTCGTGACCGGCCCCGTTCTCGCCCCGGTCGAGCGATCTTGCCCCGGCTGTGCCGCGCGACTAGCCTCGGCGACCGTGCAGGGGGAATCGGCGGACAGCACCACCCGGCCCGTCCCGACGGCGCCCGGACCCGCGCAACCGGCGGGCGGGCCCCCGTCGACGCCGTCTCCGGCGTGGCCGCTGCGGGTGGCCGGGGTCCTCCTCGGCTGCCTGACCGCTTTACCGGGACTGCTGTATTTCGCCGTCGTCGGCACCCTCCTCGGTCCGCTTCTGCTGTGGCCGTACACCCGGCGCCGCGCCGTCGCCGTCCTGACCTCCGGGGCCCGTCGGCTGACGGCGCTCGAACGCCGGCGCCGCTCGGTCTTCTTCGGGGACCGCTTCCCCGACCGCCCCGTTCCCGGCCCGCGGATCCTGCGCTACCTCGCCACCCGCACCTACGCCGGTCTGGTCACCGGCGTCGTGGTGGGCCTGCTCGCCTTCGGCGTCGTCCTGGCGGGGCTGCTTCTCGTCAGTCTCGCGCGCGGCACGCTCGGCTGGCGGGACCTGCTCACCCAGGGCCTGCTCGGCGGGGTGCTGCTCTTCCTGAACGTGCAGGGCCTGGTGTCGCTGGAGGCGTTCGACGCGCGTCTGGCCCGCCGGTGCTTCGGCCCGTCGGAACGCGAGCTGCTGCGGCAGCGCATCGACGAACTGGCCACCAGCCGGGCGGCGGTGCTGCGGGCGGTGGACACCGAACGACGGCGCATCGAGCGCGACCTGCACGACGGGGTGCAGCAGCGCCTGGTGGCGCTGGCCATGCTGCTCGGGCGCGCCCGTCGGGGCCGCACGCCCGAGCAGGCGGGGAGCCTGCTGGAGCAGGCCCACAAGGAGGCGCAGGACGTCCTGACCGAGCTGCGGGAAGTGGCCTGGCGGGTGTATCCGACGGCGCTGGACCATCTGGGGCTGGGGGAGGCGCTCGCCGGGGTCTCCGAGCGGTGCGGCATCCCCGTCCGGACGGACCTCGCTCTTCCCGGGTCGTTGCCCTCCTCCGTCGAGACCGCCGCCTACTTCGTCGTGTCGGAGGCCGTGACGAACGCCGCCAAGCACTCGGCCGCGTCGGAGATCCTGGTGAGCGTACGGCGCCGCGGGACCGTCCTCGTCGTCCGCGTCGAGGACGACGGCGTCGGCGGCGCGGATCCCTCGGGCAGCGGGCTGACCGGGCTGCACGGCCGGGTCGGCGCGCTGGACGGCCTGCTGCACGTGCACAGCCCCTCCGGAGGACCCACCACGATCACCGCGGAGCTGCCGTGCGCGTAATGCTGGCCGAGGACTCGACCCTGCTGCGGGAGGGACTGGTCCGGCTGCTCGTCGAGGAGGGACACCAGGTCCTGGCCGCGGTGGGCGACGCCGTCGCCCTGCTGCGGGAGGTCGCGGCCCGGCCGCCGGACCTGGTCGTCGTGGACATCCGGATGCCCCCCACCCACACGGACGAGGGGCTGCGGGCCGCACTCGAGATCCGCGAGCGGTGGCCCGGGGTCGGCGTGCTGGTGCTGTCCCAGCACCTGGAGCGCGCCTACGCGGCGCGGCTGCTGACCGCGAACGCGGAACGGGTCGGTTACCTGCTCAAGGACCGGGTCGCCCAGGTGGAGGAGTTCCTCGACGCGCTGGAGCGGATCCGGGCGGGCGGCGCCGCCCTCGACCCGGAGGTCGTACGGCAGTTGGTGATCCGTACGACGCACGGCGATCCGCTGGCCCGGCTGACCCCCCGCGAGCGCGGCGTCCTGGAGACGCTGGCCCAGGGGCACACCAACGCGGCCATCGCAAAGAAGCTGCACATCTCCACGAGCACGGTCGAGAAGAACCTCCACACGATCTTCGACAAGCTCGACCTCGCGCACACCACGGGCTACAACCGCAGGGTCCTGGCCGTACTGCGCTACCTGGAGTCGTGACGGCAGCCGCGCCTGCCGCGGTGAGCGACCGCGGCGGACCGGCGGGACGCGACACCCCGACCACCGCGAGCACCGCCGCGTACCGGGACCGGCCGCGGGGAACCGTCGTGGGGCCGGGCACACTCCGTGTGGTGGTGGGGCCTTCGCGGAGGACGGCCCGGCGGCCCCGGGCAGAGCGGCCCGCCTGGCCGTCGGGGCGGGGTCCGGAAGTTTTCCGGCGTGACACATTGCCGATCGCTCACCGGGGCAGCCGGTGACATGGTGGCAGCAGAAGCAGCGGCGTCGGCAGCGGAAGCAGCGGCGGCGGACGTCGTTCACGGAAGGGGCACCACATGATCGTCTTCGGTACCAAGGGGTATCTGTACCAGCTCGCGATGCTGACCCTGGTGTGCACCCGGTGCGGGAATCCCTCCGCGCACGCGCTCAGGAAGCGGGTCACGAAGTTCACCCTGTTCTTCGTGCCGCTGTTCCCGGTCTCGACGAAGTACTCGACCCAGTGCACCTTCTGCGGCGCGGAGTCGAAGCTCTCCCAGGAGCAGGCCGAGCAGTTGCGGGCGCAGGACGCGGGCGGTCCCGGCGGGCAGCCTCACGGGCAGCCGCCCCATCAGCACCAGCAGCCGTACCGGCCGTGAGGGAGCCGGGGGGGGCGCCGGAAGCGTCAGAGGTACGGGACCCCCGCCGGGGCGGCCCGGTCGAGGAGGCGCCGGGCCGCCGTGCTCACAGCGACGTGGCCGTGCGGAGGATCCAGAACAGGGTCACGGCCGCGTTGGCCGAGGACATCGCCGACATCGCCGTACCGGCGGCCGCTCCCCAGGCGGCCAGGCCCACCGAGGTGAACACCGTCGGCCAGGGCCCCGTCGCCGGAGCCGGGGCGAGCAGCGCGGCCACCCGACGGGGAACCGGCCCCGGCGCCGCGAACGGCGCTCCGGACGCCGCGAACGCCGGCGGGGGCGGGCCGGACCGGGAGGCGAGCGCCGCCTTGCCGATGGCGGTGGCGACGGTGCGGCGGTCACCGACCGTACGGGCCGCCTCCTCGTCCGCCCAGCGTTCCGCCGCGTACGCCACCGCCGTGCGCAGCGGGCGCAGGAACGGGTTGGCGTGTGCGGCCAGCCGGACGGCCAGCAGGTAGCGGTGATGGCGCGCGGTCAGGTGGGCGCGCTCGTGGGCGAACAGGGCACGGCGTTCGCCGGAGTCCAGGCGGCCGAGGAGAGCGGTGGTGACCACGACCCGGTCCCGGCTCGGTCCGCCGCCCGGGAGCGCGTACGCGTACGGGGTGTCGTCGGGCAGGACCGCCACCTCCGTGTCCGGCAGGCCGGCCAGGGCGCGGTGGGCGCGTCGGCGGGCGCGGACGTGCCGCCGCAGCGTGCGCGCGCAGACCAGCAGGACCGCGCACAGGGCCGGGATGGCCGCCTTGCCCACGACCTCGTCGTAGGGGACCGCCGCCCGCACCTCCGGGTCCGACCAGCCGTCGGGCAGCGGGTTGCCGGGCAGGGTGGCGGTGCCGACCACCATCACCAGGCACAGGCACACCGTGCTGCACACCGCCATCACCGCCGCGACCCAGGTCAGCATCCGGGTCGCGGTGCGCGGGTGCAGGTGCTGTTCGGCGAGCCGGGCGATCGGCCATGCCGTCAGCGGCAGAACGAGCGGAAGGAAGACGAACACCCCCATGAGGTTTCAGTCTTCCCCGTCGCCCCGGGGCTGACCCAGCAGTACCCGCAGCAGCCGTTCGTCGTCCGGGCCGAGACCGGTGACGAAGCTGGCCAGGACCGCCTCCCGGTCGCTCTCGGCGTCCAGCACCCTGCGCATCCGGTGCGCCGCGAGACCGGCGTGGTCGGCGGCGGGCGTCCAGGCGAAGGAGCGGCCCGCGCGTTCCCGGGTGACCGCGCCCTTGGCCAGCAGCCTGGTCAGGATTGTGATGACCGTCGTGTAGGCGAGGTCCTGGCCCAGCCGCTCCTGCACCCAGCCGGCCGTCGCCGGGCCGTCCGCCTCCCGGAGCGCCGACAGCACGAGTGCCTCCAACTCGCCCTGCCCCCGCCGCCGGTGGCGCTGACCTCGCCCCTGATCGCCCTCGACCACGGCCCGTCTCCCTTCCGCCGCCCTCCCGTTCCCGGGCGGTCATCGTATAGACACGTGCACGCCGTCAAATTCTCTACATTGCTGTAGATTCTATGGGCGGCATCCGGTAACGGCTCACGAGAAGGACGGACCCCCATGTTCGGGTTGAGCGAACTCGCGATCATCCTCATCGTCGTCATAGCCGTTCTCGGTGCGAAGAAGCTGCCCGAGCTGGCCCGCTCGGCCGGCAAGTCCGCCCGCATCCTCAAGGCCGAGGCCCGTGCGGCCAAGGAGGAGGAGCGGGCCGAGCAGGCGCGGGAGCAGGGCCTGCAGCCGGAGGCTCCCCGCGTCATCCGGGGCGAGACCGTCGCCCGGGACACGGCCGCCGACGGCCGCCCCTGAGAACCCTGAACCCCCTCCCCCTCAGCCGTTCCAGACCTCGTCGTACGGGTCGCGCGGGGCCGGGACCGGCTTGGCGGCCGTGACCTCGAAGTAGGGGACGGGACCGCCGTTGACCGGGTCCTTCGTCCGGCGCGGGGTGTAGGTGCCGCTGACCTCCAGCCAGGCGTCCGGCCGCAGGACCGGGGGGACCTCGCCGGTCAGGGCGATCTTGACCGGCTGGGCGTCCGCGGCGCAGCAGCTGAGGGACATCCGGACCAGCTGGGGAGCACCGTCCCGGTCCAGGGCGACGAAACCGGTGATCCGGATGGTGCGGTCGCCGAGGTGGCGGCCGTCGTCGTGGACCGCGCGTGCCGCGTACTCGCCGACCCCGAGCCGGAGCGTGTCCCCGGCGGGGAGGTCCGGGAACCCGAACGGTTTCTGCAGCGCCGTGCCCGTGTGGGTGGCGCTGTACGAGCCGAGGGCCGGCGGCGCCACCAGGATCAGGGCGAGGACGGGGAGGGCCAGGAGCCAGGCGACACGGGACTCCCGATGGCCGTGACCATGACCGTGACCGTCTTCCTGCTCCCGCTTCTGCTCCCGATCCCGCTCCTGGCCCTGCTCGTGCCTTCGGTGGGTGCCGCGCCACTCGTACCAGACCGTCGCCGCCGCCGTCACCACGAGTACCGCGCCGGACAGCAGGAGCAGCGGGCGCAGGCCCGCCTTCACGTAGCGCAGATGGAGGTCGGTCAGGCCCGCGTGCAGCACGGTCGCGCCCAGGAGGAAGAGGAGAGCCGCCTGGGCCTGGTGGTTCAGGTTCGGACTCGGCTTCGGATTCGGGTTCGGTTTCGGGTTCGGTTTCACAGCAGGACCGCTCCGGTCAGGGCCGAGACCGCCACCGCCAGGACGAGGGTCGCGGGGGCGAAGCGCAGGGCGAAGCCGCGGCCGAACGTGCCCGCCTGCATGGCGAAGAGCTTGAGGTCGATCACGGGACCCACCACGAGGAAGGTGAGCCGGGCCGTGAGCGAGAACTGCGTCAGGGAGGCGGCCACGAACGCGTCCGCCTCCGAGCAGAGCGACAGGAGGACGGCCAGCGCCGCCAGCACCAGCACCGACAGCACGGGGTGGTCGGCCGCCAGGCGCAGCCAGTCGGCCGGGACCACCGCCTTCAGCGTCGCCGCGGCCATCGCGCCGACCACCAGGAAGCCACCGGCGTGCATCACGTCGTGCCGGACCGAACCCCAGAACGCGGCGCCCCGGCCCTGCCCCTCGTAGGACGAACGGGCCGGCGGGCGCAGCCAGTCCGCGCGGCCGTGGCGCTGCCACAGCCAGCCCATCGCACACGCCACCAGCAGGCTCGCCACGAAACGGGCGAGGACCATCATGGGGTCGTTCGGAAAGGCGACCGCCGTCGCCGTCAGCACGATCGGGTTGATCGCGGGGGCGGACAGCAGGAACGCCAGCGCCGCCGCCGGCGCCACTCCCCTGCGCACCAGCGCCCCCGCCACCGGTACGGACGCGCACTCGCAGCCGGGGAGCACCGCGCCCGCCGCGCCCGCGACCGGGACAGCCAGGGCGGGGCGCTTAGGCAGGGCGCGGGCGAAGAAGGAGGGCGGGACGAACACGGCGATCGCCGCGGAGAGCAGGACACCGAGCACCAGGAAGGGCAGGGCCTGGATCAGCACCGCGACGAACACCGTCATCCAGCTCTGCATCACGGGCGCGGCCAGGGCGCGGCGGACGGAGTCCTGGAACATCACGGCGAGCAGCAGGAACAGGACGAGCAGGAGAGGGGAGTTGACGTGGCGGGTCTCCCCCGACGGCCCGGACTCCCCGGCGGCGGGCGACTTGGTGACGGCCACGGGCCGGGTACCTCCCACATCGCGCACGAGGGCGGAGCGGGGCCGCTCCCACCCCGCCCCGCCTTCTTGCTCCTTGGTACGAAGCGAAGTGCGGCCCCGTTCAACGCCGTTCGTCGAGTGTTTCTGGAACTGCCTGCGTGTATACGGCAGTCTTTCCTCTCGTGGTGATCCTTCCGAATCAGACCCCGCCGGACGAGCCCCCCGCACACATGGTGGTGTGCGGGGACGACGGACTCGCGCACCGGCTCGCCGCCGAACTGCGCGGCGTCTACGGCGAACAGGTCACCCTCGTCGTGCCGCCCTCCGGACTCCGGGTCCGGGAGCCCGTGGTCGGGCGGGCCCGCGCGGCTTCCGCCGCCCTGCTCGACCGGTTCGTGAACGCCACCGTCAACCGCGTCAACGGCAACGGCGGTCCCGAGGGCGCGTCCGACCAGCGACTGGTGGAGGCCGCCGAGCCGACCGACGCCGTGCTCGCCGAGGTGGGCGTGGCGCGGGCCGCCGCACTGGCCCTGGTGTACGACGACGACGAGACCAACATCCGCGCCGCCCTCACCGCCCGCCGGATCAACCCCCGGCTGCGCCTCGTGCTGCGCCTCTACAACCGCCGCCTGGGCCGACACATAGAGGAACTGCTGGACCAGGCAGCCGAGTTGGCCGGCGGCGACCCGCACGGGCACGGGTACCCCGGCGTCGACACCTCCACCACCGTGCTGTCCGACGCCGACACGGCCGCGCCCGCCCTGGCCGCCACCGCGCTCGTCGGCACCAGCAAGATCGTCGACACCGACGGGCTGATGCTGCGCGCGGTGGAACGGCGCCCGCCGGGCCCCGGCGAGGTGGCCGATCCCGGGCTGTGCACCCTGGCACTGCTCTCCGCGACGAGCAACGACCCGGGCGGTTCCGAGGGTTCGGAGGACAGCGGCGACCAGGGGCCGCAGATGCTGCCCGACGCGGACGCCGTCGCGGCGGCGACCGGACGCGGCACGGTGGTGCTGGAGCAGGTGTCGTACTCCGGACCGCCGTTGCCGGTGGTGCGGGCCCACGTGCCGCCCCTCGCCTCCCTGTTCTCGCGGCGGCTGCGGTGGTCGCTGGCGGGGCTGGCGGCGGCCGTGGTGGCGCTGACGGTGACCCTGACCCTGGTCACGAAGGACAATCCGCTGCACGCCACCTACGTCACCCTGCTGGACCTCTTCTCGATCAACGATCCCGCGCACAACGCGTCCAGGAGCGAGCAGATCCTGCAACTGCTGTCGGGGATAGTCGGGTTGCTGATGCTGCCGGTGATGGTGGCGGCGGTGCTGGAGGCGCTGGGGACGTTCCGTACCGCCTCGACGCTGCGGAAGCCGCCGCGCGGGCTGAGCGGGCACCTGGTGCTGCTGGGGCTCGGCAAGATCGGCACCCGGGTGCTGACGCGGCTGCACGAGCTGCACATCCCCGTGGTGTGCGTCGAGGCCGACCCGGAGGCACGGGGCATGGCCACGGCGCGGCGGCTGGGCGTGCCGGTGGTGCTCGGGGACGTCACGCAGGAGGGCGTGCTGGAGGCCGCGAAGATCCAGCGCGCCGACGCGCTGCTCGCGCTGACCAGCGCCGACACCACGAATCTGGAGGCCGTGCTGTACGCGCGGTCCCTGCGGTCCGACCTGCGGGTCGTCCTGCGGCTGTACGACGACGATTTCGCGACGGCCGTGTACCGCACCCTGCGGGCCGCGCACCCCGACGCGCTGACCCGGAGCCGCAGCGTCTCCCACCTGGCCGCGCCCGCGTTCGCGGGGGCGATGATGGGCCGGCAGATCCTGGGGGCGATCCCGGTCGAGCGGCGGGTGCTGGTGTTCGCGGCGCTGACCGTGGGCGGGCATCCGCAGTTGGAGGGCAGGACGGTCGGTGAGGCGTTCCGGGCCGGGGCGTGGCGGGTGCTGGCCCTGGACACGGCGGCCACGGCGGCACGCCCGCCGGGCGCCGGCGGGAACGGGCCCGGAAGCCCCGGCGCCCCCGCAAGTCCCGGCGCCTTCGGGCCGCCCGGGCACAGGGGCAGGGGCGCGAACGGCGGCGCCGGTCCGGCGGGGGCGGAACCGTCGGGGCTGATCTGGGACCTGCCCGACACGTACGTCCTGCGCAGCGAGGACCGGGTGGTGCTGGGCGCCACCCGGCGGGGGCTGGCGGAACTCCTCCGGCGCAGGGGGAGGGAGCGGTCCGGGGCGTGACGCGCCCAGGGGCGGCCGGCCCGCCCGGCCCTCCCCCGTCCGCTCCCTGCCCGCTCAGCCCTGCTTCCCCAGGTACCGTTCCGCGAAGTCCAGCTCCAGGCGCACCTGCTTGATCCGCTCGTCGACCACCAGGGAGCCGTGGCCCGCGTCGTAGCGGTAGACCTCGTGGGGGGCGTCGCGGGACTGGAGGCGGTGGACGTAGTTCTCGATCTGGCGGATCGGGCAGCGCGGGTCGTTCACCCCGGCCGAGATGTAGACCGGCGCCTTCACCCGGTCGACGTAGGTGATCGGGGAGGACGCCTCGAACCGCTCCGGTACCTCCTCGGGGGTGCCGCCGAGGAGCGTGCGGTCCATGGCCTTCAGCGCCTCCATCTCGTCGTGGTACGCCGTGACGTAGTCGGCGACCGGGACCACCGCGATGCCGAGGGTCCACGCGTCGGGCTGGGTGCCCAGGCCCAGGAGGGTGAGGTAGCCGCCCCAGGAGCCGCCGGTGAGGACGAGGCGCTCCGGGTCCGCGAGGCCCGAGGTGATCGCCCACTCGCGGACCGCGGCGATGTCCTCCAGCTCGATCAGACCGACCCGGTGCTTCAGCGCGTCGGTCCAGGCGCGGCCGTAGCCCGTGGAACCGCGGTAGTTGACGCGGACCACCGCGTAGCCGTGGTCGACCCAGGCGGCCGGGCCCGCGGCGAAGGAGTCGCTGTCGTGCCAGGTGGGGCCGCCGTGGATGTCGAAGACCGTGGGCAGCGGGCCGCTCACGCCCGCGGGCTTCTGGACCAGGGCGTGGATCCGGCCGCCGGGGCCCTCCACCCACACGTCCTCCACCGGCACCGAACCGGGCGACTTCATGCCCGGCGGGTCCAGGACGACCCCGCCGGCCGTGGAGCGGACCGCCGACGGCTCCGCCGACGACGACCACAGGTACTCCACGCTGCCGTCCGGGCGGGCCGTCGCGCCCGAGACCGTGCCGCGCGGGGTGTCGATCTCCAGCAGCTCGGGGCCCGCCAGGTCGTAGCGGAACAGTTCGCTGCGGGCCTCGAAGCTGTGCGCGATCAGCAGGCCCGTGCCGTCCGGGAACCACTCGGCGCTCACGTCACCCGGCAGCTCCAGGGCCAGGTCCGTCTCCTCGCCCGTCGCCACGTCCCACACCAAGGGCTCCCAGCGACCGCGCCGCTGGTGCCCGATGAGCAGACGCGTGTCACCGTCGAGCGGGGCGAAGCCCAGCACCTCCAGGCCCAGCTCCTCGGTGCCGCCCCTGGTGTCGTCCAGCTCGGCGACCGGCATGCCGTCGGGGCGCAGCACCCGCAGCGCGGAGTGCATCGCGTCGCCGTGCTCCGTGTGCTCGACGGCGATGAGCGAACCGTCGTGGGAGAGGTCGCCGACGCCCGCCGACTCGCGGTGCCGGTAGATCTCCACCGGCGCCTCGCCGGTGCGCACCAGGTGGATCGTCGTCCCGTCCTCGTCCGTGGAACGGCCCACGACCGCCGTGCGCCCGTCCCGGGCGAGGGCGAGACCGGCCGGGTACGAGGGGTTCAGGCCCTCGGCGGCGAGTTCGTCGGGGCCGCCCGCGAACCGCTGCCGGCGCCAGACGCCGAACTCGTCGCCGTCCTTGTCGTCGAACCACCAGATCCACTCGCCGTCCGGCGAGAGCACGCCGTCCGTGGTGCCGTTGGGCCGGTCCGTCACCTGGCGCTGCTCGCCCGTCGACCGGTCCCAGGCGTACAGCTCGTACGTCCCCGTCGCGTTCGACACGAACAGGGAACGGTCGGGGGCGTCCTCCGCCCAGTCGGGCAGGGAGACCCGGGGCGCCCGGAAGCGCTTCTCCCAGTCGGGCATCCGTTCGCCCTGTCGTACTCGCTCGGTCGGGTCCGTCCGCCGCGCCGCTGCGCCGGACTCGTTGCTCTCAGTCATGGCCCCATACTGCCTGCCCCGGAGGGTGTCGCGCCGCCGAGGTCCCCAGCCTGTGGACAACTCGTACCGGATATCCCGCCGGGGCCGACGCCACCGTCGCCACCGGCGCCCCCGTCACACCACGGGTCTCCCCGGCCCCTCCCCCGTCCCGGCGACTACGGGACCGCGGCAACCACGGGACCGCGGGGGCCGTGGGGCCGCCCCGCGAACCGGTCTTTCCCTCCGGCCCCGTACCGTAAGGGTGTGTACCGGTTTCTGCTGACGCCCCGCTGGTGGGGGATCAACGTCTTCGTGCTGCTCGCCATCCCCTTCTGCATCTTCATGGGTTCCTGGCAGCTGAGCCGCTTCGAGGACCGTGTCGACAGCCACCGCGGCGCCGAGGAACAGGCCGCCGCCTCCCAGCAGGAGAAGGCCCGGCCGCTGGACACCCTGCTGCCGGTGACCAAGGCGACCTCCGGCAAGCAGGCCACCACGAGCGGCCGCTACGAGGAACAGCTCCTCGTGCCCGACCGGAACCTCGACGGCGAACCCGGCCACTACGTCCTGACCCTGCTGCACACCGACAACGGCAAGGTGCTGCCCGTCGTCCGCGGCTGGCTGCCCGGCGAACCCGACCCGGCCGGGGCGCCCGCGCCGCCGGACGGCGAGGTCACCGTCACCGGGGCGCTCCAGGCGTCCGAGACCCCCGGCAGCCACGGCGTCAGCACCCGCAGCGGCCTGCCGGAGGGGCAGACCGCCGCGATCAGCGCGGCGTCGCTGGTGAACCTGGTGCCGCACGACGTCTACGAGGCGTGGATCACCCTCAACGAGGGCGACTCGGGGATGCGGGCGGTGCCCGCGGTGGCGGCCGGCGGTACCGGGCTGGACCTCAAGGCGTTCCAGAACCTCGGCTACACCGCCGAGTGGTTCGCCTTCGTGGGCTTCGTCGTCTTCATGTGGTTCCGCCTGCTGCGTCGCGAGGTGGAACTCGCCCGGGACGTGGAACTGGGCCTGGCCCCGGAGGGGCCGCAGGAGCGCGAGCCGGCCCCGGAAGCGGAAGGCGACGGGAAGCGGTCCAGCCCGTCAGGGGTGTGACCGGACCGGGACGCCCGTCCCGGTCCGTCGACGTCGGCTCGCCCGCTCGTCAGCTCGTCAGCTCGTCAGCTCGTCAGCAGTCCCGTCCAGTAGACGGTGCCCGCGCAGGCGTTGGCCACCGTGACGGTCGCCGTGCCCCCCGTCGGCGCGGTGTACGTCACGGTCACGCTTCCCTCGACCGGGCCGTCCGCCCTGAGGAGCTGGGCCGCCGTTCCGGTGCTGCCACCCGTGGACGTGCCGCTGTTGGTCGCGGGCTCCTCCTGCGAGGGGCTCGGGTCGGGTGGTGTGGGCTCCTCGGTGCCGCCGCCCGTCTCGCCGCCGGTCCCGCCGTCCGTGGGACAGGTCTCGGAAGGCACCCAGGCGAACTTCACGTCGTACGTCTCGCCCGGCTTGAGCACCAGCGGCGCCGACTCCAGGGACGGGTCGGGCAGGCCGGCCGCCGCGTCCCCCGCCACGTGCCGGACCGAGCCCACCTTGGCGGGGTCGGCCGCGCCCAGCGAAGTCACGCTCACGGTTCCGGGCCCGCCGACGGTACAGCTCACCGCGGACACGTTGCCGACCCGGAAGGAGCCGTAGACCGCGCCGGTCGAGTCGGGGGCGACGCTGCTCGCGGAGGCCGGTCCGAGCTGCGCGGCCGTACAGGCGGCCACCCCGGTCTCCGCGCTCGAGGAAGGGCCGGCCTCCTCCGGCTCACCCGTGCTCGAGCCGGGACCCGCGTCCTTCTCCTTGCCCTTCTCGCCCTTGCCGTTCTTGTCGGCCCCCTCGATCCGGTCCGAGGCGCCGCCCGCGGTGGTCTCGCCGCCGCCGGTCTTCTTGTCCTCGCCGGTGCTGCCCTCCGTCTCCGAGGCGTGGCCGATGGCGAACGGGTTGGCGTCCGAACCGGTGACGTTCGAGACGTGCACCAGGGCCGGGACGGCGGTGCCGAGGAAGAGGGCGGCGGCCGCCGCGCCGACGAAGATCTGCCGCTTGCGTGCCCGGCGGGCGGGGACCGCGCGCTGCAGGTACTCCAGCGTGCCCTCGCGCGGCTCCATCTCGCCCACCGAGCGGTGCAGCAGACTCCGCACGTCCAGCTCGTCCAGCTCAGCCGACTCGTTCGGCTCGGCCGACTCGGTGAGCTCGGCCGACTCGGTGAGCTCGGCCGACTCGGTGAGCTCGGCCGACTTGGCGACCTCGACCGGCCGGTCCGGCCCGTCCGAGTCCGTCAGCCGGTCCGAGTCGGCCGGCTCGACGGAGTCGAGCCGCTCCGTGCCCTGGTCGGGCTCCTGGTCGTCCAGGCCGTCGTTCACAGTTCCGTTCCCAGCGTGCGATTGCTTCGTCTGCTGCCCGGTCGGGGACACCAGCCCACGCAGTACGCGCAGGCCGTCACCGTCGGACGGATCCGGGCCGTCGGCCCCGGACACCCGTTCGTCGGGCTCACGTTCCTCGGCCTCGGCCGCGCTCTCCTCGACCGCCCGCTCCTCGACCACCCGCTCCTCGGCCGCGCGCTTCTCGGGCCCGTCCTCCTCCGGCCCGCGCTCCTCGCCGCGCACGTCCCTGTCGCCGCTCATACCGACGCTCCCATGGACACCCGCAGCGCCGCGATCCCGCGCGAGCCGTACGCCTTCACCGAGCCCAGCGAGATGCCGAGCGTCTCCGCCACCTGAGCCTCGGTCATGTCCGCGAAGTACCGCAGCACCAGCACCTCGCGCTGACGGCGCTGCAGCCCTTTCATCGCCTTGATGAGGGAGTCGCGTTCCAGCTGGTCATAGGCGCCCTCCTCCGCACTCGCCATGTCGGGCATGGGTTTGGAGAGCAGCTTCAGACCGAGGATGCGCCGGCGCAGCGCGGAACGGGAGAGGTTGACGACCGTCTGACGCAGATACGCCAGGGTCTTCTCCGGGTCCCGGACGCGTTTACGGGCGGAGTGGACGCGGATGAACGCCTCCTGGACGACGTCCTCGCAGGAGGCGGTGTCGTCGAGGAGCAGCGCCGCGAGACCCAGCAGCGAGCGGTAGTGCGCGCGGTAGGTCTCGGTGAGATGGTCGACGGTCGTGCCGGCCGCCACACTGTCGTCGGCACCGCCGTCACGCTGACTCGGGATGCGGGCGGGCCGCGCTGTCGGCATCGGCGCGATCACCGGCATGCCACCGGACGCACCGGCCTTGCGGGGTCGGAGAGCCTGGCGGGGCGGGCGTAGAGCCGTGCCACGCGGCGTTGCGAAGTCGAGTACCTCAGCCACGCCAGTTGGACACACTTCCCCCCAGGAGGGTTGTACGTGTCGCGTGTCACGTTCGCCGCGTCCGGCGCCGGCCGGCCGCCGTCCGTACCGGGCAGCACCCTCGACAGCACACCGAATGCCCTCATGTGTCCGCTCTTCCCCTATGCCTCATATGAACGGACGTCCCCACGTCCGGCTCCGGACGTCCCCACGTCCGGCTCCGGACGTCCCCACGCCCGGAAAGACCACCGCGTCCCCACGCGCCCAACAACAGGGGTGCCCGCAAAGACGCTTCTCGCCCCACGCTCGGTTGCGTGGGGCGGGAAAGTAAATCTTCGACCGCCGGACGGAAAGGATCAAGAGGTCTGAACCGTCCCGGCCGGATCGCACGGCACACGAAGATCCTACAAAGCCGACCTCGTGACCAAGGATTATTTACGCCCCGGCCACCACCAGTTCGGCGTTCTGCACGCTGTTGAGCGCGGCGCCCTTGCGCAAGTTGTCACCGCAGACGAAGAGTTCGAGCGCCGTCGGGTCGTCCAGCGCCCGCCGTACCCGCCCCACCCACGTCGGGTCGGTGCCGACGACGTCGGCGGGGGTGGGGAACTCGCCCGCGGCAGGGTTGTCGTACAGCACGACGCCGGGTGCCGTGGCGAGGATCTCGCGGGCCGCGTTGACGGTGACCTCGTCCTCGAAGCGGGCGTGCACGGTGAGCGAGTGCGTGGTGATCACCGGCACCCGTACGCAGGTCACGGCGACCGGGAGCCGCGCCAGGCCGAGGATCTTGCGGGACTCGTCGCGGACCTTCATCTCCTCCGAGGACCAGCCGTCCTCGCGCAGCGTGCCGGCCCACGGCACGACGTTCAGCGCGACCGGCTCCGCGAAGGGGCCCGTGTTGTCCCCCACCGCCCGCCGCACGTCACCGGGGCCGGTGCCCAGCTCCGTGCCCGCGACCAGGGACAGCTGCTCCCGCAGGGTGCGCACGCCCTCCTGCCCGGCGCCGCTGACCGCCTGGTACGAGGAGACGACCAGCTCGCGCAGCCCGAACTCGGCGTGCAGCGCGCCCACCGCGACGATCATCGACAGGGTGGTGCAGTTCGGGTTGGCGACGATCCCGCGCGGGCGCATCCGCGCGGCGTGCGAGTTGACCTCGGGGACGACGAGCGGCACCTGAGGGTCCATCCGGAAGGCGCCGGAGTTGTCGACCACCACCGCACCCCGTGCGACGGCGACGGGCGCCCACCGCTCGGCGACCTCGTCGGGGACGTCGAACAGCGCGACGTCGATCCCGTCGAAGGCCTCCTCCGTGAGCGCCACGACCTCGACCAGCTCACCGCGCACGGCCAGCTTGCGGCCGGCCGAGCGCGGGGAGGCGATCAGTCGGATCTCGCCCCAGACGTCCGCCCGCTGGGACAGGATCTGGAGCATCACCGTGCCGACGGCCCCGGTCGCTCCCACGACCGCGAGTGCCGGCCGTCCGGACCGCCCCATCAGCGGCCGGTGCCCCCGTAGACGACGGCCTCGTCGCTGTCGGAGTCCAGCCCGAAGGCGGTGTGCACGGCGCGGACGGCGCCGTCCACGTCGTCCTTGCGGGTGACGACCGAGATGCGGATCTCGGAGGTCGAGATCAGCTCGATGTTCACACCCGCGTCGGACAGGGCGGTGAAGAAGTCCGCGGTGACCCCGGGGTTGGTCTTCATACCGGCGCCGACCAGCGAGATCTTGCCGATCTGGTCGTCGTAGCGCAGGGACTCGAAGCCGATGGCGTCCTTGTTCTTCTCCAGGGCCTCGATGGCCTTGGGTCCCTCGGTCTCCGGCAGCGTGAACGAGATGTCCGTCAGGCCCGTGGAGGCCGCCGACACGTTCTGCACGACCATGTCGATGTTGATCTCGGCGTCGGCGATCGTACGGAAGATCGAGGCCGCCTCGCCCGGCTTGTCGGGCACACCGACGACCGTGACCTTGGCCTCGGAGGTGTCGTGCGCGACACCGGAGATGAGCGCCTGCTCCACCTTCTTGTCCCCTCGCTGAATCGGCTCACTGCTGACCCACGTGCCCGGCAGTCCGCTGAAGGACGAGCGGACGTGGATCGGGATGTTGTACCGGCGGGCGTACTCCACGCAGCGGTGGAGCAGCACCTTCGACCCGGAGGCCGCCAGTTCGAGCATGTCGCCGGTGGAGATCCAGTCGATCTTCCGGGCCTTCGGCACCACGCGCGGGTCGGCGGTGAACACGCCGTCGACGTCGGTGTAGATCTCGCACACCTCGGCGTCGAGGGCGGCCGCCAGGGCCACCGCGGTGGTGTCGGAGCCGCCGCGGCCGAGCGTGGTGATGTTCTTGCCCTGCTGGCTCACGCCCTGGAAACCGGCGACGATGGCGATGTTGCCCTCGTCCACCGAGGCACGGATCCGGCCGGGTGTGACGTCGATGATGCGGGCTTTGTTGTGGACCGAGTCGGTGATGACACCTGCCTGGCTGCCGGTGAAGCTCTGGGCGTTGTGGCCCAGGTTCTTGATCGCCATGGCCAGCAGGGCCATGGAGATCCGCTCTCCCGCGGTCAGCAGCATGTCGAGCTCGCGCCCGGCAGGCATCGGGGAAACCTGCTCGGCGAGATCGATCAACTCGTCCGTCGTGTCGCCCATCGCGGAAACCACGACGACCACCTGGTGGCCGTTCTGCTTGGCTTCCACGACCCTCTTGGCGACGCGCTTGATGCCTTCGGCATCTGCTACGGAGGAGCCTCCGTACTTCTGCACGACAAGGCCCACGTGCGCTCCTCGCTCATTCCGTCGTTGTCCCACGTTTTGCGCACATGTGTGCACACCGTGGTCGGCTCATTCTATCGGGCACCCGAAAAACGCCTCGGCGATACCGCATCGTGAGACTCCCGGGCACCCCGTGCAGGAGGGCTCATGCCCATCCCGGAGCCCCCCACTCGGAAAAGCGACCCGCGTCACACCCGCACGGCCGCTCGAGGCGAACACCCTCCCGGCCCGCACCACGGGAACGCCGGTGCCGTCAGGTGACCGGGCGCATGCCCAGGGGGGTGCCGATCTCCTCCGCCATGACCTTGCCCGCCTCGAATTCGAGGGTGTCGTCGCCCATGCCCTGGTCGGTGTCGAGGCCGTCGAGGGCGGGCAGGGGCTGGTCGAGACGGACGTGGGCGACGACGGACTGGAGTGCGCGCAGGGTCGCCGACGCGGTGGGGCCCCAGTTGGAGAAGTAGGAGAACTGCCACCACCACAGCGCCTCCGTGGTGCGGCCGGCCCGGTAGTGGACCATGCCGTGGCGGAGATCGGTGATGACGTCGGTGAGGTCGTCGGAGATCCGGGCAGGGACGGGCGCCGTGCGGGGCTCGTAGGGGTCGAAGACCTCGGAGTAGACGTCGATCGGCTCCAGCAGCCGGGCGAGGTTCTCGCGGAGTTCGTCCACGTCGGCCTCCGGGCCCCCGTCGGGCTCGTACCGTTCCTCGGGGACGATGTCCTCGTGAGCGCCCAGCCGGCCGCCGGCCAGCATGAGCTGGGAGACCTCCAGCAGGAGGAAGGGAACCGTCGAGTCGGGCTCGTCGCCCTTGGCGACCTCCGTGACGGCGACCAGGAAACTCTCGATCTGATCCGCGATCTGGACCGAGAAGTCGTCCGGGTCCCGGCCGATCGCGTGCAGCGTGGCGTCAGACATCTAGGAGTCGTCTCCCCTCGAAGGCCCGCCCGAGAGTGACCTCGTCCGCGTACTCCAGGTCGCCGCCCACCGGGAGGCCGCTGGCCAGACGGGTGACCTTCAGGCCCATGGGCTTGATCATGCGGGCGAGGTACGTGGCCGTGGCCTCGCCCTCCAGATTCGGGTCCGTGGCCAGGATCAGCTCGGTCACCGTGCCGTCGGCCAGTCGGGCCAGCAGTTCCCGGATGCGCAGATCGTCGGGGCCCACCCCGTCGATCGGGCTGATCGCGCCGCCCAGGACGTGGTAGCGGCCCCGGAACTCGCGGGTGCGCTCGATGGCCACGACGTCCTTGGGCTCCTCCACGACACAGATGACCGCGCGGTCGCGGCGGGTGTCACGGCAGATGGCGCAGAACTCCTCCTGCGCCACGTTGCCGCAGGTCGCGCAGAAGCGGACCTTCGCCTTCACTTCCATCAGGGCGTGGGCGAGACGCCGTACGTCCGTCGGCTCCGCCTGGAGGATGTGGAAGGCGATCCGCTGGGCGCTCTTCGGACCGACGCCGGGCAGCCGCCCGAGTTCGTCGATGAGATCCTGCACCACGCCTTCGTACAACGGACTGCCGTCCTTCCTGGGTTTTCTTCAGTACGTACCGTAGAGGCCCGCGCCCCGTCTTAGAAGGGCAGACCGGGAATGCCGCCGCCGCCCAGGCCCTGGGCCAGCGGGCCGAGCTTCTGCTGCTGGAGGCTCTGGGCGTTCTCGTTGGCCGCCTGGACGGCCGCGACGATCAGGTCCGCGAGGGTCTCGGTGTCCTCCGGATCCACCGCCTTCGGGTCGATCTTCAGCGCCCGGAGCTCGCCGCCGCCGGTGACGGTCGCCGTCACCAGGCCGCCGCCCGCCTTGCCGTCGACCTCCATGCGCGCGAGTTCCTCCTGCGCCCTGGCCAGGTCCTGCTGCATCTTCTGGGCCTGCTGGAGCAACTGCTGCATGTTGGGCTGGCCACCACCGGGGATCACGATTCAGCTCCTTGGTCGGTCCGTCCGTACGGGATTTTTCCGTTCGGCACGAGCCTACGTGGTCCGGGCGGCCCTCGCCCCGGCACTCTTTCGAGTGAGTCCCGGTCGGGTCCCCTACCTGATCACGGCCCTCTTTCGGGCGGAAGAGCCGCCGAACCACCGGCGCGCCCCACCCGTCGGGCGGTAGGAAGGGCCGGGCACGTCCGCGCCGACCGTCACGCAGATGTCACGCAGACGTCGAGCAGACGTCGAGCAGGGGTCGGGTCAGGAGGGAGTACGGGGTGGGTCAGCCGGAGATGCAGCCCGAGGGCCGTTCGCAGGACGGCCCCGGCGAGGGGGCGGCCGGGCTGCGGCCGGGCGATCTGACCGGGCGGGTGTTTCCACTCGGGGACTGGGGCGAGCCCGCGCTCCGGCTGGACGAACTGTACCGGTGGGTGGAGCGGGGGGCGCTGGACACCGCCGCCTGGTACCTCGCGAACCGGGTGTGGAAGCGGCGCTGCGCGCGGGCCCTGCGCTCCGCGACCGCGGCGGGGGCGGTCACCGGTGCGGCGCTGCTGCTGCTGGATCTGACCCGGGTGGCCGTCGGGGCCACTCCCTGGGGGTACCTGGCGCTGCTGCTGGCGGTGGCGTGCGCGGGCGCCGACCGGTTCTTCGGGGTGACGTCCGGCTGGATGCGGGACGTGGCGACCGCGCAGGCGGTGCAGCGGCGGCTCCAGGCGTTCCAGTTCGACTGGGCCTCGGAGTGCGTCCGCGAGGTGCTGGGACCGGCCGAGGGCACCGCGAGCGAGGCGGCCGAGCGGTGCCTGTCGGTGCTGCGGCGGTTCTCGGAGGACGTGAGCGAGCTGGTGCGGGGCGAGACGGAGGACTGGATGACGGACTTCCGCGGCGGGATCATGCCGCTGGGTGTCCGGAAGGCCGCGGCGGGCACGGGCCGCCCCGACACGGCCGCGCCGCACGGCCGCTTCCCCGCCTCCCCGGGCCCGGCCCGCCCGAACATGCCCCGGCAGCGCCCTCCGGAGCCCAGGTAGGCCGAGGTGGGCCGAAGCGGGGGACGAGCCGGGCGCCTCAGTCCCGGGTGTAGACGAGCTGCTCGCCGCTGCCGGTGTTCACGCGCTGGAGGGAACCGTCGGGGCGGAGGGTGATCTCGGTGGCGGCCCCCGGGGTGCAGGCGCTGCGCGGCCGGCCGGCCGTCACGGTGGACGGGCCGATCCGCAGCCGGCCGCCGGAACCCGGGTCGTCGGAGAGGCTGCCCTCGAAGACGCAGCGGTAGGCGCCGTTGCCGGTGGGTCCCTCGGCGACGAGGGACATGACCGTGTCCCCCACCTCGCCCTGCCGGATGGTCAGCTTGCGGGTGTGCACACCGCTCGCGTTGTCGATGGTCGTGGACCAGCCGCCCAGGTAGCCGGCCGGGACCACCCCGTCCGTCGAGGCGGGGACGCCCGACTCACCCGATCCGTCCGGTCCGGTCGGAGCCTTGCCGTCGGCGGTCGGATCGGTGTCCTGGGACGTGCCGCCGGTCGCCGCGGTCGTGGGGTCGCCGCCGGCCCTGTTGCCCCCGTCTTTGCTGCTCATCAGCGCGTACACCGTGCCGCCTGCGGCAATCGCGACGACCAGCGCGATGACGACGAGCAGCGCGGTGGAACGGTCGCCCCGCGGTGTCCGCGCCGGGCCGTAGGGGGGCGGGGTGGGGCCGAAGGGCGGCGGACCGTGGGGCGGGGTGGGGCCGGCGGCCCCGTGGGCGTTGTACGGGTGGCCGTAGCCGGGGGACCGGGGGTGCGGTTGGGCGTGCGGCTGGGGCCGGCCGTATGCGGCGGGGGCCTGCCCGGGCGCCGGGTCGCCCCGGGTGGGGGCCGGGGGCGGTGCGGTGCTCTGTCCGACGACCAGGGTGGGCAGGTGGTTCACCGGCGTGCCGTCACCGGGGGCGCCCGGCGCGGGCGGGGCGGAGGCGTCGGGGGTGGGGGCGTGTTCGGGGGTGGCGGCGGGCGCGGGGCCGTCCGGCGCGGTGAGTGCGGGCGGTGCGGGTGGCGCGGGCTGCCCGGCGGTCCCTGCCGGGGGCGTCGGGGGCGCTTCCGGGGCCGCTTCCGGCGCCTCCGCGTCCAGCAGCCGTACGGCGTGCCGGCCGAGTTGGGCGACCAGGGCGCTCGGCAGCCAGGGCTCGCGGGAGCGGCCGTCGACGACGGTGTCCTCGGCGCCGGTGCGCTCCAGGATCCGGTCGAGCGTGGGCCGCTGGGCGGGGTCCTTCCTCAGGCAGTCCCGCACCAGGTCGGCGAGGCCCTCGGGGACCCGGCCGAGGTCGGGTTCCTCCTGGGCGATGCGGAACATCAGGGCGTGCACCCCACTGTTGGCGGTGCCGAAGGGAAGCTCCCCGGAGGCCGCGTAGGCGAGCACCGAGCCGAGGCAGAAGACGTCGCAGGCGGAGGTGATGCGGTCGCCGCGCACCTGTTCCGGCGCCATGAACCCGGGCGAGCCGACGAGCGCGCCGGTGCGGGTGAGTCCGCCGTCGGTCACGGTCTCCATCGCCCGCGCGATCCCGAAGTCGATGACGCGCGGCCCGTCGATGGTGACGAGCACGTTGGACGGCTTGAGGTCGCGGTGCACGATGCCGGCGGCGTGGATGTCCTTCAGCGCGTGCGCGAGACCGGCGGCGAGAATGCGCACCGAGCGCTCGGGCAGCGCGCCGTGGTCCTGCCCGACCACCTGCTGGAGGCTCGGCCCGGCGACGTACCCGGTGGCGACCCACGGCACCGGGGCCTCGGTGTCCGCGTCCAGCACCGGCGCGGTCCAGGCGCCGCCGACCTGCCGTGCTGCCTGCACCTCCTGGCGGAACCGGGCCCGGAACTCCTCCTGCTGGGCGAGTTCCTCACGGACCAGCTTGACGGCGACGGTGCGTCCCCGGTCGGAACGGGCCAGGTGGACGGACCCCATTCCGCCGGCCCCGAGCCGCGCGAGCAGCCGGTACGCGCCGATCCTCTCCGGGTACCGGTCGCCCGGCGCCCCCGTCGCGCCGCCCCCCGGCCCGTGCATCTCCATCGTCGCGCCGCCTTCCCCCCACAGTGAGCAACAGCCCGAGAATAGACCGGGCGAGGGCCGGGGTGACCAGGGCTTCCTCTACGGTTCCGTAACAGGCGGGCCCAGTTCGTCGAACACGGCGGAGAGGCGTTCCAGCGCGTGGACCGCCTGTGCGAACTCCGCCTCGCCGAACGCCTCCGCCCGCCGCGCCGGCCGCGCCCCAGTCCCTCGTCGCGACGGCCGTCGGCGCTCCGCCGTCGACACCCTGTCGCGGAAGGCTGCGGCCCGCGGACGGGCCGCCGATGCCGCGCGGCCGGCGCCACGGCCTACCCTCGGCGCCATGACTCCTCAGCCGAACCCCGAGGCCGGGGCCGCCGTGAAGGCCGCCGACCGTGCGCACGTCTTCCACTCCTGGTCCGCGCAGGAGCTCATCGACCCGCTCGCCGTCGCCGGGGCGCAGGGGTCGTACTTCTGGGACTACGACGGTCGGCGCTACCTCGACTTCACCAGCGGCCTCGTCTACACCAACATCGGCTACCAGCACCCGAAGGTCGTCGCCGCGATCCAGGAGCAGGCCGCGCGGATGACGACGTTCGCGCCCGCGTTCGCCGTCGAGGCGCGGTCGGAGGCGGCGCGGCTGATCGCCGAGCGGACGCCGGGGGACCTCGACAAGATCTTCTTCACCAACGGGGGCGCGGACGCCGTCGAGCACGCCGTGCGCATGGCGCGGCTACACACCGGGCGGCCCAAGGTGCTCTCCGCGTACCGCTCGTACCACGGCGGCACCCAGCAGACCGTGAACCTCACCGGTGACCCGCGCCGCTGGGCCTCCGACAGCGGCACGGCCGGGGTCGTGCGCTTCTGGGCGCCCTTCCTGTACCGCTCCCGCTTCTACGCCGAGACCGAGGAGCAGGAGTGCGCGCGGGCGCTCGAGCACCTGGAGGCGACGATCACCTTCGAGGGGCCGTCGACGATCGCGGCGATCGTCCTGGAGACCGTTCCGGGCACGGCGGGGATCATGCCGCCGCCGCCCGGTTACCTCGCCGGGGTCCGCGAGCTGTGCGACACGTACGGCATCGTCTTCGTCCTGGACGAGGTCATGGCCGGGTTCGGCCGGACCGGCACGTGGTTCGCGGCGGACCTGTACGACGTCGTGCCGGATCTGATGACCTTCGCGAAGGGCGTGAACTCCGGGTACGTGCCGCTCGGCGGCGTCGCGATCTCCGGGGCGATCGCCGACACGTTCGGGAAGCGGCCGTACCCGGGCGGGCTGACGTACTCCGGGCATCCGCTGGCCTGCGCCGCGGCTGTCGCGACGATCGAGGTCATGACCGAGGAGGGCGTCGTCGAGAACGCGGCACGGCTCGGCACGTCGGTGGTCGGGCCCGCGCTGCACGAGCTCGCGGAGCGGCACCCCAGTGTGGGCGAGGTCCGCGGGGTCGGCATGTTCTGGGCGCTGGAACTGGTGCGGAACCGGGAGACCCGGGAGCCCCTGGTGCCGTACAACGCGGCCGGCGAGGCGAACGCCCCCATGGCCGCGTTCGCGGCGGCCGCGAAGGCGGGCGGGCTGTGGCCCTTCGTGAACATGAACCGCACCCATGTGGTGCCGCCGTGCACCATCACCGAGGCCGAGCTGAAGGAGGGCCTGGCGGCACTGGACTCGGCCCTGTCGGTGGCGGACGAACACGTGGAGTGACCCGGGCGCCCGGGCCCGCCGGGAGCGCGCCGAGGGCCCGTTGGGGCTGCCGGCCCCGGCGGGCGCTCGAACAGGTGCGGGAAAAGTGAACGCGTAGGGTGGCGGAACCGTGGACAGATGTGTGCACGCCGTTCGAACGCGATGAGGGAGACGCCCGACCATGCCCGGCACCAGCGGCACCGGAGCGGTGACCCGCAGCACGCTGCGGCAGCAGATCGCCGACGCGCTCCGTGACGAGGTGCTGGCCGGGCGGCTCCAGCCGGGGCAGGAGTTCACCGTCAGGGAGATCGCCGACCAGTACGGGGTCTCCGCGACCCCGGTGCGGGAGGCGCTGGTCGACCTGTCGGCGCAGGGACTGCTCGACGCCGACCAGCACCGGGGATTCCGGGTGCAGGAGTACTCCGTCGACGACTTCCGCGACATGATCGAGGCCCGCGGTCTGGTGGTCGACGGGATGTTCCACGCCCTGATCGACCCCGACGGGCGCCTGTCCTCCCTGCGGCCCGAGGAGCCCCGGATCGCCGCCGCGCTCGCCGGGGTCCGGCGGCGCGGCGAGGAGGCGCAGCGCTCGGCCCTCGCCGGGGACCTGACCGTTCTGATCGGCTACGACCTGCGCTTCTGGCGCGAGCTCGGGGCCCTGTTCGGCAACCCCTACCTCACCGCCTTCCTGCACCGGCTCCGGGTGCAGACCTGGGTGTGCGCGGTGCAGCACCTGCGCCGGCTGCCCGATCTGCGGGGACGGCTGTGGTCCGAGCACACCGATCTGGTCGATTCCCTGTCGCGCCGCGACACCGCTTCCGCGCGCGCGATCATCGACTCGTACAACGCCCACTCCCTGAGCCTCATCCGACGGATCCCCCCGGACTGACCGGGGCCGGGGCGCGGCGCCCGCGGTGTCTGTGTTCGTATGGACAGGGGACCTGCACGAGGGGAGCCGCCCCCGCCCCGCGCCGATACCCTTTTCTTCCCTGACGACCTACGTGTCTTCGACCCTGTGTCTTCGACCCCGTGTCTTCGACCTACGTGCTGTGCGAGGAGCCCTCTTGGCCTGTGACCTGTGGCTGGTACCGCTCGTCGACGTGTTGTGCCACACGCCCGACAATCCGTTCGCCGAGGAGATCGCGCAGTACAACAAGGTGCTCGCCGAGGCCGGACTGCCGCCGGTGCCGGTGTACCAGTACATGCCGGGGCTGTCCGGTGAGGTCGCCCCGGTCGCGGGCTTCGACTACGACGCGCTGCACTTCCTGCGGCGCGCCTACCTGCTCCAGGTGTCCGGGCTGCCGGTCACGCCGGTGGGCGAACTGGGCGGTGACTACGAGCAGTTGCTGGAGATGTTCGAGGCGACGGCCCAGCGGTCGCACCTGGTCTGGCACTACGACCACGCCGGGGCGTACGTCCCCGTGGACTTCCCGACCCCGCTCTCCAGCGACGAACTCCTCGCCGGCGGCGGCCCGCTGGGCTCCTCCCACGCGCTGCTGCGGGAACTGGAACTCGTCGCCCCGGCCCTCGGCATCGACCCCGCGAACCCGCCGGCCACGCCGGACCCCCCGCAGGGGCCGACCGAGCTGGAGGAGCCCGCCGTCCCGCCCCCGTACGACCCCAGCCCCTTCGCCCGCGAACGCCACGTCTGGCTCGGCCTGCACGCGGCCGCGACCCGGAGCCTGGCCCAGGGCTCGATGATCGTCTTCAGCTGACCCCGGGCGTGCACGGGCTCGCCCCGGACTCCCCGGATCCCCCGGATCCCCGGAGACGGGAACGTCCCGGTGACCCTGGACGGGTCACCGGGACGTCGGGGTGCGCCGGAGTGCGGCAGCGCCGGTCCTACAGGAACGAGTTGATCTCGATCGTCTCGTCGCGGCCCGGGCCCACGCCGATCGCGGAGATCGGGGCGCCGGACATCTCCTCCAGCGCCTTGACGTAGGCCTGGGCGTTCTTCGGGAGGTCGGAGAAGGACTTCGCCCCGGTGATGTCCTCGGACCAGCCGGGGAGCATCTCGTAGACCGGCTTCGCGTGGTGGAAGTCCGTCTGGGAGTAGGGGAGCTCCTCGACGCGCCTGCCGTCGATCTCGTAGGCCACGCAGACCGGGATCTGCTCCCAGCCGGTGAGGACGTCGAGCTTGGTGAGGAAGAAGTCGGTCAGGCCGTTGACGCGGGTCGCGTAGCGGGCGATGACCGCGTCGAACCAGCCGCAGCGGCGGTCGCGGCCGGTGGTGACGCCCCGCTCGCCGCCGATGGTGCGCAGTGCCTCGCCGTCCGCGTCGAACAGCTCGGTCGGGAACGGGCCGGCGCCGACGCGGGTCGTGTACGCCTTGAGGATGCCGATGACCCGGCTGATCTTCGTCGGGCCCACGCCGGCGCCCGTGCAGGCGCCGCCCGCGGTCGGGTTGGACGAGGTGACGAAGGGGTACGTGCCGTGGTCGATGTCGAGCAGGGTGCCCTGGCCGCCCTCGAAGAGGACCACCTTGTCCTGCTCCAGCGCCTCGTTGAGGACCAGGACGGTGTCGGTGACGTAGGGCGCCAGCTTGTCCGCGTAGCCCAGCAGCTCCTCGACCACCTGGTCCACGGCGATCGCGCGCCGGTTGTAGAACTTGGTGAGCATCTGGTTCTTGACGTCGAGCGCCGCCTCGACCTTCTGGGTGAGGATCGACTCGTCGTACAGGTCCTGGACCCGGATGCCGACGCGGTTGATCTTGTCGGCGTAGGTCGGGCCGATGCCGCGACCGGTCGTCCCGATCTTGCGCTTGCCGAGGAAGCGTTCCGTCACCTTGTCGACGGTCACGTTGTACGGCGTGATGATGTGCGCGTTGCCGCTGAGCAGGAGCTTGGACGTGTCGACGCCCCGCTCGTTCAGCCCACTCAGCTCGGAGAGCAGGACGGAGGGGTCGACGACGACGCCGTTGCCGATGACCGGAGTGCAACCGGGGGACAGGATTCCGGAAGGGAGCAGGTGGAGTGCGTACTTCTGGTCACCCACGACTACCGTGTGGCCGGCGTTGTTGCCGCCTTGGTAGCGCACCACGTAGTCGACGGAACCTCCGAGCAGGTCCGTCGCCTTTCCCTTGCCTTCGTCACCCCACTGAGCACCGAGCAGCACAAGTGCGGGCACGCGCGTACACCCCTTCCGGGCGGGGCATGTCCAGGGTCAGGGGCGTACGCGGTGGATCTCCGCCGCGTGCACCGCGACCACCGTTGGCCGCCAACCGTCGGACCGGGTGCCCCGGAATAGACGAAGCCCCTGCGCAAAAGTGCAAAGGGGCTCTTGCACAAAGATGCTACCCGAGGAAGCGAGGCATGGCCGAGGTGGCGACTTCCCCGACGTCCGATCAGCTCCTGGTGGTCATCGATCCGGTCGCCCGCCGCAGGGACGGCGAGTCCGTGCGCATCGCGAAAGACGTGCTCAGCGGGGGTGCGAGCACGAAGGTCTGCCTGCCGGAGGGGCCGGAGGAGTTCGCCCGCGCGCTGGCCCGGCTGGGCCCCCGGCGGCCGGTGGTGATCGGCGACGACCGGGCCCTGATGCGGGCGGTGGAGGTGCTGCACCGGCAGCGCGAGCTGACCGGCTGCGCGCTGTCCCTGGTGCCGGTCGGCGGCACGCTGTCCCTCGCCCGGTCGCTGGGAGTGCCCACGGGCACGGTGGCGGCGGCGCGGGCCGCGTTGGACGGCGCCGAGCGGCGGCTGGACCTGCTGGTGGACGACAGCGACGGCGTGGTGCTCGGCGCGGTGCGGATCCCGCCGGTCGGGGGTGTGACGCCGGTACGGGAGACGGTCGGCGGGGTGGGGCGCCCCTGGCTGCAGACGTGCCGGTCCCTGGTACGGACCCTGGTGCCGGCCCGGCCGTCCGAGCTCGCTCACGTCGCCGAGGCGCACCCCTCCCGGCTGCGGGTGGAGGTCGACGGGGAGACCCTGGTCGACCTGCACCAGCCGGTGGAGGCCGTGTCCGTCGTCCCGGGCGCCTCCGGGACGGCCAGGGTCGAGGTGCGTCCGGCGTCGGTGGGCGCGGAGGCGTCCCCGCTGCTGGCGGAGGGGCACACGGTGACGGTCTCGGGCGCCCATTTCCGCTACCGCGCGGACGCGGTGGTGTCGGGACCGGTACGGACCCGGACGTGGGTGGTGCTGGAGGGGGCCCTGGGGCTGACCCTGCCGAAGAGCTGACCGACCGGCTCAGGGGGCCTTGAAGTCGGTCGTGTCCAGCAGGCAGTCGAACGGCTGGGGGATCGGCAGCTTCTCGCCGAACGGCTTGGAGCAGCGAGCCTCGTAGCCCTTGGCCGAGGGCATCGAGAAGACCGTGGCCTGCTCCTCCTGCATGTCGAGGAGCAGGTAGACGGGGACACCCGCCCTTCCGTACGCCTCGACCTTGTCGGTCAGGTCGTCGTCCCGGGTGGAGGAGGAGGTCAACTCGGCGACGAAGGACAGGGCCTCACCGTCCAAGTGGTTACTGGTGATCCGGCTGATGCTCCGATGCGCCACGTGAATGTCCGGGCCGTACGCCCGCTCCACTCCCGGAAACACGTACAGGAACGGGCCGTAACTGATCCGGTGCTCTTCGGGCAGATGCTGCCGAAGCTGTTCACACACCAGTTCCATGACGTCGAGGTAGTACCCCTTCGACCACGGCGACACGACGATGTTCCCCCTGATGATCTCGGCTTTGTAGCCGTCGGGCACGTCCAGCTCGTCGAGGGTGTCCAGCAGCTCCTCGAAGTCGTGGGGCTCGGTGCCGCTTATCATCGGTCGCTCTGCCATGACTGTCATGATGCGCCCTCCCTTTGATGCGGACCAGTCGCCACTCAGCGTAGCCGATCACTCACGTAACCGTGACCGACTTCCGCACCTACGCCCCACCCCGCCCGAAGCGCTCCTCCCGCTGCACGCGCCAGCGCGCCATCATCCCCTCGACCTCCTTCTCCACGAACTCGAAGAAGGCCAGGGTCTCCGCCAGCCGACGACCCGCCGGGGTGCCGGGCCCCAGGCCGGTGACGCCCTCGCGCAGGGCGTCCTCCCAGCGCCGGATGACGGCCTCGCGGTTGGTCAGGGCCTCGTACCACTGGTCGCCGCGCACGCGGTACCGCTCCCGGCGCGAGCCGGGCTCGCGCTCGCGGGAGACCATGTGCTGCTGCGCCAGGTAGCGCACCGCGCCGGAGACCGCGGCGGGCGAGACCCGCAGCCGTTCCCCCAGTTCCGCGGAGGTCATGACGCCGGTGTCGGAGGAGAGCAGGGCGGCGAAGACCCGGGCGGGCATGCGCGGCAGTCCGGCCTCCACCAACTGCGCCGCGAAGTGCTCGACGAACCGTGAGACGGCCTCCGGGTCCCGGTCCGTCGTACTCGGTTCCGCCATGCCCCGATCATCTCCCCTGTTCAGACACCGTTCGCCAGTCTAGCCGTCGTTCATACGGTTCCTTAACTTCACAAAATTCTGAAGAAAATGTACGTTCGTCGTCATGACGAAGGCCATCACCGTGTCCGGACTCCACAAGTCGTTCGGTCGCACGCGCGCGCTCGACGGTCTCGACCTGGACGTCGAGTCCGGCGAGGTCCACGGCTTCCTGGGCCCGAACGGCTCCGGCAAGTCCACCACCCTCCGCGTCCTGCTCGGTCTGCTGCGTGCCGACTCGGGCGCCGCCCGGGTGCTCGGCCGCGATCCGTGGGCGGACGCCGTGGAGCTGCACCGCCGCCTCGCCTATGTCCCCGGCGACGTCGAACTGTGGCCGAACCTCACCGGCGGCGAGGCCATCGACCTGCTGGCGCGGCTCCGCGGCGGCCTGGACAGGAAACGGCGCACCGAGCTCGTCGAGCGCTTCGACCTGGACCCGACCAAGAAGGGCCGCGCCTACTCCAAGGGCAACCGGCAGAAGGTCGCCATCGTCGCCGCGCTCGCCTCCGACGCCGAGCTGCTGCTCCTCGACGAGCCGACCGCGGGACTGGACCCGCTCATGGAGGTCGTCTTCCAGGACGTCATCGGCGAGGCCAAGGCGGCCGGCAGGACCGTCCTGCTCTCCAGCCACATCCTGGCCCAGGTGGAGAAGCTCGCCGACCGGGTGAGCATCATCCGGCTGGGCCGCACCGTCCAGTCCGGCACCCTCGGCGAGCTGCGCCACCTGACCCGCACCACCATCGAGGCGGAGACCGAGCGCCCCGCCACGGGTCTCGCCGAACTGCCCGGCGTGCACGGCCTGCAGACCCTCGACGAGGCCACCGGCCGGATCCGTTTCGCCGTCGACGGCGGCCGGGTCGACGCGGCGGTCCGCAGGCTCACCGAGTGCGGAATCCGCAGCCTCGTCAGCCACCCGCCGACCCTGGAGGAGCTGATGCTCCGCCACTACGGCAGCGAACTCGCCGCCAACGGGCACGGCGCCGGGCGCACCGGGCGCACCGACGAGCAGGCCGAGCAGGCCGAACAGGCCGGGCAGCGTACGAACGGAGACCCGCGATGACCACCGCGACCGCCGCCCCCGAGGCGCCGGCCCCCGCCGGACCGGCCGCGGGCGGCAACGCGCTGGCCGGGACCCGGACGCTGATCCGCTTCGCCCTGCGCCGCGACCGGATCCGGCTCCCGGTGTGGATCCTGGCCCTGTTCCTCGGCACGCTCGCCACGGCGAACAGCTTCACCACGCTCTACGGCTCCCCGGAGGACCGGGCGAACGCCGTCCGGAGCATGGACAGCCCGGCCGGCCTCGCCATGTCCGGCCCCCGCCACTACCTCGACGACTACGGCTTCGGCTCCATGCTGAGCCACCAGATGCTCGGTTTCATGGCCGTCCTGGTCGGCCTCATGAGCGTGCTGGTCATCACCCGGCACACCCGTGCCGAGGAGGAGACCGGCCGCGCCGAGCTGGTGCGCTCGACGGTGGTGGGCCGCCACGCCCACCTCGCCGCCGCCCTGTCCGTCGCGGTCCTGGCCAACCTCGCCCTCGCCCTGCTGCTGGCCTTCGGCCTGGCCGGCCTGGGGACGGAGGGCATCGACACGGCGGGCTCGCTGCTCTACGGCTTCGCCCACGCCGCCGTCGGCCTCGTCTTCGCCGCCGTCGCCGCGGTCACCGTCCAGTTCACCGCGCACACCCGCGGCGCGTCCGGCACGGCGCTCGCGGTCATCGGCCTCGCCTACGTGCTGCGCGCCGCCGGCGACAGCGGCGCGAACGACGCCCTGTCCTGGCTGTCCCCGATCGGCTGGGTGCAGCGCAGCTACCCGTACGTCGACGACCGCTGGTGGCCGCTGCTGCTCTGCCTGGTGTTCGCGGTGGTGTGCGCGGCGGCGGGTTTCGTGCTCTCCACCCGCCGCGACGTGGGCGCGGGCCTGCGCCCGGAGAAGCTGGGCAGCCCCACGGCCTCCGACGCGCTCGCCACACCGCTCGGCCTCGCCCTGCGGCTGCACCGCGGCACGCTGATCGGCTTCGGCGCGGGCCTGTTCCTGATGGGCGCGATGTACGGGTCGATCCTCGGGGACGCCGAGGAGATGCTGGAGGGCATCGACGAGATCCAGGAGGCCCTGGCCCGCCTCGGCGGGGCGGGCATCGCCGAGTCCTTCGCCTCCATGGTCATGGTCGTCCTCGCGGTCGTGGCGGCGGTGTACGTCGTCATGGCGGCGCTGCGGCCCCGCTCCGAGGAGACGGCGGGCCGCGCCGAACCCCTCCTCGCCACCGGCCTCTCCCGCACCCGCTGGGTCGGCGGCCACCTGGCCGTGGCCATGGGCGGCGGCACGGTCGTGCTGCTGCTGGCCGGGCTCGGCTTCGGCGTCGCGGGCGCGGCCTCGACCGGGGACGGCTCGCTGCTCCCGAAGCTGGTGGGGGCGGCCCTCGCCTACGCACCCGCCCTGTGGGTCACGGTCGGCGTGGCCGTGGTGCTCTTCGGCTGGTTCCCGCGGGCGAGCCAGGCGGCCTGGATCGTGCCGGTGTACGCCTTCGTGGTCGGCTACCTCGGCCAGATCCTCCGGTTCCCGGGCTGGATGAACAACCTCTCCCCCTTCGGCCACGTCCCCCGGCTCCCCGCCGCGGACATGGACTGGCTCCCCCTGCTCCTGCTCTCCCTCACCGCCGCCGGCCTGGTGTGGCTGGGCCTGACGGGCTTCCGCCGCCGGGACCTGGAGACGAAGTGACCGCGCCGCGGGCCCTGCCCGATGGAACGGCGGCCTCGCCGTGGGCGGCGCCGGGGCACTCGCTCACGCTCCGGGGAGGACACACCGTCCCGAAACCGTGAGCACTTCGGCCATGACTGTCCCGATCGCGCTCATTTGAGCGCCTAAGTGACACATGGCCGCCGAGTGCTCACGGTTTTCGGCAAGGTACCCGTCTCCGGCTCCGCGGCCCCGGGTGGCGGGTGACGGATGACGGGTGACGGGCTCAGAGCTCGACCGTCAGTCCCTCCAGGCCCCGGATCACGAAGTTCGGCTTGCGCTTCGGTTCCTCCGCCAGGCGCAGCGTCGGGGTCTGCTCCAGCAACGCCGTCATGGACGCGGCGAGTTCGATACGGGCCAGGGGTGCGCCGATGCAGTAGTGGATGCCGGCGCTGAAGGAGATGTGCGGGTTGTCCGCGCGGGTGAGGTCCAGGCGGGCGGGGTCGGCGAACACGGCCGGGTCGTGGTTGGCGGAACCGAAGAGCATGGCGATCTCCGCGCCCCGGGGGATCACCGTGCCGTCGATCTCGATGTCGTCCAGGACCCAGCGCTCGAAGAGCTGGAGCGGGGTGTCGTAGCGCATCAGCTCCTCCACCGCCGTGGGGACCAGGGAGTGGTCCGCGCGGAGGGCGGCCAACTGGTCCGGGTTCCGGAACAGCGCCCACCAGCCGTTGACCGTGGAGTTCACCGTCGCCTCGTGGCCCGCGTTCAGCAGCAACACACAGGTGGAGATCATCTCCTGCTCGGTGAGCCGGTCGTCGTCCTCGTCGTGGGCCGCGATCAGCCCCGAGATCAGGTCGTCGCCGGGCTTCGCGCGACGCTCGGCGATCAGCTCCCGCAGGTACTCCGAGAACTCGACCGAGGCCCGGACGGCCTTCTCCGCCGACTCCCCCGACGGGTTCAGCTCGTACATCCCGCAGATCTCCGCCGACCAGGGGCGCAGCGGGGCCCGGTCGGACTCCGGGATGCCCAGCATCTCGGCGATCACCGCGACCGGCAGCGGTTCGGCGACGTCCGTCAGCAGGTCACCGCCGCCGGCGTCGACCAGCGCGGCCACCAGGTCGCCCGCCAGTCCCTCGACGTACGGCTTCAGCCGCTCCACCGTGCGCGGGGTGAACGCCTTCGACACCAGGCGCCGGATCCGGGTGTGGTCCGGCGGCTCCAGGTCGAGCATGCCGTGGTCGTTGAGGGTGTGGAACGGCTCCTGCTCCGGCGGCGGAGCCGTCCGGCCGAACTCCTCGTGGGTGAAGCGGTGCTGGTACGTCCGCCCCAGCCGCCGGTCGCGCAGCAGCGCCGAGACGTCCGCGTGGTGCGGCACCAGCCACTGGTTCGTCGGCTCGAACCAGTGCACCCGCCCCCGCTCCCGCAGCTCGGCGTAGCCGGCATACGGATCGGCGACGAACGCCGGGTCCCAGGGGTCGAACACGAGGTCGGTTTCAGCCATCATGCCCGGACCATAAGCCGCCGACCGGCCCTGTGCCCAGAGCCCTCGGTAGGGTCGTGGCCGAGCATTGTCACCTGGGGAGATCCGAGGATGCACGGGACAGTCACGGCCGTCAGCAGCAACGGCGCGTACTCGTTCACCAAGCCGAACCGGGACAGCATCACGCTGCTCGCCGGGCTCGGGGTCGAGGGGGACGTACATGCCGGCGTCACGGTCAAGCACCGCTCGCGGGTCGCGCAGGACCCCACCCAGCCGAACCTGCGCCAGGTCCACCTCATCCATGAGGAGCTCTTCGCCGAGGTCGGTGCGGAGGGATTCGAGGTGGCGCCCGGTGACCTCGGCGAGAACATCACCACCCGGGGCGTCGACCTGCTCGGCCTGCCGGTCGGCACGCTGCTGCGCATCGGCGACGACGCGGTGCTGGAGGTGACCGGCCTGCGCAATCCCTGCCTGCAGATCGACACCTTCCAGGACGGACTGCTGAAGCAGGTCGTCGGCCGCGACGAAGCCGGAAACCTCGTACGCAAGGCCGGAATCATGAGCATCGTGAAGGAGGGCGGCGTGGTGCGCCCGGGCGACGTGATCGAAGCAGAACTCCCCAGCGGATCGCACCGGCCTCTGGACCGGGTCTGACTCACAGGCCGCCACACCCACGCCGCGGTCGGCCTGCCCCAGCTCACCCGCCTATCCGCGCGACCTCTTGACCGACTCTATGAAGGCGCCGAAGGAGCGGGCGGGGAAGGAGAGAGTGGCGCGGGCGGGTGCCTTGGAGTCGCGGATGGCTATACGGGGGTGCGCTTCCGCTATCTCGACGCAGGTGTCGCCGTCACCGCCGCTTGAATAGGTGGACTTCCGCCAGTTCAGGGCCTCGGTCATCGTGCGCCTCACATCTCCTTCGCCAGCCGGTGGATGACGTCTCGCGACGCCACAGGCTCCAGCGCCGCGCTCTCCACCTTATGGAACAACGCACGGAGCCATTTCAGTTGGGCCTGTGCATCGCAGAAGACGACACCCGTGGGCGAATCACGCAGCCCCGTGTCCAGTTGGGGAACCGGGCCACCGAGGTACACCATCGAAGCTCCAGCCCCCGCGAAGCCTTCGAAGTCGACGGGGACGACACGCACCGTGGCATGCCCCTTCTCGATCTCATCCAGGATGAAGCGCAGTTGAGCACGTGACGCCTGGCGATCGACCACATGAACGCGCAGGGCGAATTCATGGATGACCGTTTCGTACGGCGTCGGGCTGTCACGCTCGATGATCACGCGTCGGTTCATCCGGTGCTCCACGCGCGCAGCCACCTCGCTCTCGGAGAGTTCTGGGCGCATGTAGCTGAAGACGGCACGCGCATAGTCCGCGGTCTGCAACAGACCGGGCACGTGCATGACCACCACTTCGCGCAGGTATGTCGCGTGGTGCTCGGCTTCGGCCGTGTCCAGGAACGCCGGCGGCAGGATCCCTCGGTACTCCTCCCACCAACCGCGCGTACGGTCAGTCGCCATGGCCACGAGTGCGTCGATCAACTCGTTGTCCATGCAGGCGCAATGGGCGGCCAAGCGGCGAACGCGCTCCGCGCTGACAGCCGCGATGCCGAGCTCTACGTGACTCATCTGACCCGAGGTCGAGTTCAGTAACGCTGCCACCTCCCGGGCCTTCAGACCGGCAGCCTCGCGCAGCCTGCGCAGTTCTGTTCCCAGGCGCACCTGTCGCGCAGTGGGATTCCTCCTCGGCGGCACGCGCCCTCCCGCTCAACGTCCCTGTAATGGCCCCACATTCGGGTGTCAGGCTACGCCAACCAGTTGCACTGGCACCAATTAGTGCCATACCGTCAGTGACGCGACGCACACGCTGTGGAACGCCGGGGTGCCGGAAGTGCACCGCTTCGTCCTGTCATGACGGCTGCGGCAATGACACCGCCCGGTGGCTGCGACGCCCCTCACCTCACCGAACGGAGTTGCCGCATGCCCGAGGACGAGCCCTGGGAGTACTCCCTGTACATCCCGAACGACCCGCGCGCCGTCACCATCAGTCGCCGTACCCTCCGGCTCGTCCTCACGATGCACGGCCTGATCCGCCTGGTCGACGTCGCCGAACTGCTGGCGACGGAGCTGGTCACCAACGCCGTGACGCACACCAAGGGGCCCGCCGCGCTGCGGGTGCGGTGGGCGGCCGGCGTGCTGCGGATCGGGGCGTGGGACACGGACCCCGAACCGCCGCTCGCTCCCGCCGGGTGGGACGGTGGCGTCACCGAGGAGGACGGCCGAGGGCTCGCCCTCGTCAGGGCCTGCTCCGACCTGTGGGGCTGGCATCCGCTCTCCCGGTTCGGCAACCGGGGCAAGTACGTGTGGTGCGAGCTCTCCGGGCAGCACGATCAGCCCGGTCAGCCCGGTGTCACCAGTCGGGCCTCGTAGGCGAAGACGGCTGCCTGGGTGCGGTCGCGGAGGCCCAGTTTCACCAGGATGCGGCTCACATGGGTCTTGATCGTCGATTCGGCGACCACCAGTCGTCCGGCGATCTCCGCGTTCGACAGGCCCTGCGCGATGAGCACCAGGACCTCCGTCTCCCGCTCGGTCAGGTCGCCGTAGGCCGCGTGCGCGGACGGCATCAGGCGCGGGGCCTCGGAGAGTTTGGAGAACTCGGTGATCAGGCGTTTGGTCACCGTGGGGGCGAGCAGCGCCTCTCCGGACGCGACGATCCTCACCCCGTCGGCGAGTTGGCGGGCCGAGGCGTCCTTGAGGAGGAAGCCGGAGGCGCCCGCGCGCAGCGCCTGGTAGACGTACTCGTCGAGGTCGAAGGTGGTCAGCACCAGCACCTTCGCGGCGCCGTCGGCGGCGACGATCTCGCGGGTCGCCTCGATGCCGTTCAGCTCGGGCATGCGGATGTCCATCAGGACGACGTCGGGGGCGAGTTCGCGGACCCGGTCCACCGCTTCCCGGCCGTTGACGGCCTCGCCGACGACCTCGATGCCCGGCATCGCGTTCAGCAGCACCGAGAAGCCCTCGCGCACCATCATCTGGTCGTCCGCGATCAGGACGCGAATGGTCATGCGTCACCTTCGTTCTCGTTCACCGAGGCGACCGGCAGGAACACCGCGACCTCGTAGCCGCCGTCGTCGGTCGGGCCGGCCGTCATCTCGCCGTTCAGCATGGAGACCCGCTCGCGCATGCCGGTGACGCCGTGCCCGGCGCCGGGCGAGGGCTTCACCAGGTTCGGTGAGGGGGCCGGGCCGTTGACCACACGCAGACCGAGGCCGCCGAGGACGTACCCGATCTCGACCCGGGCGCTCGCTCCCGGCGCGTGCCGCAGGCTGTTGCTCAGCGCCTCCTGCACGATCCTGTACGCCGACAGCTCCACGCCCTGCGGCAGCTCGCGCACCGCGCCGGTCACCACCTTCTCCACGTCCAGACCGGTGTCCCGCACGTTGGCGAGCAGGGCGTCCAGGTCGGCGAGGGTGGGCTGCGGGGCGTCGGGAGCCTCGTAGTCCTCGGCGCGGACCACGCCCAGGACCCGGCGCAGCTCGGTGAGGGCGGCCACCGCGTTCTCGCGGATGGTGGCGAAGGCGCGTTCCAGCTCGGGCGGCGGGTTCTCCACCCGGTAGGGGGCGGCCTCGGCCTGGATGGCGACCACCGACATGTGGTGCGCCACCACGTCGTGCAGCTCGCGGGCGATGGTGGTGCGCTCCTCGAGGAGCGTGCGCCGGGAGCGTTCGTGCGCGGTGACCGTTTGCTGGGCGGTCACCTCCTCCTCGGCCGTCCGTCGGATGTGCCAGACGGAGACCACGAGCAGGGCGATGGCGGAGGTCACCGTCATGGGCGCGCTGTTCGTGTAGTAGTACGGGTCGCTGAACACGACGTCCGAGAGGAAGGCGTACAGGGCGGTCAGGACCCACATCCAGGCGGCGGTGCGGGGCCGGGTGCGGAGCGCCACGACGACCAGCACCACCAGGTGGCCGATGAACGCGCCGGGCATCCACGGCCAGTCGCCCCAGCCGCCGCTCAGTACCGCGGTCACGGGGGTCGCCGCCATCGACAGCCAGAACGCTCCGACCGGCCGGATCAGGGTGGCCAGCACGGGAAGCGCGCAGATCAGGCCGGTCAGCAGGGCCAGCGGACCGCTGTCGGTACCGCCGCCCGCCGCACCGACCCACAGGACGAACAGGGCGGCCAGGGCCACCACCGTGTGCGGAAGCTGCTCCGCGGCGGACCGCAGCCGGCCGGGCAGTCGGCGGGCGATCGGCCCGGAAGCGTCCGTGCGCGGCAGCGGACGATAGGCGAAGGCATCGTGGAACAGGTCCTGGCGCAGCCCGCCCAGGGCTTTCTGGGCCAGCCGGTACTCCGGGCTGCGCGATGTCCCGGCCCCGCCCCCGGGCGGCGCGGACGGTGGCTTCAGGTGAGTCGTCTCGGTCACGCTCACACGGTAGGCCGCCCGGGTGACCGCGGTCGTCCCCGCTGAGACGGGTCCCCGGGCGTCCGTCTCAGGTACTACGCGGGCCGCGCGGACGGCCTGCCGGCCCTCTTTCGGAGGGTCAGTACCCGGATGGAGGGTCAGTACCCGGAGGGGCGGACCAGCCCCGACTCGTACGCGAAGACCGCCGCCTGGGTGCGGTCGCGCAGGCCCAGTTTCACCAGGATGCGGCCGACGTGCGTCTTCACGGTCTGTTCGGCGACCACCAGCCGCAGGGCGATCTCCGCGTTCGACAGGCCCTGCGCGATCAGCGACAGCACCTCCGTCTCGCGTTCGGTGAGGTCGCCCACGCGGTCCCTGAGCGGGGGGCGGGGCCGGGTGTCCAGCCGGGAGAACTCGGCTATCAGGCGGCGGGTGATGCCGGGCGCGAGCAGCGCGTCTCCGGATGCCACCACCCGTACCGCCTCGGCGAGTTGGTCAGAGGAGGCGTCCTTCAGCAGGAAGCCGGAGGCGCCGGCCCGCAGTGCCTCGTACACGTACTCGTCGAGGTCGAAGGTGGTCAGCACCAGCACCCGGATGTGCGGGGTGGCCGTGGTGATGCGGCGGGTGGCCTCGATGCCGCCGAGTTCGGGCATGCGGATGTCCATCAGGACGACGTCCGGGGCGAGTTCGGCGACCTGGGCGACCGCGTCCAGCCCGTCGACCGCCTGGCCGACCACCTCGATGTCGGGGTAGGTGTTCAGCAGCACGGTGAAGCCCTGCCGGACCATCTGCTGGTCGTCGGCGACGAGTACGCGGATCATGCGGGGCCGTTCTGTGGAGGGGGGTCGGAAGCGTGCGGGGCGGAGACCGGGAGGTGGGCCTCGACCTTGTAGCCGTGGCCGGTCCGGGGGCCGGCGGTGAGGGTACCGCCGAGCATCGCGGCCCGTTCCCGCATCCCGAGCAGTCCGTGCCCGGCTCCCGAGGACAGCGGTGCCTCGCGGGTGGGGCGGCTGTTGAGGACCTCGATCCGCAGCCCGTCCCGGTCGTAGGCGAGGCGGACCTGGGCGGTGGCGCCGGGTGCGTGCCGCAGGACGTTGCTCAGCGCCTCCTGCACGATCCTGTACGCCGACAGTTCCACGCCGGGCGGCAGCGGGCGCCGCTCGCCGGTGATCTCGGTGGTGACGGTGAGTCCGGCGGCGCGGGTGTTCTCCACCAGCGCCCCCAGCCGGGCCAGGGTGGGCTGCGGGGCGTGGGGAGCGTGGGGCGCGGTGGCGGAGCCGTCCGGGTGCGGGCCGGGCACGCCCTCGCGATCGCCGGTGCCGCCGGGGTGTTCGGAGCGCAGGACGCCCAGGACGCGGCGGAGTTCGGTCAGCGCGTCGACGGCGTTCTGCCGGATGCCGGCCAGGTTCTCCTTCAGCTCCTCGGACGGGTTCTCCACCAGGTGCGGGGCAACCTGGGCCTGGATGGAGATGACCGACATGTGGTGGGCCACCACGTCGTGCAGTTCGCGGGCGATCCGGCTGCGTTCCTCCAGCAGGGTGCGCCGGGAGCGTTCCTCTGCGGTGAGCGTGGTCTGCTCCACGAGTTCGGCGCGGGCCTCGCGACGGCCGCGCAGGGCGATGCCGAGCACGACCACGACGGTGGACAGGGAGGCGGCGAGCATGCCGGTGGACAAGTAGTCCGGGCCGCCCCAGAGTGCCTGGAAGACATAGGTGAACAGCAAGGTGAGCACCAGGGCCTCGACCGAGACGCGGGTCCGCACGCGCAGCGTGAGCAGCAGCAGGACCAGCAGATGGGCGACGATGCCGGCAGCGGTCCAGGGCCACTGGAAGCCGGCCGCCGGGCCGTGGAGCAGGTGATGGACCGCGACCGCCCCCAGCACCGTGGACCCCAGCGACATCCACCAGGCGGTGATCGGCCGCCACAGCCCGACGATCACGGCGCCGCCCTGTCCGACCGCGACCGCGGTCGCGAAGCCGATCTCCACGTGCCCGTGGTCCCGGAGCTGGGCGAAGCCACCCCCGAAAATCCCGAGTCCGGCCAGACACAACACCCCGTGCGGCAGCCAACGCAGCCACTTGAACGGCGGCAGCGGGTCCGCCCGCGCGGTGCACAGGTCATCGCGCAGCACACGCAGCCAACGCACCACCCGGCCCGCCACCACCCGTCCGAACACCCGCGCGACCCCCGATTCCGTCATCCGCGCCAGCCTAGACACGCCGTACTCCCTCCACCGCGCCCCGGTCCGTCAACTGCTGCTGTGTGCACACGACTTGGGGTCGCGCCCGGCCAGACGTCCGGGGCCCTCCGCACCCCCGCCCGCCCTGCTGCTCCCAGGACCGGAACGCGGCCCAGCACACAGCGAGGGCTCCGGCGAGCACCGGCAGCCAGGCCAGCCGGGCGGCGATCCAGCCGAGGTCGTCGGGGAGGGTGTGCAGGCCGGGCAGGCGGCCGAGGAGGAGTCCGGTGGCGGTGGTCGCCATCAGGGCCGTCTGGTGCCAGAGGAAGATCGTCATCGCGGAGAGGTTGACCAGTGCCACCGCCGCCCACGCGACCGGCCGCCGCATCGCGTCCCGCAGCCGCTCCCGCAGCAGCAGCGCCAGTCCGCACTGGGCGAGGCCGAAGGTGACGGCGGCCAGGGTCGGCGGGTCGAGGTTGGAGACGGCGGCGCCCGGGACGCCGACCATCGAGGCCGGGTAGCCGGCCCAGGCGACGAGCGCGGCCGTGACCGCCGTACCGCCGACGAGCAGGAGCAGGCCGGAGCGGTGGCGTTCCAGCTCGCCCCGGGTCCAGGCGGCGCCCAGGGTGTAGGGGACCAGCCAGCCGGCCGCGAGGTTGATCCAGCCGAGCCAGGCGGGGCCGTCGAGACCGAAACGCACCACGTCCACGGGGAGGACGGCGGCGAGCGGCCACAGCGGGTGGAGCCGGGCCAGCAGCGGGGTCGCGGCGGTGAGGGCGGCGAAGACCAGCAGGAACCAGAGCGGGGACAGGGCGAGTTTCACCAGCGTGCGGACGGTCGCGTACTCGGTTCCGGAGAGCAGGAGCGCGACCGCGACGGCCGTCCACAGGCTGAGGACGGCGGCGACCGGCTTGAACAGCCGGGTCAGCCGGTCCCGCAGCCAGCGGTGGTACGGGACGCCCCGGGCGCGGGCCGAGGCGTACCCGCGGGTCGCCACATGGCCGCCGACCAGGAAGAACACGGCGAGGGTCTGGAACAGCCAGGAGACGGGCGCCAGCCAGGGCAGGTGCTGGAGGGGACTGGCCGTGCGCAGGGTGCCGCCGTCCGCGACGAGGGCGGTGACCAGCCAGTGGCCGAGGACGACACCGAGGACGGCGAGGGCGCGCAGGGCGTCCACGGCGCGGTCGCGGTGGGCGGGGGTGGCGGCGTCGACGCGGTCGGCAGCCTGCCGCAGGGCGTCGCGTACGGCGTTCGGGCTCAGGTCAGTCACGGGTCACCGCCGCGGTCCGGCCGAGGACGATCCGGGTCAGGTTGGCCAGGGAGGGGGAGCCGGGGTCGAAGTAGTCGCTGTGGCCGCCGTCGCCGGCCGCGAAGACCCGGGCGCCGAACTCCGGCGTGACGGGGTCGGCGCCGAAGCCGACGGTGGTGCCGAACAGATCGGCGCTGAGGTGCGGGACGTTCGCCACCCAGTCGTCGGCGCCCCGAGCCGCCCAGATCCGGGCCCGGGTGCGCAGCGCGGCGGCGGTGTCGACGCCGGTTCCCGGACTGCCGACGAGGACGATGTCGCCGACGTCCAGGTCGGCGGCGGCACCGGCGCACACGACCGAGCCGTAGGAGTGGCAGATCAGGGAGATGCGGGCGCGCGGACCGGAGACGGCGCGCACGTCGTCGACGAGGGAACGTAGTTCGGGGGCGGCCCGGTCGGCCCGGTCGGTGGTGGCGACGGCGACGTCGACCGTGCCGGGCGTCTCGTAGCCGAGCCAGGCGACGACCGCCGTCCGGGTGCCCGCCGGGGCCTCCCGGGTGAGCCGCGCGTGCAGGGCCTCGGCGGCGGCGCGGAACCGGCCGTAGGTGTCGATGCCGGTGTCGGAACCGGGGACCAGGACGGCGATCCGGTCGGCGTGCGCGAGGTCGCCGAGCACCTCGGTCACCAGCCCGGAGCCGCGGCCGTCGAAGGCGAGCAGTTGCCGGTCGGGGTCTGCCAGGGCGCGGTCGGCCGCCGCGCGCCGCCGGTCGCCGTGGTCGGCGGCCATCCGCGCCGCCGCCTCGGCGTCGGCGCGGTGGGCGGCGTAGGCGGCGTCGAGGGTGGCCGCGGTCGGCGGGGCGAGCCCGGCGGGGGCCGGAGCGGGGACCTGGGGCCGGGCCGCGCCGGCCACGGGCAGGGTCACGGCCGAGGCGATGAGAACGGCGAGTGCGGTACGGCGCCACCGGAGCCCCATGATGTTCTTCCCCCCTGTTCGCCCGGGTCATCGGGCTTGTCAGGGAAGGAAGTTACGGATCGGCGCGGGTAGTCCGCGTCCCACCAGGGGACTCACCCGGGAGGTAGCTCTCAGGTATGACGGGGCCGACGGGCACGACCGGGTACCCAGCGGCCCAGCGACCCGGCGGCCCGGCGGCCCGGTAGCCCAGCGGCCCGGTAGCCCGGCGGCCCGGTGACCCGGTGACCCGGTGACCCAGTAGCCCGGCGGCCCGGTGACCCGGTGGCCCGGTTCACCAGGCGAGTTGGGCGATCTCCTCCGCCACCACCGCGCAGGCGTCCGCCGCCGGGTCGATCAGCGGGAAGTGGCCGGCGTCCGCCAGCAGTGTCAGCCCGACCACCTCGCCGGCCTTCGCCGCCGCCTCCGCGTAGGACTCGGCGACCGCCTGCGGGACGTCGATGTCGTCCCGGCCCTGGACGAGGACCGTGGCGATGCCGGTGGGCAGCAGCAGCGCCGGGTCGGCGTAGGGCCGGCGTTCGGCGAAGTGCTCGTCGCCGCCCAGGAACTGGCGGGTCGCGCCGCCGCAGACGTCCAGCTTGTCGGCGACCTCGAAGTCGGCGGCCGGGGCGAGCGCGACGACCCCGCGCAGCGGGGCGGGGCGGTCGGTGCGCCACGGCGCGTCGGCGGGCAGGACGTGCCGGGCGGCGGCCCACAGCGCCAGATGGCCGCCGGCCGAGTGGCCGGTGAGCACCGTGCGGCGCGGGTCGGCCGTCGGCAGGTGCTGCCGGACCAGCTCGGGCAGGGCGTCCAGCGCGGCGGCGACGTCGTCGAAGGTGTCGGGCCACCGGCCCGCGACCGGGTCCCCGCCGGTCTCCGGCTCCGCACCGCGCCGGTATTCGACGCTGGCCACGGCGAAGCCCCGCCCGGCCAGGAACGCGGCGAACGGGCTGATGTGCCGCCGGTCGTAGGGGGCGCGCCAGGCGCCGCCGTGCAGGACGGCGACGACCGGCGCGGGGCCGCCCGTGCCGCGCGGCGCGTAGAAGTCGATCAGCTGGTCCGGGTGGTCGCCGTAGGCCGCGGTGGCGTCGGGGGCGACGGGCGGGTGGGAGAAGGCCGACTCCTCCTCGGCGGCGGCCCGGGCGGCTGCGGAGTCGTCCGACATGCTCCAACCTCTCAGCGATGAAACGTACTTGGCGGACGGGAGAAGACGTCGGCCGTTGGCCGGGACGGTATCAGCCCGACGACGGGCATGGACATGGGGATATCACGCTCGGTGAACACCCTGCGGAGCGGTTCGACAGCAGACCGTGCCGCACCGGCCTCCGCTCCCGTCCACACCCCGTCCACACCCGCACCGCGCGGGCACCGTCCCGGCCGGGCCGTCTCCTAGGCCCCGGTCCCCGCGGAGGCGTCCGTCGAGGTCTCCGCCAGGACGTCCGCCAGGAGCCGCGCCGCCCGCTCCACGTCCGCGAAGCCGACGTACAGCGGGGTGAAGCCGAAGCGGAGCACGTCCGGGCGGCGGAAGTCGCCGACGACCCCGCGCTCGATCAGCCGCTTCATCACGTCACCGGCGTCCGGGCAGCTCAGGGCGATCTGGCTGCCCCGCTCCCGGTGCGCGCGCGGGGTCACGCACGCGACCCTGTCCTCGGAGACGTACGCCTCGACGCACTCCAGGAAGAAGTCCGTCAGCGCGAGGGACTTGGCCCGCACCGCCTCGACCGTGACGCCGTCCCAGACCTCCAGCGCCGCCTCCAGGGCGAGCATGGAGAGGATGTCCGGGGTGCCGACCCGCCCGCGCAGCGCGCCCGGCGCCGGTTCGTACTCCGGGCGCATCCCGAAGGGCTCCGCGTGGGAGTTCCAGCCGGGCAGCGGGGAGTCGAAGAGGTGCTGCAGGTCCTCGCGCACGTACAGGAACGCCGGGGCGCCGGGGCCGCCGTTCAGGTACTTGTAGGTGCAACCGACCGCCAGGTCCACACGGTGCTCGTCCAGTCCGACCGGCAGCGCGCCCGCGCTGTGGCACAGGTCCCACACGACGTACGCCCCCGCCGCGTGCACGGCGGCCGTGAGCGAGGGGAGGTCGTGCAGCCTGCCGGTGCGGTAGTCGACGTGGTTGAGCAGCACGGCGGCGGTACGGGCGCCGAGCGCGCCCGCCACCTCGGACGGCGGTGCCGGACGCAGGGTGCAGCCGGTCATCCGGGCCGCCGACTCGGCGATGTAGCCGTCCGTGGGGAACGTGGTCGCGTCGACCACGATCTCGTCCCGCCCCGGATCCGTCCGCCGCGCCATCCGCACCGCGGCCACCAGCGCCTTGAACACGTTGACGCTGGTGGAGTCGCCGACCACGATCTGCCCGGCCGCCGCGCCGACCAGCGGCGCGATGCGGTCGCCGATCCGCTCGGGCGCCGTCCACCAGCCTTCTTCCGTCCAGGACCGGATGCGCAGCTCGCCCCACTCCCGGCGGACCACGTCCTCGATCCGGCCGGGGACGGCGGCGGGCAGCGCGCCCAGCGAGTTGCCGTCGAGGTAGACGGTCTCGCCGTCCTCCTCCAGCACGAACGCGGCCCGATGGACGGCCAGTTCGTCGGCCGCGTCCAATTTCAGGGCTTCCTCGGCCTTTACAGCTTTCACGGCTTCCTCGGCTTTCCCGACCGGTTCAGACATGGGATCGCGCCGTCCACAGCTCGGGGAACACGTTCTTCTGCGCCCGCTTCTCCAGCCAGGCCACCCCGGCGGAGCCTCCGGTGCCCGCCTTGGCGCCCATCGCGCGGCGGGTGGCGACCAGGTGGTCGTTGCGCCAGCGCCACACTAGTTCGGCGACATCGGTCAGCGCCTCGCCGAGGCGGGCCGTCTCGTCCCGCTCGTCACCCGAGTAGACGGCCGTCCAGACCGCCTCCACCTCCGGTGACGGCTCGTACCGCCGGGACACGTCGCGCCGCAGCACGTCCTCGGGGATCGCGTGCCCGCGCCGAGCGAGGAAGCGCAGCACCTCGTCGTACAGGCTCGGCTCGTGCAGCGCCTTCTCCAGCTCGGCGTGCGCCCGGGGCGCGCCCCGGTGCGGGACCAGCATGGACGCGGACTTGTCGCCGAGCAGGAACTCCAGGCGCCGGTACATCGCCGACTGGAAGCCGGAGCCCTCGCCGAGCGCGCCGCGGTAGGCGTTGAACTGGGCGGGAGTGAGCTGTCCGAGTGGTTTCCAGGAGGCGTTCAGCGCCTCCAGTTCCCGCACGGACCGCTTCAGCGCGTCGATCGCGGTCGGTACGTCGTCACCCCGCAGCGCGTTCGCCGCCGTCTCCCACTCGTGCACGATGACGGTGAACCACAGCTCCATCACCTGGGTCGTGACCAGGAAGACCATCTCTCCGGGATCGTCGGAGAGGGTGTGCTGGAGGTGGGTGAGGACATCCGCCCTGACGTAGTCCTCGTAGGGGGTCGTGCCCTCGAAGTCGAGATGCGGGGTCTCCGGCTCAAAAGCCTCGTGGGACATCGCTGTCTCCTGAAATGTACTCCGGGTAGCGGTCCGCCCCTGCCGTTACCGACACGGGGGCCCCGGTCCCCACGGTGCATCCTGCTCATGGTCACCCACGACCGCAAGGTCCGCCCGGTGTGAACATCGCCGGGCCTGCCGGGGGCCCGATTCCCTGAGACGATCGGGTCATGGGCCGCGGAGCGCGCAACGGCCGCAAGGAGTCGAGCGGCCACGAGGAGCCGACGGGAAGGGGGCGTCGGCTGCGCGGGCTGCCCGCCGCGATCATCGTGGCCGCACTCGTCCTCAGCTTCTTCACCCGAGGGGGTCTCAACACGTTCCCCCTGCTCGTGGCAGCCCCGGTGGCGGCCGCGCCGCTTCTCTCCCTGCGCGGGACGATCGCCACCGGCGTGGCGGCGAACCTCGTGGGGCTCGGCCTCGTGTTCCTGAGAAGAGAGCCGACCCCCGACGAGCTCGTCCCGTTCAGCAGCCTGGTCGTTCTCACCGTCGTCGCGGCGTTCCTCAACGTGCTGCTGACCCGCGACCGGGCGGACCTGAGAACGAGCCGCGAGGTGGCGGCCGTGCTGCAGCGGGCGGTGCTCCCGGACCTGCCCGACCGGGTGGGGCGGCTGGCCGTGGCCACCCGGTACGAGGTCGCCCACAAGGAGGCCTCCATCGGCGGTGACCTCTTCGCGGTCCACGAGACGCCCCACGGCATCCGGATGCTCATCGCCGACGTGCGCGGCAAGGGGGTCGAGGCGGCCCGTACCGTCAACGCCCTGCTCGGCTCGTTCCACGAGGCCAGCGACCACCGACCGGATCTGCCGGGCGTCGTCCGGCAGCTGGAGGACCGGATGCAGTCGGGCATCAGACACGCGAGCGGAGCGGAAGCCGAGTCGTTCGCCACGGCCGTCGTCGCGGAGCTTCCCCCCGACTACTCCGTGCTCCGCGTCGCCAACCGGGGCCACGAGGCGCCCCTGCTGGTCCACGAGGGCAAGGCGCTCCTGCTGGAACCGACCGCGCCGGCGCTGCCCCTGGGCCTCGACCTCCTCGACGCCGACGACGAGATCCCGGTCGACCTGTTCGACCTGCCCGTCGGGGCCACCCTGGTGCTGTACACCGACGGCATCAACGAGGCCCGCGACGCGGACGGGACCTTCTTCGACCCCGTTCCGGCACTCTCCCGGCACTTTCCGCCCGACCCGGACGCGGTACTCGACGCCGTCCTCTCCGCCGTCTCCCGGCACACCGGGGGGAATCTCCAGGACGACGCCGCCCTCCTCGCCGTCACCCTGGACCCGCCCGCGTCGACCGCCTCGGACACGTCGGGCGCCACCGCACGGCCCCGGGAGGGCGCCTCGCCGTAGATGGCAGACTGGCGGCATGACCACTCAGAAGAACCTGCTCGGTGGCCCGGACCCCACGCACCTGCCGGAGAACGAGGAGGCGTACCGCCTGCTCGCCGAGGACTCCCTGCCTCCGGCCGAGGTGGTGGCGAAGTTCCCCACGTTCTCGCTGGCCTGGGCCATGCTCGCCGACGACGCCTTCGAGGCGGGGCGAGTGGTGGAGTCGTACGCGTACGCCCGGACGGGTTACCACCGGGGGCTCGACGCGCTGCGCCGGGCCGGCTGGAAGGGCCACGGCCCGATCCCCTGGAGCCACCGCGCCAACCGCGGCTTCCTGCGCTGCCTCGCCGCCCTCGCCCGCGCCGCCGAGGCGATCGAGGAGAAGGACGAGGCGGAGCGGTGCCGCCAGTTCCTCCAGGACAGCAGCGCCGAGGCGTACGAGGAGCTGAAGCGGGCTTAGAGTCCCGGACTCCCGGGCACCTAGGTTCCGGGCATCCGGGGCCCGGGCGGCGGTGGTGTTTCACGTGAAACACCACCTTTCCGCCCCGTCCCGGGCTCGAGTTCGGTCTCGGCCTCCAGCGGGGGCACGGCCACGCTGCCGTGGGTACGGCATTCGGGGCGCCGGCAGCCCGGCGCGGGACGCCGTACGGTCGCGAAGGCGAGGGCCGAGCCGACCACCAGGACCCCGGCGCACAGCACCATCGCCTGCCGGAACGCCTCGTTGAAGGCGTCCGGCTCCCGGTACGCCTCCGGCCCCATCCCGACCAGCAGCGGCAGCGCGGCCACCGCCACCAGGCCGGCCGCGCGGGCCGCCGCGTTGTTGATGCCGCTGGCCAGGCCCGCTCGCGCGGTCTCCACGGCGGCGAGGACGGTCGCGGTCAGCGGCGCCACCAGGGTGACCATGCCGAGGCCCAGCACCAGCAGCGCCGGCAGCACATCGGTGAGGTACGAGGCGCCCGGCCCGACCCGCGTCATCAGCAGCATCCCGGCGGCACACAGCAGCGGTCCGACGGTGAGCGGGATGCGCGGCCCGATGCGGTCGCCGAGCTCGCCGGAGCGGGCCGAGAGCAGCAGCATCATCGCGGTCGTGGGCAGCAGGGCCGTGCCGGCGGCGAGCGCGGACCAGCCGACGGCGACCTGGAGCTGGAGCGCGGCGAGGAAGAAGAAACCGCCGAAGGCCGCGTACACGCACAGCGTGACGACGTTGACCGCCGTGAACTGGCGGGAGGCGAAGACGTCCAGCGGCATCATCGGGTGCTCGCGGTGTTTCTCCACGGCCACGAAGGCGACGGCGGCGGCCAGTCCGGCGACGGCGGCGACCGCGACCACCGGAGAGCCCCCACCGGCCTCGATCAGCGCGTACGTCACCAGGGCGAGGGCGAGCGCGCCGAGGACCGCGCCGAGCACGTCGAAGCGGCCGGTGGCCTGCTGCCCGCCGTCCGACTCCGGTACGTGGCGCACGGCGATCGGGGCGCACACCACGGCCAGCGGCACATTGATCAGGAACACCCAGCGCCAGCCCGGCCCGTCCACCAGCCAGCCGCCGAGGAACGGGCCGACCGCCGCGCCGATCCCGCCGAAGCCGGACCACAGGCCCACCGCCCGGCCCCGGTCGTCGGGATGGAAGGACGCCTGGATCAGGGCGAGCGAGCCGGGCGTGAGCAGCGCGCCGCCGACGCCCTGCAGGGCGCGGGCGGCGATCAGCACACCGGCGTTCGGGGCGATACCGCACAGCAGGGAGGCCGTCGCGAACCACAGCACCCCGACGACGAACACCTTCCGGCGGCCGAACCGGTCCCCCAGCGCCCCGCCCAGCAGGATCAGCCCGGCCAGCGTGACCATGTACGCGTTGACCGTCCACTGCAGGGCGGCGAGGTCCGCGTCGAGGTCGCGGCCGATGCGCGGGAGGGCGACGTTGACGACGGTGGAGTCCAGCAGGGCCATGCTGGAACCGAGCACCGTGGTCAGCAGGATCCACTTGCCCTGCGGGGAGGCCAGCCGGACATCGGGCATACGGGGAGCATACGGAAGAGCCCGGCACCTGGGCAGGTGCCGGGCTCGACGCGTACGAGCGGGTTACTTGATCCGGGTGCCCGTGGAGCGCAGGTTCCGGCAGGCCTCGACGATGCGCGCGGACATCGACGCCTCGGCCAGCTTGCCCCAGGTGCGCGGGTCGTAGGTCTTCTTGGAGCCGACCTCGCCGTCGACCTTCAGGACACCGTCGTAGTTCTTGAACATGTGGTCGACGACCGGACGCGTGAAGGCGTACTGCGTGTCCGTGTCGATGTTCATCTTGACCACGCCGTTCTCCAGGGCGGTCAGGATCTCCTGCTCGCTGGAGCCCGAGCCGCCGTGGAAGACGAAGTCGAACGGCTGCGAGCCGGCCGGCTTGCCGTACTTGGCGGCGGTGCCCTCGTTGAGCTCCTTCAGCAGCTCGGGACGGAGGACCACGTTGCCCGGCTTGTACACGCCGTGCACGTTGCCGAAGGACGCGGCCAGCAGGTAGCGGCCCTTCTCGCCGAGGCCGAGCGCCTCCGCCGTGCGGATCGCGTCGTCGACCGTGGTGTAGAGGGAGTCGTTGATCTCGTGCGAGACGCCGTCCTCCTCACCGCCGGTCGGGGTGATCTCGACCTCGAGGATGATCTTCGCGGCGCGGGCGCGCTCCAGCAGCTCCTGGGCGATGCTCAGGTTGTCGGCGAGCGTCTCGGCGGAGCCGTCCCACATGTGGGACTGGAACAGCGGGTTGCGGCCGGCCTTGACCCGCTCCTCCGAGACGGCGAGCAGCGGACGGACGTACCCGTCGAGCTTGTCCTTCGGGCAGTGGTCCGTGTGCAGGGCGATGTTGACGTCGTACTTCTCGGCGACGATGTGCGCGAACTCGGCCAGGGCGACCGCGCCGGTCACCATCTCCTTCTTGTGCTGGCCGCCCAGGAACTCGGCGCCGCCCGTGGAGATCTGGACGATGCCGTCGCTCTCCGCCTCGGCGAAGCCGCGCAGTGCCGCGTGCAGGGTCTGGGACGAGGTGACGTTGATGGCCGGGTAGGCGAACTTTCCTGCCTTCGCCCGGTCCAGCATCTCGTTGTAGACCTCGGGAGTTGCGATGGGCATCTGTCCGCTCCTTATGCGTGCGGTGTGGCGTACTGGGTGCTGTCGGCCCTGACCTGGAACCTTGGATGCGACGTCATTGTCGGCCCCATCCTCCCAGACGTGCCCGGCTGGTCGACGGCGCAGGTCAAGTCGTTATGTCGGAGCTTGTCGGACGGAGGACCGGCCGGTCGGCCGCGATCTCAGTCCAGACCGAGCTGGTCCTTGCCGAAGGCGAACAGGTACGGCACCCCGGCGCCCTCCTGGATCTTCTCGGCGGCGCCGGTCGCCCGGTCGACGATGGTCGCGACGGCCACCACCTCGGCGCCGGCCTCGCGCACGGCCTCGACGGCGGTGAGCGGGGAGCCGCCGGTGGTGGAGGTGTCCTCGACGACCAGGACCCGGCGGCCCTTGACGTCCGGGCCCTCCACGCGCCGCTGCAGGCCGTGCGCCTTGGCCGCCTTGCGGACCACGAAGGCGTCCAGCCTCCGGCCGCGCGCGGCGGCGGCGTGCAGCATGGCGGCGGCCACCGGGTCGGCGCCCATGGTCAGCCCGCCGACCGCGTCGAACTCCAGCCCGTCGGTGAGGTCCAGCAGCACCTGGCCGACCAGCGGGGCGGCCTCGCCGTCCAGGGTGACGCGGCGCAGATCGACGTAGTAGTCGGCCTCGAGACCCGAGGAGAGGGTCACCTTGCCGTGCACCACGGCCTTGTCCTTGATCTGCTGCAGCAGCGCGCTGCGTACCTCGCTCATGGCAGCCAGGGTAGACGGCCTCAGAGCCCGCGCCAGGTCCAGGTGGTCGTGGCCTCCAGCGGTTCCAGTGGGGTGACCAGGCGCGGGTGGCTGTTCAGCCCGTCGGGCGGACCGGTCTGTGGCTCCACGCAGACGGCCTCGCGCTGCTCGTCGTAGACCACCACCCACTCCTCGCGGCTGGTCACCTTCAGCTCCAGCCGCCCCGGCCAGGTGAGGGTGACGTCGACGCCGCCCGGCATGCCGAAGCAGTCGTCCCAGGGGCCCGGCCTCGGGTCGATCCGCCGGCCGGTGGGCAGGTGGTCGTCGCCGCGCTCCTCCTGCCACGCGGGCGTGAAGTCGATGCGTACGTCCGCTGCGTCTGCTGCGCCTGCCGTGTCCGTGCCGTCGAGGGCGCGGTTGAACCAGGGGTGCCAGCCGACCTGCGCGGGGAAGGAGGACTCGTACGTCTCGACGGCCATGGCCAGGGTCAGCGAGTCCGCACCGAGCGTGATCACCTGCGTCACCCGCCCGGAGTACGGCCAGGGCTCCCCGAGGTCGTACGTGATCACGGCCTCGTCCCGGCTCGCCCGGGCGGTACGCCAGACGGCGTCGCGGGCGGTGCCGTGGATGGCGTTCGGCGGGGCGTTCAGCGGCATCCGGTGGACGGTGGCGCCGTTCCGGAACCGGCCGTCCCGGATCCGCCCGCACCAGGGAACCATCGGGAAGCACCCGTAGCGGTCGCCCTGGCGCAGCAGCTCGACGCCCCCGACCCGCAGTCCCGAGACCCGCCCGCCGTTTTCCGGCCGCACGGTGACCTCCGCGTCGCCCGCGGTCAGAGTGATGTCCTTGTTGCTCACGGGACGACCCTACTGGGGTGATCAAGAGGGCATCCCGGGTTTCGGGCCGGGCCCGCGCCCCGGATCGGGGTCAGCGGCGTCTGCGCAGTGCCCGCACGGCGACGATCGCCGAGGCCACCGCCAGGGCGGCCGCCGGGGCGGCCCAGCGCAGGGGGGTGACCGTGGAGACGGTCTGCGGGGCGGGGACGGGTGCGTAACGGCCCCGGGGCGGGGCGTGGTCCACCTCCTCGGCACTGCGGCCGATCATCGTGCGCCGCGCGTGCGCCGCCTCGGCGACGGTGTCGTCGGCGCCGTCAAGGTCGTCGAGGTCGTCGAGGTCGTCGACACCGTCGATGCCGTCGATGCCGTCGAACGCATCCACATCGTCCGTGACGTCCGCGAGATCCGTGTCGTCCACATCGCCTGTGAAATCTGCAGCGTCCACGTCACCCCCGATGTCGTCCTCGGTCTCCTCCCGGGGCGCGGGGTCGAGGGGCGGCGGGGGGACGGCCTCCGGGTCGAAGACGGGGGCCGGTGCGGGGGCCGGAGGCTCGTCCGCCGCCGTTCCCAGGTTCTCCGCGAAACGGTTCAGGAGGCGGGCCACCGCCGACGCCACCGCGTCCGCCGGGAGCTCCGTGACCCGGCCGTCGGCCGTCGCCGTGCCGTCGACGGTGAGCGTGGCGCCGCCCTCCGCGGCCAGCGGGCGCAGCCGCAGCGCCAGTTTCACCGCACCGGTGCCGCGCGTCTCGACGGCGTCGCCCTCGACGGCGTAGGAACCGTCCTCGTGCCGGGAGAGCCGTACGGAGCCCCGGTAGGTGATGGAGTGGCTGCCGACGCGGAACTTCAGCCGGCCGGCGACCGGATCCGTCCCGGCGTCGTGCTGGAGCCCCGGCACCGCGCGGGCGACCCGCGCGGGGTCGTCCAGCGCCTCCCTGAGCCGCTCCACCGGAACCGGAACAAACACCTCGTGCTCCATGACTGCGGAGCCTACCCACGGCGGCGCCGGGCTGTATCCCCGTCGGCGCGAAAGAGCGGCTCAGCGGGCGTACCTGGGGTGCAGCAGCGTCGACGGCGGCAGGTCGGGGACCCGGGTGCGCGCGGCGGCTCGCGCACCGGCCGCGAGGGAGCCGTCGGTGAGGGTGCGCGGACGGGGACCGGACGGGTCCAGGCGCAGCTCGGGGACGGAGCGGGCGGCCAGGACGAAGCCCCGGTCGCCCCTGCTGTACGGGCGGGTGCGGAAGCCGGCCGAGCGGACCGTCGACTCCACCGTCCAGAACGTCCGGGGCCGGGACACCACCGGCCCGGCGTGCACCACGAGCCGCCCGCCGGGCGCCAGGACGCGCCGGGCCAGACCGTAGAACTCCTGCGAGTACAGCTTGGTGCTCTCGGTGGCCTCCGGGCGCGGCAGGTCGGAGACCACCACGTCGTACGTCGCCGGGGGTGCCCGGCGCAGCCAGTCGAAGGCGTCCGCGGTGCTGACGCGGACGCGCGGGTCGTCCAGGGCGTGGTCGTTCAGCTCGGACAGGGCCGGGTCGCGGCGGGCCAGCCGCACGACGCCCGCGTCGAGCGCGACGACGTCGACCCGCCGCACACCGCGGTGGCGCAGCACCTCGCGGGCGGCCAGTCCGTCACCGCCGCCGAGGACGAGCACGCGCGCCTGCGGGCCGGTCATCGCGGGGTGCGCGAGCGCCTCGTGGTAGCGGAGTTCGTCCCGGCTGCCGGCCCGCAGCCGGCCGTCCAGGAACAGGTCCAGGGGCCGGCCGTCGAGGCCGCCGGTGAGCACCACTTCCTGCGCGTCGGTCTGCAGGGCGACCCGGACGTCCGAGCCGTACATGGCGTGGCGGGCGGCCCGCTCGAAGTCGTCGGCGAGCAGGACGGCCGAGCCGAGGACGGCCAGCACGCAGAGGTTGGCGATCAGCAGCAGCCGGCGGGCACGGCGGGTCAGGTCCTGCCGGAAGAGGCCGAGCACCAGCGCGCCGCCGACCACCGTGTTGACCGCGCCGGTGATCAGCGTCCCCGTCAACTGGCCCAGGAACGGCAGGAGGAGGAAGGGGAAGGCGAGCCCGCCGACGAGAGCGCCGACGTAGTCCGCGGCGAACAGGTCGGCCACCGCGCCGCCCGCGTCCTGGCGGCGGATCCGCTGGATCAGCTCCATCAGCAGCGGCACCTCGGCCCCGATCAGCAGGCCGACGGCGAGGGAGAAGGCGACCAGCAGGACGTGCGGGCCGTGGACCCACGGCCCGCCCCAGGAACCGGTCCAGGCGAAGACGGCGTACAGGGCCATCGCGCTGCACCCGCCGACCAGGGCGAGCACGGCCTCGACGGCGCCGAAACCGGCCGCCGCGTGCCGGCGCAGCCGCTTGGCGGCCAGCGAGCCGATCCCCATGGCGAAGACCATGACGGACAGCACGACGGACGCCTGGGTCACCGAGTCGCCCATCAGGTACGAGGCCAGTGCCACGAGCTCGAGCTCGTACACGAGTCCGCAGGCCGCGCAGACGAACACCCCGGCGAGGACCAGGAACCGGCCGGTGCCCTGCCGCACCGGCAGCTTCAGCTGGCTGTCCGAAGGGCCGCCGCCGCTGCCGCCCGGCCTGTCCCGGGGTTGCGTGGGACGGGTCGGGGCGAGGGCCTGCGGTTCGATCACCCCTGCGACGTTACGTTACGCCTCCGGTGCGGACCGTCACCCACACGTGTGGTGTTTGTTTCACGCTGACGGAGCCGCTGACGGAACCTCCGCGACGCCCCTCAGACGGCCGCCTTCACCCGTACGCCCACCCTCGTCCGGGTCATCACCAGCTGGCCGTCCTGGGGATAGGCGTGCCAGGTCCGCCAGTGGACCTGGTTCTCGTGGCGCTGGGCGAGCATCGCGGTGAACGCGTGCGGACTCCCGGGGAACACCCCGGCGAGGCCCTGGGGATGGTCGGAGACCAGGGCGAGCAACTCCTGCGCGCGCCCCCCGAAGGAACCGGGGGAGAGCATCTCCACCCGGGCGGCGAACTCGTACTCCCAGTCGCCCACCTGTTCGGCGACACCCAGCGGAAGGGGCGTGCTGCTGCCCGGAAGGCAGGCCACCGTCTCCGAGCAGACCCCCCGGTCCTCTTCCAGCAGCACCTGGTGGGACGCGCCGAGGAGCCTCAACTGGACCTTGGCTCCGGTCAGTTCGAGGTCGAGCGTGGCCAGCGCGGGGAGCGGCTCGCGCCCCAGGGCCCAGGCGAGGTCGGCCGCGCGCGTGTCGGTGTAGGAGGTGGTCAGAGTCGTGAGCATGAATCGGCTCCGCAAGCGGACAAGGAGGGGCAGGAGAGGGAGACGGAGGCACCGCCGCACCCCGGTGGCGCCGGGGAGTTCGGCCCGTCAGCCCGTTCGGCCGTTCGGCCGGTCGGAAAGGGGATCCGCAGGGCGTCGGAGGGCTGTGCCGGTGATTTAGAGGGAATCACGAACTGTGCTGCTGCCACAGCGTTTTTACCCAACTTCGTGGGCTTTCCATCCCCCCGGGGGCTCTCCAGATCACCTGTTCAACCCAGCGCACACCTGACGCATACGCGGGCGCGTACGCGGGCGCACAGCACGGTGGGGCCCGCACCGGGCGCGGACCCCACCGTCGCGGACGCGTCACCCCCGTACGGAGGCAGGCCCCCCGTCAGCTGCCTCCACCGCATCCGCCGCCGCCCCCGCACGACGACCCGCCCCCGCAGGACGAACCGCCGGAGGACGAGTCACTCCCACAGGACACCCCGCCGTGACTCCCCCCTGCCCCGACGGAGTTGCCCCCCGAATCCCCGGCCCACCAACTGCCGCGCCGGCTCCTGGACGCCCCCGTCCGGCGACCGGAACGGCGTCCCGGCGCCGCCGCGAACGCCTTGTACAGCACGAAGACCAGCGCGAAGAGCAGAACCAAGGTGATGCCGATGACCATGACGCCACCGTCCTTTCGTCCCCCGTGAATCCCCCGAAGCAGCCCCCCGTGGGTGCCTCGCTCACGCGTGTGGACGGGAGATGCCCGCCGCCCGCACAAGCCAAAGCAGACTTGAGGAACTCCAGAGGTTCGGCGCAGGATGGCCGGTATGACCTCCAGCGCGCGGCCCCTCCTGAACCGTCGGCTCGCCGAGTTCGGGACCACGATCTTCGCGGAGATGTCCGCCCTGGCCCTGCGGACCGGTTCCCTCAACCTCGGCCAGGGCTTCCCCGACACCGACGGCCCCGAGGAGATCAGGGAGGCGGCGGTGCGGGCGCTGCGCGACGGCCGCGGCAACCAGTACCCGCCCGGCCCCGGCGTCCCCGAGCTGCGCACCGCGATCGCCGCACACCAGCAGCGCCGCTACGGCCTGTCCCACGACCCCGACACGGAGGTCCTGGTCACCGCCGGCGCCACCGAGGCGATCGCCGCCGCCCTGCTCGCGCTGCTGGAGCCCGGCGACGAGGTGATCGCCCTGGAGCCGTACTACGACTCCTACGCGGCCTGCATCGCCATGGCGGGCGCCACTCGCGTGCCGGTCACCCTGCGCCCACGCGGGGGCCGTTTCCGCCTCGACCTCGACGAGCTGCGCGACGCCGTCACCGACCGCACCCGCCTGCTGCTGATCAACACCCCGCACAACCCGACCGGCACCGTCCTCACCCGCGAGGAGCTGTCCGCGATCGCCGCGCTGGCCGTCGAACGCGACCTGCTGGTGATCACCGACGAGGTCTACGAGCACCTGGTCTTCGACGACGCCGAACACATCCCCCTGGCCACCTTCCCCGGCATGCGGGAGCGCACGGTGACCATCTCCAGCGCGGGCAAGACCTTCTCCTTCACCGGCTGGAAGGTCGGCTGGGTGACGGGCGCCCCCGCCCTGGTCACCGCGGTCCGCTCGGCCAAGCAGTTCCTGACCTACGTCTCCGCGGGCCCCTTCCAGTACGCCGTCGCCGAGGCCCTCGCCCTGCCGGACGCGTACTTCGACGACTTCCGCACCGACCACCAGCGCAAGCGCGACCTGCTGGCGAAGGGTCTGAGCGCCGCCGGCTTCGAGGTCTACCGCCCCCAGGGCACGTACTTCATCACCACCGACATCGCCCCCTTCGGCGAGAAGGACGCCCACGCCTTCTGCCGCGCCCTCCCCGAACGCTGCGGCGTCGTCGCCGTCCCCAACTCCGTCTTCTACGACGACCCGGAAGCCGGCCGCAGCCAGGTCCGCTTCGCCTTCTGCAAGAAGGACGACGTCCTCCACGAGGCCGCCGGCCGCCTGCAACACCTGGCGCCCTGACATCGCGCCCCCAGCCCGGTCCGGGCTGGGGGCGCGTCGGGCTCACGGGGCGCTCACTGCTTCGGTTCCATGAACGCCGCCGTCCTCCGGGTGGTGTCAGCAGCCGCTGCCGACGCGGAGGGACGTCATCTTGTCGTTGAAGTGCGAGGCCACGGCCGCGTCGGAGCCGCCCGGCGGGACCGTGAACATGCACCCGACGTAGTTGGAGTGCTCGTAGACGCTGACCGTCTTACCGGTGCGGTTCCAGTACGAGGTCATGCGGTCGTTCATGTAGTCGCCCACATTGGGGTTCGACGAGGTGTAGTGCCTGAAGTCGCCCCGGTAGCTCGACTGCTCCCACACGCAGAAGGACCCGGACGGACACTGGCTGGAGTCGGCTGCCGCCGGACTCGCGGTCAGGAAGGCGGTTCCCGCGGTGAGTGCCAGGGCCGCCGCGGCGGTCCATAAGCGCGAGGAGGTGCTTCCGATTCGAGACATGCTTTTCCCCTTTTTGTTTTGCGGTCGACTGCACAGTACCGCAGCCGCAGCCGACGCGATCGGCACTTCGACAAATGGCTGGACGGGATATGCCGCATGGCCGAATCGCCGGTATTTCCAAACCCGTGAGCACCGGACCTGCCATGAGGTATGGGCGATCTCCACCTGCGGCTTTCGGCGGGATGTCGGGGGCGTTTCCCTCACGGGTCTTCCTCATGTCAGGCCGTGGAGCCGCCGCATCGGCCGTTTCCGATCGGTGCTCCGTTCAATTTCCGCCGAGTCCCCCGGGCCGGAGTCGGCTCCGCTCGGCATCGCGGACACGATGCCGGATACGGGCCGGGCTTGAGCACGCTGGGGCTCCGTAGTGCAGATCCCGTCATCGGTGGGCGCCGGGCAGGGCGCCCGATATCACTCCGCATCACTCCGCCTTCCGGTGAAAATGAAGCATCGGAGTCCATTCGGTGTCCATCGGATGTCGCGTGGAGACGTGCACCAGGATTACGGTCGAGGTCTCCGGGCCGACCGAATAGCAACCCCGGCCACCACTGGCGATTTCGCATTCCCACTACTCCGGTTCGAATCACTTCCATTCCTTGGTCGCACACCTGCCGCACATCCGGTGTCGACGGTTCCAGCTGCCACGCGACAGCGAATGACATTCCAGCCACTCAGCGGCGGGACGCTCGCCCGGTCTCTCTTCCCGGACTCATTCACACACCTCGACCGGGCCGAAGTCCACGTCACCGAGCGGGCGGAGTGCTGACCCGAGCCGGTCGTGGTCAGCGTTGATGCGGGCGGCAGTCGCCCGCCACGAAACGATCGCTCGGCGCGCAGCCTCCTTGGCGCCCCATGGATGGCCGTGGCCGGCAGCATCATGTCGGGCGCGTCCCGGTGTATGACGCGCGGACCCCCGGAGCAGCAGCCCCGGCCGCCAGGGCCTTCGGGTTCCGGGACAGGACGACTCCGGTTTCTTCCGGGCACGTGTCCATCCCGGTGGCACCCGATGCGGCGGGGGGTCGGCCGGATGGGCGGTGGGGCGGGTTGTTCATAGCCTCGGGGGATGGTTCTTCGTCGATTGTCCTTGTCCGCCGCTGTTCTGGCACTGGCCGTGTCGGCCGTCCCGCCCGCCGTGGCCTCGCCGTCCGTGCCGCGTCCTTCCCCCGTGGAGCGGTCCGTGCAGCAGGGCGCGGACGCGCTGCGCGATGCCGGGGTCACGGGGGTCGCGGTCCGTCTGGAGACTCCCCGCGGGACCGTCACCGCCCGGTCCGGTGTGGGGGACCTGGTCAGTGGCCGTCCGGTTCCCGAGGACGGCCATCTGCGCCTGGGCAGTGTCACCAAGACGTTCGTCGCGACCGTCGTGCTGCAACTGGTGGACGAAGGGCGGCTGTCGCTCGACCGGACGGTGGAGCGATTACTGCCCGGAGTGGTGACCGGCGCCGGCAACGACGGCCGTGCGATCACGCTCCGCGACCTGCTGCAGCACACCAGCGGACTGTACGACTACACGGCCGACGTGTTCCCCGAGCACAGCGCCGCGACGTACTACGCCCACCGGTGGCACGTCCACCGGCCCGCGCGGCTGGTCGCCCTGGCCATGCGCCACGAGCCCGCCTTCCCGCCGGGAACGGACTGGGAGTACTCCAACACGAACTACGTCCTCGCCGGGATGATCATCGAGAAGGTCACCGGCCGCTCCTGGGAGCAGGAGGTCCGCGACCGCGTCCTGCGTCCCCTCGGGCTGCGGCACACGGACATCCCCGGCCTCCGGCCCTTCCTGCCGCAGCCGCACGCGGCCGACTACCAGCAGTTCGCCCCGGACGGCCCGATGGTCGACACCACGATCCCCTACCGTCCCTTCGACCTCGGGGCCGACGGAGCGATGACCGGCACGGCCCGCGACCTCAACCGCTTCCTCACCGCCCTGGTCCGCGGACGGCTGCTGGAACCCGCCACCCTCGCCGCCATGCGGACCACCGTCCCGATGCCACGGGACAGTGATCACCCCGCGGGCACCCGAAGCGGCCTGGGGCTGTTCTTCACTCCCCTGTCCTGCGGCGGCGGTTACCTCGGTCACGGGGGAAGCGGCTTCGGCTACCTCGTCCGGGCCGCCACCACGACGGACGGCCGTCGCAGCGTCACCGTCTCCGTCCACAGCCGGCCGGGAGACCCGGGCACAGCGGACCGCCAGGAGAACATCCTGCGCGACCTCGTCGACCGCGCCCTCTGCCGTCCCATGTGAGAAGCGGCCGGACGGCGCCGGTCCGGCGGGGAGACCGAAGGAGCCCGGCTCCGGGGTGACCGTGGGGTCGCCCCGGGGCCGGGCTCCTTCGCGCGTACGCGCGGGGATGAAGGGCTCCCTACTCGTCGTCGTCGGGCTTCTCCGCGTCGTCGATCTCCTGCTCCAGGCCGAGCTGCTCGACGAGCCACTTGTCGAACTCGATCGCGGCCCGCACCCAGCTGACCGTCGAGGAGACGAAGTGCTCCAGGCTGACGCCCATGCCGATCAGCGTCTGGGCCTCACCGATGAGACGAACGGTGCCGTCGTCGTGGGTGTGGGTGTAGACCTTGGGCCACAGCGTGCGGCGGTTCCAGTCGTCGATCGACTCGAGCAGCTGCTGCTTCTCCTCGATCTGGTGCGGGCGGTCGTAGAAGGTCCGCACGGAGAAGATCTGCTGGTCGTCCTCCCCACGGAACATGAAGTAGGTGCGGAACTGCTCCCACGGCGCCGCGAGGTCACCTTCGTCGTCGACGACGTACTTGAGCTCCATCTGGTCGAGGAGCTGCTTCACGAGGTCCTGATCCGGGACGACGGGGCCCGCCGGTCCTTGGGGCTGCGGCTCGGGCTGGCCCCCGAAATTGGGAATCGAGGACGGGTCGATGGACATGCTGGGATACTCCTGCGGTCGTCTGGCGTCCGGCCGTGGATGTGGGACCAGACGTATTCCCCACCCTCTCTCTCTTGGCCCGTGCCGGGCAACCTGCCTGGCCGAAAGGCTTCCCGCGAGCGACGGTTTCCATGATCACAGTCGGGATCACAGCTCGGTGACCATGGAGACCGTCGCCCGGGGGTACTACAGGGTCTTGCCCGTGGCCGGGCCCACCAGGAGGCCCTCGCCGAAGCGGTCCACGCGGACCGTGTCGCCGTCCTTGATCTCGCCGGAGAGGATCTCCTTGGCGAGCCGGTCCCCGATGGCCGTCTGCACCAGCCGGCGCAGCGGACGGGCGCCGTAGGCCGGGTCCATGCCCTCCTCCGCCAGCCAGGCCAGCGCCTCGGGGGTGATGTCCAGGGTGAGCCGGCGCTCGGCGAGGCGCTTGGCCAGCCGGTCGAGCTGCAGTGCGGCGATGCGCTCCAGCTCGGCCTTGGTCAGCGCGGAGAAGACGACCAGGTCGTCGAGCCGGTTGAGGAACTCCGGCTTGAAGGAGGACCGGACCACTTCCAGGACCTGTTCCCTCTTCTGCTCCTCGGTGCTGATCGGGTCGACCAGGAACTGGCTGCCCAGGTTGGACGTGAGCACCAGGATCGTGTTGCGGAAGTCGACCGTGCGGCCCTGGCCGTCGGTGAGCCGTCCGTCGTCGAGGACCTGGAGCAGGATGTCGAAGACCTCGTGGTGGGCCTTCTCCACCTCGTCGAGGAGCACCACGCTGTACGGGCGGCGGCGCACGGCCTCGGTGAGCTGGCCGCCCTCCTCGTAGCCGACGTAGCCGGGCGGGGCGCCGACCAGGCGGGCCACGCTGTGCTTCTCGCTGTACTCCGACATGTCGATGCGGACCATCGCCCGCTCGTCGTCGAAGAGGAAGTCGGCGAGCGCCTTGGCCAGTTCGGTCTTGCCGACGCCGGTGGGGCCGAGGAAGAGGAAGGAACCGGTGGGCCGGTCCGGGTCGGCGATCCCGGCGCGGCTGCGGCGCACGGCGTCGGAGACCGCCCGTACGGCCTCGAGCTGGCCGATGAGCCGCTTGCCCAGCTCGTCCTCCATGCGCAGCAGCTTCTGCGTCTCGCCCTCCAGCAGGCGGCCGGCGGGGATGCCGGTCCAGGAGGCGACGACGTCGGCGATGTCGTCGGCGCCGACCTCCTCCTTGACCATGGTGTCCTTGGCGACCTCTTCCTCGGCCTCGGAGGCGGCCTCCAGGTCGCGCTCCAGGGCCGGGATCTCGCCGTAGAGGAGCTTGGAGGCGGTGTCGAAGTCGCCTTCGCGCTGGGCCCGTTCGGCCTGGCCGCGCAGGTCGTCGAGCTTCTCCTTCAGTTCGCCGACGCGGTTGAGGGACTGCTTCTCCTTCTCCCAGCGGGCGGTGAGGTGGCGTAGTTCCTCCTCCCTGTCGGCGAGGTCGCGGCGCAGCTTCTCCAGGCGCTCGCGGGAGGCGGCGTCGGTCTCCTTGCCGATCGCCAGCTCCTCCATGCGCAGGCGGTCGACGGAGCGCTGGAGTTCGTCGATCTCGACGGGCGAGGAGTCGATCTCCATACGGAGGCGGGAGGCCGCCTCGTCGACGAGGTCGATGGCCTTGTCGGGCAGGAAGCGGGAGGTGATGTAGCGGTCGGAGAGGGTCGCCGCCGCGACCAGGGCGCTGTCGGCGATCTGCACCTTGTGGTGGGCCTCGTAGCGGCCCTTCAGGCCGCGCAGGATGGCGATGGAGTCCTCGACGGACGGTTCGGCGACCAGCACCTGCTGGAAGCGCCGCTCCAGCGCCGGGTCCTTCTCGATCCGCTCGCGGTACTCGTCGAGGGTGGTGGCGCCGACCATGCGCAGTTCACCGCGGGCGAGCATCGGCTTGAGCATGTTGCCGGCGTCCATGGCGGAGTCGCCGCCGGCGCCCGCGCCGACGACCGTGTGCAGTTCGTCGATGAAGGTGATGATCCGCCCGTCGGATTCCTTGATCTCGGCGAGGACGGTCTTCAGCCGCTCCTCGAACTCGCCGCGGTACTTGGCCCCGGCGACCATCGCCCCCAGGTCGAGCGCGACGAGCCGCTTGTCCTTCAGCGACTCGGGCACGTCGCCCTTGACGATCCGCTGGGCGAGCCCCTCGACGACGGCGGTCTTGCCGACGCCGGGCTCACCGATGAGGACCGGGTTGTTCTTGGTGCGGCGGGACAGCACCTGCACGACCCGCCGGATCTCCTGGTCCCGGCCGATGACCGGGTCGAGCCTGCCCTCGCGGGCGGCTTCCGTGAGGTCGGTCCCGAACTTCTCCAGGGCCTTGTACTGGCCCTCCGGGTCGGCTGTCGTCACCCGGCGTGCTCCTCTCGCCTGCTGAAAGGCATCCTGCAGTTTCTTCGCGGTGGCGCCCTGCCCCGTCAGCACCTCGCCGGCGGCGCCGCCCTTCGCGGCGATGCCGAGGAGCAGGTGCTCGGTGGAGAGGTACTCGTCCCCCAGGTCGCGCGCACGGGCCTGGGCGTCGGCGATGACGGCGAGCAGTTCGCGGTTCGGCTGGGGCGGCGCGACGGTGGACCCGGTGACGCTCGGCAGGCCGGCGAGGACGCGCTCGGCTCCGGCCCGCACGGCCGCCTGGTCGGCGTCGACCGCGGCGAGCAGGTCCGTGATGTTCTCGTTGTCCTGGCCCTGCAGCAGGGCGAGGAGCAGATGGGCGGGGGTGAGGTCGGGGTGCCCCTCGGTCACGGCCCGGTTGCCGGCGGCGTTGATCGCGTCCCGGCTCCGGTTGGTCAGCTCGGCGTCCACGTGTCCGTTCTCCTCCTTGCGACGACCGTACGGCGGTCCTCATGGCCGGCTCGGCAGCCCGGCCTGGCTGACTCTGTCAGCGTACACAAACTTGAGCCTATTCCACTCAAGGCGAGGGCGGGAGTGCGGCAGGGGCTAGGTTCCGGGGTCATGACCCACACGTACTCGGTGGATCCGGGCAATCCGGACGCCCCGTATCTCAGCTTCTGGCGCGAACGGCACCTGTGCACGCTGACCACCATCCGCCCGGACGGCACCCCGCACCTGGTGCCCGTCGGAGTGACATACGACCCCGGGGCACGACTTGCTCGGGTGATCACGAACAGGACGAGCGCGAAGGTGCGCCACGTGCTGGCGGCGGGAGCGGAGGGCGCGGCCGTCGCGGTCTGCCAGGTGGACGGCCGGCGGTGGGCGACGCTGGAGGGGCGGGCCGTGGTCCGCGCCGAGCGGGAGCACGTCGAGGAGGCGGAGCGGCGGTACGCGGAACGCTACGGACGGCAGCCGTCGCCGAACCCGGACCGGGTCGCCATCGAGATCACGCTCACCCGTGCGATGGGGCGCGGATGACGCAGAGGGGCGAGCGGGCAAGCGGGGGGCCGCCCGGACCGCCGGGCGTCGAGTTCCGGCCATCGGGCGATCGTCCGATACCCGTGGATGTCCCCTGAAACTGCAGTGGCGTCACCGTGTTCAGGTCACGGTGACGCCACTGCGGGGGGAAGCACCTGCGCGATCTTTTACGACGGGGGAATCGCGTCAGGCACTGCGGGGGGTGGCCGAGACGGTCCGGTGGGCAGGGGAGTCGGACTCCATCTGCTCATGGTCCCGCTGGTCGAGGTTCACAAAGATCATTCCGTACCGGATGGCACATCGCACGGGCTGCGGCGCCCCCCGAGGGCGCCGCAGGCACCGGTACGCCCGCACGTCCCCGTCCTCGTCCCGCGTGACGACGACCGGTTCACCGAACACGGTCACCATCAGCGAGTCACCGCTGTGGGGGATGGCGGTGACCAGGTCGATGAAGTGCCAGCCGGACCGGTAGGCGGTGGCCATCTCGCGGCGGAAGGAACGGTCGTCGGGTGGAGTAGTCATGTCACGCCCACACGCTGTCATCCGGGTGCGCGGGGCCGGCGGCCCACACACTGTCGCCCATCACCGTGTTCTTGGCGACGATGGACTGCCGCACACTGTCCGCCCGGACGTCCGCCTTCGTCTCGGAAAGGCCGCCCATCACCCCGAAGACCACACCGGCGGAGAAGGCGGCGACAAGCACCGAGCGAAGCATTTTCTTACCCATAGTCGGCTTCGTCCTCACTTGAAGGTCCCCTCTTCCCCCGTCAAGTACGACGATGGCTCATTCAGGCACGTCATGGCCACACGATCGGTGCATCATGTTCCTGCATATTCAGGACCCTGGGGGGTGGAGATTCGATGACGAACCAGACCAATGCGACACATCCTCACACGGTGACTGAGCTGTGCGGGGAGGGGGCGCGACTGTACGCGAATGCACTGCGCGCAGGACGTATCGCCCGCGTGGACGCAGAGGCCGCGCCCTGCTTGGTGGACTTCGCCCTTCTCCACCCGGATCCCGACGATGCGCAGTGGTTGCGTCCGGTGCCTCCGTCGATCGCACTTGCGCAGCGGTTGAGCCCGATAGAGCGGGAAATCACCGAGCGCAGGCGGCTGTCGATAGAGCTCGCTGATGTTTTCGAGCCGTTCATGTCCCTGAGCGCCCAGGAGATCACCCCGGCCCACTCGATCACGGTGCTCGAGGGCAACGAGCGCATCAACAGCGCGCTGGACCTGGCCACCGCCCAGTGCCGGACGGAGATGCTCACCGTTCAACCGAGCGGCCACCGGCCCGAACGCAGTCTGCTCCAGGGATTCGAGCGCGACCGGCTGCTCATCGAGCGCGGCGTGCGCATACGGACCCTCTACCAGCACACGGCCCGGTTCAATCCGGAGCGCCTGTCCTACGTCGAACAGTTCGCCAACGGCCGGGCGGAGTACCGCACCATCGACGAGCTGGTGGAACGCCTCATCATCTGCGACGAGACGGTCGCCTTCATCCCCGTGCGCGACGACCGCCAAGTGGCGTTGGAGCTGCGGCACACGGGCCTGGTCCGCTATCTGGTCAAGGTCTTCGAGTTCATGTGGAGCCGCGCGGTCCCCCTGACCGCCGGCACCCCCTACGAAACCGCCCCGGACGGCATACCGGAGATACAGCACTCCATCGCCAAACTCCTGGTGGAAGGCCATGTGGACGAGGCCATCGCCCGCCGTCTCGGCATGAACGTACGGACATGCCGGGCCCACATCGCCAAGCTCGCCGCGACCCTCGGCAGCGGCAGCCGGGCACAACTCGGCTACCTCATCGCCGAGTCGGGAATCCTCAACCAGGAGGGAGCACCGGAGTGACCTCGGTGGCGCACACGGAGCACGGGGCGGGGGAACTGTGCACGGCGGGCACCAGACTGTACGAAAGGGCCCTGCACGAGGGACTCCTGACCGCCCGGGAGGCGCGGGAAGCCCCCTGCGCGCTGGACCTCGGACTGCTGCGCCCCGCCGTCGACGACCCGAGCCGGCTCGAGCCCGTCGCGCCCACCGTCGCCCTCCAGCGGCTGCTGCGCTACTCCGGGGAACGCATCGTCGAGGAACGGCGCCGGGAGGAACGGCTGGCCGAGACCTTCCAGGCGCTCATGCGGGCGGGTGAACAGCCCACGAAGGAGGAGAGCACTCCCGCACTCGGCGTTCTCGGCGTTCTCGGCGGCAAGGAACGGATCAACCAGACCATTGCCGAGGAACTGACCGAGGCCACGGACGAGGTCCTGGCCATCCATCCGCACAGTGGCCACAACGGTCCACTCACCGCGGTCCACCAGCTCGCCCTGCGACGGGACCAGGAGTTCCTCGACCGCGGCGGCCGCATCCGCACCCTCTACCAGCACACGCTGCGTCACTCCCCGACCGTGCTCGCCCGCTACGCGCATCTGTCGGGCGACGTGGAGGCACGAACGCTGAACGAGGTCACCGAGCGCCTCATCCTCTTCGACCGCAAGGTCGCCTTCATACCGGCGAACGAGGACCGCACCCTCGCCCTCGAAGTCCGCCACCCCGCCCTGATCGCCTTCTTCGTCACCGCCTTCGACCGCCTCTGGCACCTGGCGACCCCCATGCACCCCCGAGCCGTTCAGCCGCCGTCGCCGGGCGGGATCAGCCACCGTCAGCGCTCCATCGCCCGCCTCCTGACCGAGGGGCACACCGATGCCGTCATCGCAGACCGCCTCGGCATGAACATACGCACCGCCCGCGAGCACATCGCCAAGCTCGCCGCGGCCCTGGGCAGCGGCAGCCGTGCTCAGCTCGGGTTCCTCATCGCACGCTCGGGGATCCTCGACCGGGCGGAGTGACCACCCGGCCCCGCGTCCCGTCCAGGCCCGCCTGCGCGATCCGCACCCCCAGCTGCGTACGGCTCACCGCCCCCAGCGTCTCCGAGAGGCGGGCGATGTGCGCCCGGCAGGTACGGACGCTGATGCCCAGCCGCTCCGCGATCACCGCGTCCTGGTGCCCCTCCGCCAGCAGCGCCGCGATGGACTGCTCACGGTGCGAGATGCCCTCGATCCCGGTGTCGGGCAGCGGGGCGGTCAGCGGGATGGCGAGCCGCCACAGCCGCTCGAAGACCGTGCCCAGGTACTCCACCAGCGCCGGGTGGCGCAGCTCCAGCGCCATGGTGCGCTCGGAGTTGGCGGGGATGAAGGCGACCATGCGGTCGAAGAGGATCAGCCTCTCGGTCACCTCGTCCAGCGTGCGCGCCTGAACCGCGTCGCCCATCAGCTCCAGATAGGACAGCAGTCCGTGCCCGTGCCGGGCGACATGCGTGTACAGGTCCCGCATGCGTACGCCCCGGCCGCGCAGCGCGGTCGCCCGGTGCAGGCCCTCCGACAGCTCCGCCTCGCGCCGGATGCCTCCGGGCTGGACGGTCAGCACCTCGGTCCTACAGGCCTCCGTCGCCTCGTCCATCGCGGCCTGGATGCGCCCGAGTCCGTCCAGCACCCGGATCGCCGGGCCCTCCGGCTCGGAGCGTGCGGTGGACAGCTGGGCGCCCAGGCCGGCGTACCGCTCGAAGGCCGAGACGACGGAGCCGACCCGGCGCCGGCTCGCGCTGACCTCCTCGTACATCCCGCGCAGCAGCCGCGTCATGACCTCCTGCGGGGCGGTCGGCACCAGCCAGTCCATGTCGTCCGGGTCCGGGTGCAGCAGGGCGAGTTCCAGCAGGCAGGGCACCGGCTCCGCGTCCCGGCGCGGTACCCGGCCGCGCCGTACGGCCCGGGAGTACACGCGGTCCCCGGAGTCGCACAGCCGGTCAGCACCGTGCGGATGCTCCTCCGTCCCGTGCCCGGCCATCGCCCCGTCCCACCCCCTGGTCCGCCACTTTCCGATGCGCCACTATGCGCGGCCGCACCCGGCTCCGCAACACGGCTCCCGTCGGGGCGGCAGGCGAGGACCCGGGCGACGGCGGTATCCGGGGCGGTGGCGGAACAACACCGCCGGGGAGCACGGTGATCCGTGCTCCCCGGCGGAACGTCCACGCACCCCGGGCTGAAGACCCGGCGGCCGACGGCTACTTCAGGCCAACCGCGGCGCACGCCTCCTTGTACTGCGCCGTGCAGATGTCCGCCACCTTGTAGAACCCGTCGGAGATGACCGTGTCCTTGATGTTGTCCTTCGTCAGGGCCACCACGGGCACGAGCTGCGCCGGGATGTCCTTGTCCGTGGGGCTGTCGACCCGCTCGCGGGTCAGCGCGTCGAACTGGATGCCCTTGCCCTGCACCCGCGCCACGGCCATCTCCGCGGCGTTCTCGGCCTCCAGCGGGTAGGACTTGTAGACGCTCATGAACTGCTCGCCCGCGATGATCCGCTGCACTCCGGCCAGTTCGGCGTCCTGGCCGGTGATCGGGGGCAGCTCGGTCACACCGGCGTTCTTGAGCGCCTTGACGATGGCGCCCGCCATGGTGTCGTTGGCCGAGTAGACGGCGGCGACGTTGTCCTTGCCGATCGCGTTGATCGCCTCGACCATGTTGGCCTCGGCGTTCTCCGGCGCCCAGTCCTTGGTGTCGTAGGACTTGGCGATGGTGACCTTGCCCTTGAGCTCCGACAGCGCGCCCGCCTTGAACTGCTTGGCGTTCGGGTCGGTCGGGGAGCCGTTCATCATGACGATCTTGCTGGTGGCCGCCTTGTCGCCGCCGAGCTTCTCCAGCAGGGAACGGCCCTGGACCTCGCCGACCAGCTCGTTGTCGAAGGAGATGTACGCGTCGATCGGGCCCTCGGCCAGCCGGTCGTAGGCGATGACCGGGATGCCCGCGTCCTTGGCCTTCTTCACGTCCTCGGCGATGGCCTTCGAGTCGACCGCGTCCAGCACGATGACGTCGACCCTGTCGTCGATCATCTGCTGCATCTGGCTCGACTGCTTGCCGGCGTCCGCCTCGGCGTTGGCGTAGGTGACCTTCCCCTTGTCGTTGGTGAGCGACTCCACCTTCTTCTTGAAGATGGGGTAGTCGAACTGCTCGTACCGGGTGTTGGCCTTCTCCGGGAGCAGGAGTCCGACCGTGATGTCGTTCCCCTTGGTGGGGCTCGCGTCGGCACTGCTCCCTGTCGCGTTGATCATTCCGCAACCGGCAAGCATGACGGACATCGAGGCAACGGCCACTGATATGGAGATACGACGCATGCGAGGGCTCACTTCAGGTGCGTTTTGGACGTGGGCACAACATTGCGGCCCATGTGACTGAAAAGCCAACGCTTCAGCTACCACCGGCGTCAAGAGCAACTACTTAACGAGATGAACACAACACGGTGCGCTGAAGTCGTGAGGGGCCGGCGAAAGACTCGCACAGATCTCCTGGAGAAGCACACATCCGCTGATCACAGGGGTGCGCGGGGCACATGGAACGGAAAGTGAGGAGCTGTCAGCCGTGCGCACACGAGTAAAGGGCTTGAAGGTTCGGACGAACCTCCAAGCCCTTCAGGGCACTTCACTTTTCGGCCAAACGGAACTTACCCGTCAGCCGGACCGACCGGTCGGGTCAGCCGGTCGGGTCAGCCGGGTCAGTCGGGCTGCTGCTGACGCTTCGGCCGCCACACCACCAGCGCGCTGGTCTGCTGCACTTCCTGATACGGCACCAGGTCCCGGCGGTACGACGCGTGCACCGCGGCCTCGCGCTGCCGCATGGTCGCCGCCGCGCCGTCCAGCGCGCCCTCCAGCTCCGCCACCCTGGACTGCAGCGCGGCGACCTGGTTCTCCAGTTCGATGATGCGCTTGATGCCGGCCAGGTTGATGCCCTCCGCCTGCGACAGCTGCTGCACCTGACGGAGCAGCTCGATGTCACGGGCCGAGTAGCGGCGGCCCCGGCCTGCGGCACGGTCCGGCGAGACCAGCCCCAGCCGGTCGTACTGGCGCAGGGTCTGCGGATGCAGACCGGAGAGCTGAGCCGCCACCGAAATGACGTAGACCGGTGTGTCCTGCGTCAGTTCGTACGGGTTTCGTCGACGGCCGTCCATCTCCATCAAGCTCCCTTCGCGGCCTGGAACAGCTCCGCCCGCGGATCCTCACCCGCGGTCGCCTCGCGATACGCCTCCAGTGCGTCACGAGCCTTCCCCGGCAGGTCCTTGGGAACACTCACCTCCACGGTGACCAGCAGGTCGCCGCGCGAGCCGTCCTTGCGGACCGCCCCCTTGCCGCGGGCCCGCATGGTCCGCCCGTTGGGCGTGCCCGGGGGCAGCTTCAGCGTGACCGGCGGACCGCCGAGCGTCGGGACGCGGATCTCCCCGCCGAGCGCCGCCTCCGGGTAGGTGACCGGCACGGTGACGGTGAGATTGTCGTCCCGGCGGCCGAACACCGGATGGCTGCCGACGTGCACGACGACGTACAGGTCGCCCGCCGGGCCACCGCGCTCGCCCGGCGCGCCCTTGCCGCGCAGCCGGATCCGCTGGCCGTCGCTGACGCCCGCGGGGATGCGGACCTGCATCGTCCGCGAGGACTTGGCCCGGCCGCTGCCCTTGCAGATGTCGCAGGGGTTCTCCGCGATCAGGCCGCGGCCCTTGCAGTCCGGGCACGGGTCGGTGAGCGAGAAACCCCCGCCGCTGCCCCGGGCCACCTGTCCGGTGCCGACGCAGGTCGGGCACACCCGCGGGGTGCCGTTCTTGTCGCCCGTGCCCGAGCAGCCCTTGCAGGCCTGCTGGGAGGACATCCGCAGCGGGACCGTCGCCCCCTCGATGGCCTCGGTGAAGCTCAGGGTGACCTCGGACTCGATGTCCTGGCCGCGCCGGGGCTGGGTGCGCGTGGTGCCGGCGCCGCCGCGGTTGAACAGCCCGCCGAAGACGTCGCCGATCCCGCCGCCGAACCCGCCGGCGCCGCCCTGCCCTCCCTGGCCGCCCCCGAAGAGGTCGCCCAGGTCGAAGTTGAACGATCCGGCGCCGCCCGCCCCCGGACCGGGCCGGAAGCCGCCGCCGAAGAGCGACCGGGCCTCGTCGTACTCCTTGCGCTTCTTGGGGTCGCCGAGGACGTCGTTCGCCTCGGAGATCTCCTTGAACCGCTCCTCCGCCTTGGCGTTGCCCTTGTTGGCGTCCGGGTGGTACTCGCGGGCGAGCTTCCGGTACGCCTTCTTGATCTCGGCCTCGGTGGCGTCCTGAGGCACGCCGAGGACCTTGTAGTAGTCCTTCTCGATGAAGTCCTTGGTGCTCATCCCCGACGTCCCTCCTTCCTCACCCGCCGGGGCGGCCCGGCAGGTCCTGCCTGCCCGGCCCGCCCCGGCTTCCTCACGCCCGCTGAGGCGTCAGCCCTCCTGAGGGCCACCGGTCTCCTTTTCGTCCGCGGCCGCCTCGGTCTCCTCCTCGGCCGGCTTGCCCGGCTGAGCGCCCGGCTGCGGCTCGGCCACGGCCACCCGCGCGGGGCGGATGGTGCGCTCACCGATGCGGTACCCGGGCTGCAGGATCGCCACGCACGTCGTCTCGGTGACGTCCGGGGCGTAGGAGTGCATCAGGGCCTCGTGGATCGTCGGGTCGAAGGGCTCGCCCTCCTTGCCGAACTGCTGCAGGCCCATCTTCGCCACGGTCGACTCCAGCGACTCGGCGACGGACTTGAACCCGCCGACCAGTTCGCCGTGCTCCCGTGCGCGGCCGACGTCGTCGAGCACGGGCAGGAGCTCGGTCATGAGGTTCACCACGGCGACCTCCTTGACCGCGATCCGGTCGCGCTCGACCCGGCGGCGGTAGTTCTGATACTCGGCCTGGAGCCGCTGGAGGTCCGCGGTGCGCTCACCGAGCGCCGTACGCACCTGGTCCAGCTGGGCCACCAGTCCGGCATCGGGACCCGAGTCCCCGGCCGGGGCCGCCGCCTCCTCCGCGGAGGGGGTGGCGGCCTTCGGCTCGGCGTCATCGGCCGGAACGCCTGAGGGGACGTCGGGCTGCTGCGACTGCTCGTCGAAGCCCGGGGTCTCCTCGGTCACGCCGCACCGTCCTTACGTTCGTCGTCCACGATCTCGGCGTCGACCACGTCGTCGTCCGCCCTGGCCCCGCCGGCACCCGCGTCGGCTCCGCCCGCGGCCTGGGCCGCCTGGGCGTCGGCGTACATGGCCTGGCCCAGCTTCTGGGAGACGGCCGCGACCTTCTCCGTGGCGGTGCGGATCTCGGCGCTGTCCTCGCCCTTGAGCTTCTCCTTCAGCTCGGCGACGGCGCCCTCGACCTCGGTCTTGATCTCGCCGGGGACCTTGTCCGCGTTGTCCGCGAGGAACTTCTCGGTCTGGTAGACGAGCTGCTCGCCCTGGTTGCGGGACTCGGCGGCCTCGCGGCGCTGGTGGTCCTCCTCCGCGTACCGCTCGGCCTCCTCACGCATGCGGTCGACCTCGTCCTTCGGCAGCGAGGAGCCGCCGGTGACGGTCATCTTCTGCTCCTTGCCGGTGCCGAGGTCCTTCGCCGTGACGTGCATGATGCCGTTGGCGTCGATGTCGAAGGAGACCTCGATCTGCGGGACGCCGCGCGGCGCCGGCGGCAGACCGGTCAGCTCGAACATGCCGAGCTTCTTGTTGTACGCCGCGATCTCGCGCTCGCCCTGGTAGACCTGGATCTGCACCGACGGCTGGTTGTCCTCGGCCGTCGTGAAGATCTCGGAGCGCTTCGTCGGGATCGTGGTGTTGCGCTCGATCAGCTTGGTCATGATGCCGCCCTTGGTCTCGATGCCGAGGGACAGCGGGGTGACGTCGAGCAGCAGGACGTCCTTGACCTCGCCCTTGAGGACACCGGCCTGGAGCGCGGCGCCGATCGAGACGACCTCGTCCGGGTTGACGCCCTTGTTGGCCTCCTTGCCGCCGGTCATCTCCTTGACGAGCTCGGCGACGGCGGGCATCCGGGTGGAGCCACCGACGAGGACGACGTGGTCGATCTCGGACAGCGCGATGCCGGCGTCCTTGACGACGTTGTTGAACGGCGTCTTGCAGCGCTCCAGCAGGTCCGCGGTCAGCTGCTGGAACTGGGCGCGGGTCAGCTTCTCGTCGAGGTGCAGGGGGCCCTCGGCGGAGGCGGTGATGTAGGGGAGGTTGATCGTGGTCTCGGTGGACGCGGACAGCTCGATCTTGGCCTTCTCGGCGGCCTCACGCAGGCGCTGGAGCGCCATCTTGTCCTTGCCCAGGTCCACGCCGTGCCCGGACTGGAACTGCTTGACCAGGTAGTCGACGACGCGCTGGTCCCAGTCGTCACCACCGAGGTTGTTGTCACCGTTGGTGGCCTTCACCTCGACGACGCCGTCGCCGATCTCCAGCAGCGAGACGTCGAACGTACCGCCACCGAGGTCGAAGACCAGGATGACCTGCTCGTCCTTGTCGAGGCCGTACGCCAGGGCGGCGGCCGTCGGCTCGTTGACGATGCGCAGCACGTTCAGACCGGCGATCTCGCCGGCCTCCTTGGTCGCCTGGCGCTCCGCGTCGTTGAAGTACGCCGGGACGGTGATGACCGCGTCGGTCACCTTCTCGCCCAGGTATGCCTCGGCGTCCCGCTTCAGCTTCTGGAGCACGAAGGCGCTCATCTGCTGCGGGTTGAAGTCCTTGCCGTCCAGGTTGATCTTCCAGTCGGTGCCCATGTGGCGCTTGACCGACCGGATGGTCCTGTCGACGTTGGTCACGGCCTGGCGCTTGGCCACCTCACCGACCAGCACCTCGCCGTTCTTCGCGAAGGCGACGACGGAAGGCGTGGTCCTGGCGCCCTCAGCGTTGGTGATGACGGTGGGCTCACCGCCCTCCAGAACGCTGACGACGGAGTTAGTCGTGCCCAGGTCGATGCCGACCGCACGTGCCATTTCGATTCCTCCAGCTGACTTGAGTGGAACAGACTCAAGCATGCCCGAGGTCCGGCGCGGGGTCAACAGAGCTGAGTCGATCAGACTCAACTCTTATCCGCTCCTTACACGCAAGGAAGGGCCGGCCCGCACGCTCCGGATCATCGGCGCCCGCACGGGAACGGCGGCACGGCGGGCGGGCACGGAGCCTCGGGCGGACGGCCTACGGACACAAGTGTGCGGCACGGATATAAGTTAGTGACGTATGCCCTGATTTATGGGGCGCGACGTGGTCACCTCCAGGGCGCCCCCCAAGGCAACCCTCAGCGACTCAGATCACCCCGTACCCGACTACAGTGCGGCCGGAGATAGGGGTAGTCTCAGACGGACTGCATAAGTTACCGCTTAGTAATGTCGGGAATCCCGTGGCAGGAGCCCCCCGACCAAACCCTCGCAGGCCCGAGGAGCCCCCATGCAACTCGCCGCGATCATCGTGTCGCTGGCCCTGGCCGTGGTCGGCGCTGCCCTGCTCGCACGCGCGATCGGCCAGTTCGTCCGGCACTTCAAGCTGGGCCAGCCGGTCCCGGCCGGCACCCGGACCGACAACCCCTACCAGCGCAGCGTGACCCTGGTGCGGGAGTTCCTCGGCCACACGCGCATGAACCGGTGGGGCGTCGTCGGCATCGCCCACTGGTTCGTGGCCATCGGCTTCCTGACGCTGCCGCCGACCCTCGCCCAGGCGTTCGGCCAGCTCTTCCAAGCCGACTGGACGCTGCCGGTGCTCGGCGGCTTCCTGCCGTTCGAGATGTACATCGAGTTCATCGGCGTGATGACGGTGCTGGGCATCCTGGTGCTCATGGCGATCCGGCTGCTCAACCTGCCCGGCCGCCCCGGGCGCAAGTCCCGGTTCACCGGCTCGAAGATGGGCCAGGCCTACTTCGTCGAGTACGTCATCCTCACCATCGGCCTCGCCATCTACGTGCTGCGCGGCCTGGAGGGCGCCCTGCACCAGGTGGACGGCTACCAGGCGGCGTACTTCGCCTCCTACCCGCTGGTGCTCGCCTTCGACGGCCTGGACGTCGGCACGCTGCAGAACCTGGTCTACCTGGCCGCCATGATCAAGATCGGGACCTCGTTCGTCTGGATGATCGTGGTCTCGCTCAACACGAACATGGGGGTGGCCTGGCACCGCTTCCTGGCCTTCCCGAACATCTGGTTCAAGCGCGAGGCCGACGGCGGCACCGCGCTGGGCGCCCTGCAGCCGATGACCTCGGGCGGCAAGCCGATCGACTTCACCGACCCCGGTGACGACGACGTCTTCGGCGTCTCCCAGGTCGAGCAGTTCTCCTGGAAGGGCCTGCTGGACTTCTCCACCTGCACCGAGTGCGGCCGCTGCCAGTCGCAGTGCCCCGCCTGGAACACCGGCAAGCCCCTCTCGCCCAAGCTGCTGATCATGTCGCTGCGCGACCACGCGCACGCCAAGGCCCCCTACCTGCTGGCCGGCGGCGGCAAGACCATGGAGGGCGAGGAGAAGGCCTCCGCCGAGCAGCTGGCGGACGTGCCCGCGGCGGCGCTGGCGGAGGCCGAGCGCCCGCTGGTCGGCACCCTGGAGGAGAACGGCGTCATCGACCCGGACGTCCTGTGGTCCTGCACCACCTGCGGCGCCTGCGTCGAGCAGTGCCCGGTCGACATCGAGCACGTCGACCACATCGTCGACATGCGCCGCTACCAGGTCATGATCGAGTCCAGCTTCCCCTCGGAGGCGGGCACGATGCTCAAGAACCTGGAGAAGAAGGGCAACCCCTGGGGCCTGGCCAAGAAGCAGCGCCTTCAGTGGACCAAGGAGGTCGACTTCGAGGTCCCGGTCGTCGGCAAGGACATCGAGGACCTGTCCGAGGTCGAGTACCTGTACTGGGTCGGCTGCGCCGGCGCCCTGGAGGACCGCGCCAAGAAGACCACCCAGGCCTTCGCCGAGCTGCTGCACATCGCGGGCGTCAAGTTCGCGATCATGGGCGGCGACGAGAAGTGCACCGGTGACTCCGCCCGCCGCCTGGGCAACGAGCCCCTGTTCCAGGAGCTCGGCATGGAGAACGTCTCCGCGCTGAACACGGCGTTCGGCGAGGAGACGGACGACGAGGGCAACGTCACCGCCGAGTCGCGGAAGCCGAAGTCGGCGAAGAAGATCGTCGCCACCTGCCCGCACTGCCTCAACACCCTCGGCAACGAGTACCCGCAGCTCGGCGGCGACTACGAGGTCATCCACCACACCCAGCTGCTCCAGCACCTGGTCGACGAGGGCAGGCTGATCCCGGTGACCCCGGTCGAGGGCCTGATCACCTACCACGACCCGTGCTACCTGGGCCGGCACAACAAGATCTACACGCCGCCGCGCGAGATCATCGCCAACGTGCCGGGCCTCAGGAACGAGGAGATGCACCGCCACAAGGAGCGCGGCTTCTGCTGCGGCGCCGGCGGCGCGCGGATGTGGATGGAGGAGCGGATCGGCAAGCGCGTCAACGACGAGCGCGTCGACGAGGCCCTCGCCCTGAACCCGGACATCGTCTCCACCGCCTGCCCGTTCTGCCTGGTCATGCTGACCGACTCGGTCAACGGCAAGAAGAACGACGGCAAGGCCAAGGAGTCCGTCCAGGTCGTCGACGTCGCCCAGCTGCTGCTGGAGTCGGTCAAGACGCCGCTCGACCCGACGGACGAGGCGGAGGCGGAGAACGCCCCGGAGCCGGAGCCGGTGAAGTAGGCGCGAGGCACGTACGCGCGCAGGCACGAAGGGGCCGTCCGACAGGGCGGCCCCTTCGCCATGTTCACGTACGCTCCGTCCTGCGGAGGAGACTGCCCCTCCGCAGGACGGAGAGCGGAGCTGACTCCCCCTTAGGGGATGTCACATCTCGGCCGCAAAGGCGGCCCGAGAACCCCCGGCCCGGCCCACCACACCCCCGGAGCAGGTACGTTCGTTGACGTGGCTGGATTCAGGATCGGACGCGGCCGGGACAACAACGGCGCTCCTCACGCGCGACCGCAACAACCCCCGTACGGACAGCAGACGCCGCCGGGGCCGTCGTACGGCTCCCCGCAGGCGCCTCAGCCGTACCCGCCCCAGCAGCCGCCCTACGGCAGAGGCGGCCACAGCGGCGGCGGCACCGGCGGCGGCTGGCCACAGGTGAACCGCGGTCCGGGCGGTCCGGGCGGCTACGGCGGCCACCACCGCCCTGGCCCCGGCGGCCGCCACGGCGAGCCCGAGTACTTCGGCGACGGCGGCGCCTACCCTCCCGGCCCGCACGCCCCGCACTCCCCCCACGCCCCGCACGACCCGTACGCGGCCAACAACCCGGGCCACACCCAGGCCTTCTCGGTCAGCGACGACCCCTACCTGCAGGGCGGCGGGACGCACCACGGCGGCGCCCCCGAGCCCGTACCCGGCCCGGTCGGTCCGCCCCTGCCCTGGAAGGCCCTGCTCAAGGGCATCGTCACCGCCCCCGACCCGACCTTCCTGAGGATGCGCGACTACACGATGTGGGGCCCCGCCCTCACCGTGACCTTCCTCTACGGCCTGCTGGCGATCTTCGGCTTCGACGGCGCCCGCGAAGAGGCGATCGACGCCACCATCACCACCGCCATACCCGTCGTGCTGATGACCGGTGTGGCCATGGTGATCAGCTTCCTCGTCCTGGGCGTGGTCACCCACTCCCTGGCCCGCCAGCTCGGCGGCAACGGCGCCTGGCAGCCCACCGTCGGCCTGTCCATGCTGATCATGACCCTCACGGACGCCCCCCGCCTGATCCTCGCGATGTTCGCGAGCGGCGACGCCACCTTCGTGCAGATCGTCGGCTGGATCACCTGGGTCGCGGGCGGCGCGCTGCTCACCCTGATGGTCAGCCGCTCCCACGACCTCCCCTGGCCGAAGGCCCTGGGCGCGTCCGCGATCCAGCTCCTGGCCCTGCTCTCCCTGGTGAAGCTGGGCACGCTGTAACAGCCGGCGGCACACGCGACACGGCATGAAGGGGCTTCCCGTCCGGGGAGCCCCTTCTCCGTCCCGGCTTTCCTCCCCCGGCCCGAGCGCATGGCGTGTCCGGGCTGGCCTGCCGGTCCCGTGGAACGACGCGCCCCTGCCCGTACGGCTCCTCGCCGCAGCGGGCGTGCTCGCCGCCCACTGACCACGGCCCCCGGCCCCAGCGCCGGCAGGCCGTCCGCCAGGCGGCTACGGCGCCTCTTCCGGGGGCCCGGCCGGCTCGCCCGCCCTGCGCACCGGCGGCAGCACGCTCCACGGGAAGTCGATCCAGTCGTCGGTCCGCTTCCAGACGTACTCGCACTTCACCAGCGACTGCGACTTCTCGTAGATCACGGCGCTGCGCACCTCGGCGACGGCGTCGAGGCAGAAATCACGCACCAGCTTGAGCGTCCTGCCGGTGTCGGCGACGTCGTCGGCGATCAGCACCTTCTTGTCGGTGAAGTCGACGACGTCGGGCACGGGCGCGAGCATGACCGGCATCTCGAGCGTGGTGCCCACCCCGGTGTAGAACTCGACGTTCACCAGGTGGATGTTCTTGCAGTCGAGGGCGTAGGCGAGCCCGCCGGCGACGAAGACACCGCCGCGCGCGATGCTGAGCACGACGTCCGGCCGGTACCCGTCGTCCACGACGGCCTGCGCGAGCTCCCGCACGGCCACACCGAACTGCTCGTAGCCGAGGTTCTCCCGCCGCGGACGGCTCTCCTGCCCGCCCATGCCTACACCTGGGTGCGGTGGAAGTTGAGGAAGGCCCGCGAGGCCGTGGGCCCGCGCTGCCCCTGGTACCGGGAGCCGTACCGCTCACTGCCGTACGGGGCCTCGGCCGGTGAGCTGAGCCGGAACAGGCACAGCTGGCCGATCTTCATCCCGGGCCACAGCTTGATCGGCAGCGTCGCGAGGTTCGACAGCTCCAGGGTGACGTGCCCGGAGAACCCGGGGTCGATGAACCCGGCGGTCGAGTGCGTGACCAGCCCGAGCCGCCCCAGCGAACTCTTCCCCTCCAGCCGCGACGCGAGGTCGTCGGGCAGCGAGATGACCTCGTACGTACTGGCCAGCACGAACTCGCCCGGATGCAGGATGAACGGTTCGTCCCCCTCCGGCTCCACGAGCCGGGTGAGCTCCGCCTGCTCGACGGACGGGTCGATGTGCGGGTACCGGTGGTTCTCGAACACCCGGAAGAAGCGGTCGAGGCGCACGTCGACGCTGGACGGCTGCACCATGGATTCGTCGTAGGGATCGATCCGTACCCGCCCGGCGTCGATCTCGGCCCGGATGTCCCTGTCTGAGAGAAGCACGCCCTGAGGATACGCAAGGCGCGCGGACCGGCCACAATCGCCGCCCCACGCGCCCACGCCCTGCTGTCCCTGCCGGCTCTCCCCCGTGCCCTCGCTACCTCTTCTGGTGAGCGACCGGAACGACGCTGCGGAGCCGCGCACAGCGCGGACACCGCAAGAGCCGACCGGGGCCGAGTCGCTCGGCCTGCTGCATCGGGAACGAGGCGGCGGTAAACACGTGCCCATCGGCACAGCGGACGACGGTGCGCTCCATCAAGTCCAAGAGTCCCTTCCCCAAGAGCCGCGCCTGGCTTCCTGCCCTGACGCCGAACGGCACATTACGGGATCAAAGAGACAACCCTCCAGGCGGCACCCCGCCCCCGCCCAGCCCTTCACCGGCACCCCCACCGTACGCCCCAACTCCGGCCCCCCGTACCCACTTCCGCCCTTGAAACGCCATCAGGCCCCCGGGAGCCGAAACACCGGGGACCTGCCATGGGGTAGAGTGAGCGAGCATCCGGTCACCGATCGATTCCCGTGGCCCGGATAACACGCGGGTGTAGTTTAATGGTAGAACATCAGCTTCCCAAGCTGAGAGCGCGAGTTCGATTCTCGTCACCCGCTCCACGACAAAGGCCCAGGTCACAGACCTGGGCCTTGTTCGCCGTCAAGGGCTTTCCCTACCCGCGCGGGTGCTTCCACGGGTTCTGGAGCGTGCCGAAGAGCTGCCCATGCCGGGGGTCAAGAACGGCAGCCGGCTCAGGCGACGGTGTACTCCGCGTCTCCGAAGTCCGCGACCACCCGCAGCCGACCGCCCAGCGCTTCCACATAGGCTCGGAGTGTCGCCACCTCGGCCCGGTCCAGCTCGCCGTGCTCGATCGCGGAGACGCGAGGTGCCGAGACCCCCATGGATGCGGCGACCTGGCGCTGGGTCAGCGCCTGCTCACGTCGGACCTCTGCGAGCTTGTGGGCGCGCACCTCCGCGACCAGCCTGTCCATGGCCGCCTGCTTCTCCTGAGCCGAACGCACCGGCAGCCCGGCGGCCTCGCGCCGCTCGCGTGCCTTGCGCCTGGTCTCCTCCCAGCCGACCGTGCTCATTCGTACTCCCTGGTCTCGAGATCGGTCACATGCGCCCGGTAGCGCTCCTCGGCGATCGGGACGTTGACGTCGTACCAGCGCTGCCAGTTTCCGGCCTTGTCGCCGGCCACCAGCAGCACCGCCCTACGCACCGGGTCGAAAGCGAAGAGGATCCGGATCTCGCTGCTCCCGGACGATCCCGGTCTCAGCTCCTTCAAGTGGTGGTTGCCGGCACCCTTGATCCGGTCGACCAGCGGACGACCGAGCGTCGGACCCGTGGCCACCAGCATGTCGATGGCGTCTTCCACATGTTCGACGCTGTCCCAGTCCTCCTCGGCCAGCGCCTCGAACCACGCCGCAACCTCCGCGACGAGAACCACTTCCCATTGAGCCCCGGGCCCCATGTTAATGCAAGCGTTAACATGGCTGGCTCGAAAAGGTCGGCGACTGGAAGCCGCCACGGCAGTCCAGGGGGAACCCGACCAACCCGTCGGCACCCGTTCACGGACTCGCCCCCCGAAATCGTCCGAACCGCACAGCGACTGAAAGCGCCCGCCCTGTGCGGTTGCGATGGTCGGCTCCAAGGCGCTCCCGCGACAAGGCACCGAGCTCGCCGTGATCCGCCGAGCGCCGCTTGCGGCTCGGCGCCCCTGAAGCGTGCCCACAGCATGCCCGTAAGAGCGGACAGCCACGGTGAACAACGGCGTGATCCGGTACGCCGACGGCCCGCTATCAGCCACGTATGACCAGGTCAGAGGCAACATGGTCTGACAGGCGCCGTCGCTTCCCAAGCTGAGAGCGCGAGTTCGATTCTCGTCACCCGCTCCACGTGAAACCCCAGGTCAGCGGCCTGGGGTTTGTGTTTTGCCGCTGACTCTTCGGTGCGTTCCGCACCATCGTGCACTCGAAGATGGGGCACGCGGACGGCACGGGCGCTTGGTCGAGACCGGCCAACCACTGCTCCTCACGCCAGTGCGTTCCCGTGCGTTCCCCTGCTGGTAGGCGGGTGTACGACGGACCGGCCTGGATCTCGCACAGGTCCTCGAGAACTGCCTCGTTCCAGTCGACGGGTCCCGGACCCGTGCGGTAGCCGCTGTTCGTTCCCCCCGCCCGCTGCTCCAGCAGGCGAAGCATGTCCGTACTCCTTGCTGCCGCGTCACTGGCTTCGCGCAGCTGGGCCGCAACGGGAGCAGCACCGTGATTTCCGCCTCCCAGGTAATCGGCGGGGCGCAGCGAACACTCCTCGTCAAGGACTTCCGCGCGTGCCGCGACGACAGCCGAGAAGCCCCGGTCGAGAGCACTCACCGCGTACTCCTCGCCGTCTGGGCACTGCTCTCCGTCGAGCCACGGGCGGACCACAGCCGTGATCGCGTCGCGGTCCGTGTCCCGCAGCACTCGCCGACGCCGGACCTTCAACCCCAGCTCCTGGGCGTCGACGAACAGGATGTCTTCTCGCACGGGATGCTCGGTGCGTCGCAGCAACCACAGGGAAACCGGCACGGGTGTCGCGGAGAACAGATGCGACGGCAGCGTGATGACGCGTTCCACGGCTCCCCTGCGGACAAGGGCGCGGCGGATCTCGCGCTCGGCGGTGTTCACCGAGTTGCCTGCCTTCACCGGCATGACCATCACTGCTCGGCCGCCGGGTACCAGCGCACCGAGGACGTACTGCACCCAGGCGAAATTGTCATTGCCCTGGGGCGGTGGTCCGTACGGCCAGTTTCCCGTCCGGCGCCCGGGACCAGGTGCGTCGCTCATATTGAACGGGGGGTTCGTCAGCACGACGGCAGCGCCGTGCTCGTGGTTCGGCGGCCATCGGTCGGACCGGGTGCTGGTCAGCTTGGGCCGCACGCCGAGGTGCAGAAGGTACAGACTCGCGACCGCCTGCAGCCGACCGTCGAGAGTCTCGCCGTACACGGTCCCGCGTGCGTCTCCGATGTGCCGGTACGCAGCCGCCAGCATCTCTCCGCCCCTTGTGTAGGGGTCCAGCACCGTCGCCTTCTGCCCCGGGGCCGGCACGAGTTCCGCGGCCAATGCGGCAGGCCCACCGGGCTGCAGAACTCCGAGCTCTGCAGCCCTTCCCGGGCGCTGAACGACTCCCACACGAGCTGGAATGCGCCAACGCCCGTGCCTGCCGCCGTCCGTACTGCCGTGGTGAGGTCGTCCCAGCTCCGCGGTTCCAGTTGCAGCAAGCTGCTCCGCATGTCGGTGCGGTCGCCGTTCCGGCGCAACACGGAACTCCGCAAGCTCACGGGCAACGCTTCCGGCTGCGTGGCGGAAACGGTCGCCCGCCGGATCCGGCGCCTGACCGAGCCAGGCCGTCGGGCTCCCGCAGCCACCCTCACCGACACGGAGAGCGCCGGCCACGATCCGGCGGGGGCTGCCGAACGGCGGGAGCCGGGCACCGCCGACTCGATCGGTGACGTGCCGGTGTGGCGGCTGCGCCGCCTGGCCGACCTGCTCGCCGATGCCACCACGACGCCCGACCACGCCCTCTGCCGGCGTGCTGTCTCGCCTGCCCCGAGCCGGGACGATCGGCCCCGCAGGATGCGGTGATGCAGCACATGCGCCGGCGCCGGACGGAAGTCGGAGCCGACGTGGCGCTGAGATGTGCGGGGCGTGTCTGTATCCCGTTCGCGTTGAAACGCCGACGTGTGGGCCGTGCGGCCGTGCCGGGAACAGCCGGTCCGGGCGGTGCTGTTGCATCGACCGAGGCACCGGCACCGCGGGCGGGGGACACGGAGACCACAAGGTCGTCCGCCCCACCGGGATCCGGGCCCCGGAATCGCGGTACGCCCGCCACGCCACTGGGACCAAGACGTATCTCTGCAGGAGGACTGCTTCATGACCGACCGGCCCTTGACGCTCATGGCAGTACACGCCCACCCCGACGACGAGGCCACCGGAACCGGAGGGGTCCTCGCGCGGTACGCGGCGGAAGGCGTCCGCACCGTTCTCGTGACGTGTACCGACGGCGGTTGCGGTGACGGACCGGGGGGCGTCAAGCCGGGTGATCCCGGGCATGATCCGGCGGCGGTCGCCTTGATGCGCCGTCGCGAACTCGAGGCGAGCTGTGACGTCCTGAAGGTCAGCGAGCTGGAGATGCTGGACTACGCCGACTCCGGGATGATGGGCTGGCCGAGCAACGACGCCCCCGGATCCTTCTGGCAGACCCCCGTCGAGGAAAGCGCCGCCCGACTCGCGGAACTCATGCGGCACTACCGACCCGATGTGGTCGTCACCTACGACGAGAACGGCTTCTACGGCCACCCCGACCACATCCAGGCCCACCGCATCACGATGGCGGCGCTGGAGATGACCGCGCTGACACCGAAGGTGTACTGGACCACGGTGCCCCGCTCGGGGATGCAGCGGTTCGGCGAGATCATGCGCGAGTTCCATGAGGACATGCCGGAGCCGGATCCTGCCGAGGCCGCCGCGATGGCCGAGATCGGCCTCCCTGACGAGGAGATCACCACCTGGGTGGACACCACCGCGTTCAGCGGCCAGAAGTTCGATGCGCTGGCCGCGCACGCCAGTCAGGGCGAGAACATCTTCTTCCTCAAGATGGGCAAGGAGAAGTTCGGCGAGTTGATGGGCACGGAGACCTTCGTACGTGTCCAGGACGCCACCGGCGCCGCCGTACCCGAGAACGATCTCTTCGCCGGACTGCGCTGATCCACCCGTCCGACCGACGGCCGGGAAGACTCATCGGCCGCCGACACCGCACGGCGCAGTCGAGCGGCACTCGCGGGCCGTCCGCTCGTCGGCCCGCAGCCGGGCGCACGCTGTGCCGCGGCCGGCCACCGCGCACGGCACACCCGCCAGGTCTTCCGGGGTGCCCCGCGCCCTGCCGCGCCGGCCTGACGGATCCGCCACCGCCCCTGGCTCATCCTCTGGACGTCAGTGCCTCGTGCGGCGCAACAGCACACCTAGCCGTAGACCACCGACCAGGGGCGGGGGGAATCGTCCGGGAGGCGTGGGACGTCCTCGCGTCTCGGGGTTGCCGTGTGGTCGCGGGCCAGGACGTCGGCCGCGAGTTCCGCGAAGCGACGGGCGGCCGGGTGGGCTCCGCGACCGACGGGCCAGGCGCCGCTGATGCGCAGGGTGAGAGGGCGGTCGGCCAGTGGCCGCCAGGCGACGCGGGGCTCCTTGCGGGCCACCGGCCCCTGGTCGAAGGCGACTCCGCGGCCCGCCGTCACGAGGGCGAGCAGGAACTCCGGGTTGGACGCGTGCCGAAGCCGGCCGGGTACGAAGCCTTCGGTGCGGCACACGTCGAGGATCCGGTCGTACCAGCCGGGTGCGTGTGCCCGCGGGAAGAGCACCAGGTCGTGGCCCGAGAGCTCACCGAGCGACACCTCCGGCATCTGGACCAGCGGCGAGGTACGCGGCAGGACGATGCCCAGGTCCAGCAAGATCTCGGGGCCGAGTCGCAGTTCGGTGGCGTCGACGGGGTGGTGCACGAGCCCGACGTCCAGCCCGCCGGAGGAGAGCAGCCGCACCTGTTCCTCGGTGGTGACCTCCTGCAGGTCGACGGAGAGCCCCGGAGCGTGCTCCGCGCAGGCGGTCAGCAGTGCGGACAGCACGGCGGCCGTGGTGTCGGGCGGTACGCCAGCGCGGAGTGTGCCGAGGCTGCCGTCGGTGGCACGGCGGGCCAGCGCGCGCAGCCTCTCCTCCCGGACGAGGAGTTCGTGGGCCTCCTCCAGCAGTGCCGCCCCGGCGGCGCTCAACTGGACGCCGCGCTGCGAGCGGTCGAACAGCTCTGCACCGAGCTCCTTCTCCAGCCGACGTATCGCCTGGCTGAGCGGCGGCTGCGCCATGCCCAGCCGCTCGGCGGCCCGACTGAAGTGCAGCTCGTCGGCCACGGTGACGAAAAGACGCAGGTGGCGCAAGAGATCCACGGTCAGGATCGTACGCGAGGCCGCTGTGAGGGGGCTCCATGATGATTTGTTCGCCCGATCATGTGGCTGCCCTGTGCCCCAAGGCGTTGCCGCAGACGTGGGACGGGCGATCCGACGAATGCCGGGTGGGAGCGGCAGCGGCCATTCCTGCCCGTCGGTAACGGCCGTCGTGGCAGGTGGAGGAAGCACCGGTAGGTGATCGACAGGATCCCGCACCTGGGTGCGCCAGGGACAACGGCGGGGTCCTCCCCATCGGTGCGCACCGTGGAGGACCCCGCACAAAAGCACCGGCTGTGGTCGGCCGACGACACCTGGGAGCGTCCGCCGGAGCACCCCTGGTCCTCCGGCTCCGTTCATGAAGAGCTCCGGCGGTCCGGGAGCCGGGGCACTCCGAGCAGGACGTCGACTCGTTCCCAGGGGACGGACCCACCCGGTGAGCAGCTCGATTCCTCCTGCTCACCGCTCCAGCCGAACTCAAGGCTGTGAACACCTCCGTCACCACGTACCGCACCCCACCTCCCGGCAGGCGTCGTCGCCCGGGAGAAAGTCAGGGGGCGAGAGCCTGGCGGTAGGAACGTCATCCGCCGTACTCGTCGATCACTGAGGACTCCCGTGATCGTCCGGACAACACCTGGCTGGTCAGGCCGACCACAATCCGATGATCGGAACGAATCGACGGCAAGGGGTAAACAGTGATCGAGGAACGGATCCGGCAGGTCTTCGCCGGTGCGGGCGCCGAAGGGCAGCTGCACGTCCTCCCCATTCACGTGCGCGCGGGGGCCGCTGGGGAGGCCGGCGCGGAGCCGGGTGCCCGTGAAGTCGCCGTGGGCGCCGACGCCCCCGTCGTGATCGCCTCGATCTTCAAGGTGCTGCTGGCACTGGAGTTCGCCCGGCAGGTTGTCGCCGGCCAGCTCGACCCTCGGGAGCGGGTGCGGGTGACCGCGGCCGACCGGCTCGGCGGCTGGGGCACTGCCGGCTGTCTGGACGACGTCGAACTGTCACTGCGCGACCTGGCCCACTTCGCGATGTCGGTCAGTGACAACACGGCGGCCGACCTGTTGCTGGCCCGCGTCGGCCTGGACACCGTACGACTGCTCGCGAAGGAGCTCGGGCTGGAACGGACCCGGATCGTGGGCGGCCCGCGCGACCTGCTGGAGTCGATGCTCGCGGAGGTCGGGGCGCGCGACGAGCGCGAGTTCGCCGTCCGCTACCCCGCCCTGCCGGATGACCGCAAGAGACGGCTGGCCGTACTGGACCCCCGCCACACCACGGCGAGCACACCCCGCGAAATCACCCGGTTGCTCCAGCTCATCTGGAGCAATGCCGCCGGCCCGCCGGAAGCCTGCGCGTTCGTAAGGGACTTGATGGGGCGCCAAGTATTCCGGCACCGTCTGGTGTCGGGCTTCCCGGACGACGTCACGGTCGCGGCCAAAACCGGAACCCTGCCGGGGCTGCACATGGAGGCGGGCGTCGCCCGCTACCCCGACGGCGCGCACTACGCGATCGCCGTCTTCGCCCACACCCACGACCTGGCCGCCTCCCGCCCCACGGTGGACACCGCGATAGGGGGAGCCGCAGGAATCGCGGTCGGCTTCCTCCGGGAAAGCGGCGACGGCCGGTGACCAGGCCACATATGCGTTCGCGTATCACTCGAGCCGAATTCTGGTCTTGGACAAGGGAGTTCACGCCCTGATCTCCTGACGCCATGACCCGGAACACACATGTCACGGACAGGTCGGACGTACCCTCCAACCGCGGGCTCGACCGTCGTACGGTGCTGCGCGGCGCCGCGCTCGGCGCGGCCTCCCCGCTGATCCCGGCCACGACCGCCACCGCCTCGGCCGGGGACGGCGGCCGAGGCGGTGGCCCGGCCGCCGGTTCGGCGTCGTTCCGCTGGCTCGGCACCGCCGGCTGGCGTATCGACGTGGGTGACCGGACCGTACTCTTCGATCCGTATCTCACCCGCTTCCCCACGGGCCTGTTCAACGGCGTTTTCGACCCGCGGACCCCCCTGCGGACCCGGCCGGAGATCGTGGACGCGCACATCGGCCGCCCCGAACTCGTCCTGGTCAGCCACTCCCACTGGGACCACCTCGCCGACGTGCCTCACATCGCCAGGACCACCGGCGCCCGCGTGGTCGGCACCGAGACCACGTACCACCTGCTGGTCTCCCTGGGGGTGGACGCGGGACAGATCTCCGTGGTGAAGGGCGGCGAGGTGCTGGACTTCGGGGGGATCACCGTCGAGGTCGTGCCGAGCCTGCACAGCCGCAACAAAAAGTTCTCCTACTTCGCCCCAGGCACGCTGAACGCCCCGCCCACGACGGTCCCGAGCACCATCGCGGACCTGCCCGAGGGCGACACGCTCGCCTTCCAGGTGACCGCCGGGGCCGGCGGCCCGTCGGCGTTCCTCATGGGAGCCAGTGACTTCTCCGAGCGGGCAGTGCGTGGCCTGTCCCCCGACCTCGCGATGATCGCCGTGCCCTCCAGCACGGTCACTCCCCGCTACGTGCCCCGACTGCTGCGTGCGCTGGACACCCCCGGCGTCGTCGTACCCGTCCACTGGGACAACTTCGAAGTACCTCTGAGCGGTTCACCCGTACGGGATCCGGCGATGGATCTGGACGCGTTCCTCGCCCAGGTCGAGAAGGTGTCCCCGGCAGCGCGAGTCGTCCTTCCGGACTACCGGACCGTGTACGGCAGCGACATGCGCCCCGCAGGGGGATAGCAGGCCGGTACGCCATGCATGCGTACAGTTGCAACGGCACCGCTCAGCCGGTCTGCGAGCCGAGATGCCCCAAGCACTGTGGGGGGCCACACCGACACCGTGCTCCTCAACTTCAACTTCGCGGCGCCGTGCCCACAGCGTGCCCGTAAGAGCGGACAACCACGGTCGACAGCGGCGCGATCCGGCCCGAGCGACCGCACCAAGAAGAGATATGGGGACAGGTCAGAACCGCTGAACCCCTGGAAGCGCCATCGCTTCCCGAGCTGAGAGCGCAAGTGCGGTTCTCGTCACCCGCTCCATGAGGAAGGCCCAGGTCGAAGACCCGGTCCTTTCCGCTGTGCGGTGGTCGGCCGGCGCGTGCCGGATCCGCGTCGGAAGGCTCGTCGCCCGCTTCCCCGGTCGCGCCGGTCAGGCATGCGCGACGACGACGCCGGGCGGGCCACACCGTCTTCCCGTGCCGTCCGCCACCCAAGCCCTCTCAGGCCGGCCAGGCGTCCGCCATCACGAAGGAGACGGCCGTCCCCCCGAACCGACTCGGGCCGAAGCGCCAGGAGGCGGCGAGGGAGTCGACCAGGAGCAGCCCGCGTCCGTGCGCGTCGTCGGCCTTCGGCCGGCGGAGGCGCACACGCGCCGGGCATCCCGGGCTGTGCACCTCCACACGCAGCGAGGTCCCCTCCCGGAACCACTCGACCCGCACGGCCCACGCCTCGTCCGACCGCCCGTGACCGGGCCCGGCTGGTGGTCATCGCCTACCAGCGCGGCGTGGTCAGTCCGACGCCGGCGCCCCGCCCCCGGTGACCGGCTGAAGGCCGGTGCGCCGGATACCGCGGCCGTGGTAGCCGGGAATTGCTGCGCGGGGACGACGTGCCGGGGGTCGTGTCCGGGCGATGGTGGGGGCAGGAAACGGGGCCGTGCACCGGCCCCGTCGACGGGGTGAGGTTCGCCCCCGCACGAAGGGACCCGCCATGTTCACTGCCGCCCGGGATTGCCGCACCATCGGCGACCTGCTCGAAGGACACGCCCTCAACGTCCTGGACCCCGGCGAGGCGAGCGCGGTCCGTGCCCACCTGGCGGGCTGCCCCGGCTGCCGGGAGGAGCATGACTGCCTCGCGGCCGTGGCCGCGCACCTGTCCGGTCTGCGCCGGGCCCTGGCAGACGAGCCCGGCCGACGGGGCCGGCACGCGGCCCGCGGGGCCCCGGCCGCCTCGCTCACGCTGGCCCAGTGGGTGAGCCGGCTGGCCCGCGTCGGGTGAGTGACCGCCCGGGCGCGCCGGTGCGGGGGCTCGCCGGTGCGGGGGCTCGCCGGCTCGCCGGTGCGGAAACTCGCCGGCGCGCCTCGGCAAACGCCGCCGGCGGTCTCCGGCGGCGGACCCCGGCGGCGGACACGACCGGGAGGAATCCCGCCCATGCCCGCCGCCGGGCCCCGACGCCTCTTCGGGCTGCCGCGACGGGCGGTGGCCGCCCTTCTCACGGGTGGCCGGGAGGCGCGACGAGCGGCCGGCGACCCGGCCGGAGCAGCCGGCAGCACTGCCGGGCGATCAGGGTCGGCTCGGGCGTGGGGCGGCGGGTCTGATGCTGAAGGCTTCGGTGAGGAGGTCGGCGGGCGGCCTCTGCGGCCGCCCGCCGAGGTCCACACCGGCATGCCGCCCGCCGTCGACGACGTGGATGGCGGGATGTCCACGCCGTCCGCTCGGACCGGTGCAGATGCCGGTGAAGGGAGCGGATGGGTGAGCAGAGAAGCACGAAGGGGCCCGGCATCGGACACGCCACCCCGTGTGCCCGCGATCGGCCCGCGGCGACAGGCATCATGTCCCTGGCCTGCTCGCGCGGTGGCGCGTGGGACCTGTTGACCAGAAATCGAGCACGGGATGGATCATGTTGGACAGTCCTGCCTCCACCCCGCACGGCCGTGCGGAGCACGGCGGGGCGCGCGTTGTGGCCGGAGCTCTTCTCCTGGCCGATGCCGGGATCCACGTCTATGAGGTCACCGACGCGGACGTACCCTTCCTCATCGGCGGTTTCATCGCCACCGCGGTCGGCGCCACTGTGAGCGCCCTTCTCCTTTTGACCCGCGGACCGCGGCTGGGCTGGGTCGTGGGAGGACTCACCGCGTTGCTGACCACCGCCGGCTACATCGTCACCCGTGCCACGCCCATTCCCACCGACGAGGCCGACTACGGCAACTGGCTGGAACCCCTGGGCGTCTGCTCGTTGGTCATCCAGGGCATCATCGTCGTCATGGCCGCCGTGGCTCTGAGCGGGCCCGCCCCGGTACGGCCGGGCCACCTCGTCCAGGAGGCGAGGTCGATGGCACCCCGCCTCCGGCCCGACGACCCGGGTTCCGGTCCGCCGGACGAGCCGCCCACATCACCGTGAACAGAGCCCGCTGCGGGCGGCGGACACGCCTCCAGGACACTCGCATGGACCCGCCGTCCGGCCTCAGGTGCGCAGTGATGCCCGCCTGAGGCCGACGTCAGGTCTTCGCCTTCATCGAGACGTTCCGGGGGAACGTCGCTCTGCGGACGGCAACACATCACGTCACGGGCCTGCCCACGCGCTCGAGCGCCCCGCCCGTCACCCGGCGGCACGACGGAAATACCGGTTCGACCCGATGTGTCAACGAACGACACGCCGCGCCTGAGGGTGAGCAGGTGTCGGAAAAGTCCCCCGGACAGCGTATCGCCGCGTCAAGTCCACTACAGAAAAAGCAATCTGATTACACGTCAGCACGCCATGACACGTCACACGAGCGCCCTTTGTGACCTGATCGGAGTCAATCTGCCGACTTCCCCTCATGTCCCGATATGACAGATGTGAGGAGCTGTCAGTACGTTCATCACAAGTCGGCTGACCGGCCGATTCCCCGAGATCAGGAGAAGCACGTGAGGACCACTCGTTCCACCGTCGTCACCGCGGCCGTCGCGGCCGCCGCGGCCCTGGCTGCCACCGGCATCACCTACGCCTCGGCGTCCGCCTACGAACCGGCCCAGGCCGCCCCGGCAGTCCAGCAGGCGGCCGCCCCCGCCGCGGCCCCCCTGGGCGGCGACTCCGGCAAGGACAACGAAAGCAAGGGCAACGAAGGCAAGGACAAGGACTACGAGGACAAGGACTACGGGGACAAGGACCACGAAGGCCGAGGCTTCGAAGGCCGGATCCACATCAACGAGCGTTCCTACTCGGCCCACCCGGGCGACTGCATCACCATCGTGAGCGGCCTGGGCTCCCGCAGCCTGAACATCCGCAACGACAGCAAGCGGACCGTCGAGGTCTTCCGCGGAGCCACCTGCGACAAC
>NZ_JBSGHG010000014.1:0-149965 GCF_053604275.1 Streptomyces sp. NPDC004051 | reverse complement strand
GGGGTGTCCGCGGCACCGCGGACACCCCCACCTCTGCTCCCTGCTCCTGTCCCTCCCGCAGGACGCCCGCGAGGGCGGCGTTGACGATTGTGGTGTGTTGTGTTTTTGTGTGTTGAGTTCTGTTGGAAGGGCGTGGGAACAGTGCTGTGCAGCAACAGTGCTGCGCAGAAACAGTGCTGTGCGGAAGCAGTGCGGTGAACGGCTCGAATGGAGCGTCCGGAGTGAAGAAGACCTCGACCCGGCTGGCCGACGGTCGCGAACTCATCTACTACGACCTGCGTGACGACACCGTGCGCGACGCGGCCGACCGCCGCCCCCTGGCCGCCACCGTCACGACGTCCGAGATCCGCCACGACCCGCTGCTCGGCGACCGGGTCGCCGTCGCCTCCCACCGTCAGGGCCGCACCTACCACCCCCCGGCCGACGAGTGCCCCCTGTGCCCCTCCGAGGGCGACCGGCTCAGCGAGGTCCCGGACTCCTCGTACGACGTCGTGGTCTTCGAGAACCGCTTCCCCTCACTGGCCGGTGACTCCGGCCGCTGCGAGGTCGTCTGCTTCACCTCCGACCACCACGCCTCCTTCGCCGACCTGAGCGAGCGGCAGGCCCGGCTGGTCCTGGACGCCTGGACGGACAGGACGTCGGAGCTGTCCCATCTGCCCTCCGTCGAGCAGGTGTTCTGCTTCGAGAACCGGGGCGCCGAGATCGGCGTCACCCTCCAGCACCCGCACGGGCAGATCTACGCCTACCCGTTCACCACCCCCCGCACCGCCCTGATGCTGCGCCGAGCGGCCCTGCACAAGGAGGCGACCGGAGGGGGAAACCTGTTCGACGCCGTCCTGGCGGAGGAACGCGCGGGCGAGCGGGTCGTCCTGGAGGGGGAACACTGGGCCGCCTTCGTGCCGTACGCGGCGCACTGGCCCTACGAGGTCCACCTGTACCCGAAGCGCAGGGTGCCCGACCTGCTCGGACTCGACGAGGCGGCACGCGCGGAGTTCCCCCGGCTCTACCTGGAACTGCTGCGGCGGTTCGACCGGATCTTCGACGGGGAGGGCGAGTCCCCGACGCCGTACATCGCGGCCTGGCACCAGGCCCCGTTCGGCACACTGGCGGAGTTCGACGGGGTCACCCGGGACGACTTCGCGCTCCACCTCGAGCTTTTCACCATTCGACGCACCTCCGGCAAGCTGAAGTTCCTCGCGGGTTCCGAGTCCGGTATGAACGTGTTCATCAACGACGTGCCGCCGGAACGGGCGGCCGAGCGACTGCGGGAGGTAGCGAGTCCATGAGCGGGAAATACCTGGTCACCGGTGGCGCGGGCTATGTCGGAAGTGTCGTGGCCCAGCATCTGCTGGAGGCCGGCCACGAGGTCGTCGTCCTCGACGACCTCTCCACCGGAGTGCGCGAGGCCGTCCCGGCCGGTGCGTCCTTCATCGAGGGCGACATCCGCGGTGCCGCCACCTGGCTGGACGCCTCCTTCGACGGCGTCCTGCACTTCGCGGCGTTCTCCCAGGTCGGCGAGTCGGTCGTGCGGCCCGAGAAGTACTGGGAGAACAACGTCGGCGGCACCATGGCGCTGCTGGACGCGATGCGTTCGGCGGGCGTGCGCCGGCTGGTCTTCTCCTCCACCGCGGCGACCTACGGAGAGCCCGACCAGGTCCCGATCCCCGAATCCGCCCCGACCCGGCCCACCAACCCCTACGGGGCATCCAAGCTCGCCGTCGACCACATGATCACCGGTGAGGCGGCGGCGCACGGCCTGGGCGCGGTCTCGCTGCGCTACTTCAACGTGGCCGGCGCCTACGGCCACTTCGGCGAGCGGCACGACCCCGAGTCCCACCTGATCCCGCTCGTCCTCCAGGTCGCCCAGGGCCGGCGCGAGGCGATCAACGTCTACGGCGACGACTACCCGACGCCGGACGGCACCTGCGTCCGCGACTACATCCACGTCGCCGACCTGGCCGAGGCGCACCTGCTGGCGCTGGAGGCGGCGGCCCCGGGCGAGCACCTGATCTGCAACCTCGGCAACGGCAACGGCTTCTCCGTCCGCGAGGTCGTCGAGACGGTCCGTCAGGTCACGGGCCATCCGATCCCCGAGGTCGTGGCCCCCCGCCGGGGCGGCGACCCGGCGGTCCTGGTGGCCTCGGCCGCCACGGCCCGCGAGAGACTGGGCTGGAAGCCGTCCCACGCCGACCTCACGGGCATCGTCGCGGACGCGTGGGAGTTCGCGCAGCGGCACACCGAGCCGGGCGTTTAGCAGTACGCGACGAACGTGACGAAGGGTCAGGGGCAGGGCATGAGCGAGTCCAACGTCGGCGAGGCGGCCGCGGAGACGGTCGGCGAGCGGTTCCGGGAACTGTACGGAGCCGCACCGCACGGCGTCTGGGCGGCGCCGGGCCGGGTCAACCTCATCGGCGAGCACACCGACTACAACGACGGCTTCGTCATGCCGTTCGCCCTGCCGCACACCGCGGTCGCGGCGGTCTCCCGGCGCGACGACGGCGTCCTGCGCCTGCACTCCGCGGACGTGGACGCGCCCGTCGTGGAACTGACGGTGGACTCCCTCACCCCCGGCACGGACAAGAACTGGACCGCCTACCCGGCGGGCGTCGTGTGGGCCCTGCGCGAGGCCGGCCACCCGGTGACCGGCGCGGACGTCCACCTCGCCTCCACGGTCCCGGCCGGCGCCGGCCTGTCCTCCTCGGCGGCCCTGGAGGTCGTCGTCGCCCTGGCCCTGAACGACCTGTACGAACTGGGCCTGCGCGGCTGGCAGTCGGCCCGCCTGTGCCAGCGCGCGGAGAACGTCTACGTCGGCGCCCCCGTCGGCATCATGGACCAGACGGCGTCCGCCTGCTGCGAGAGCGGCCACGCCCTGTTCCTCGACACCCGCGACCTCTCCCAGCGGCAGATCCCCTTCGACCTGGCCGCCGAGGGCATGTGCCTGCTGGTGGTCGACACCCAGGTCAAGCACAGCCACAGCGAGGGCGAGTACGGCAGGCGCCGGGCCGGCTGCGAGAAGGGCGCCGCCCTGCTGGGCGTCGACGCCCTGCGCGACGTGGCCCACGCGGACCTGGACGAGGCCCTGGACCGGCTGGGCGACGAGGAGGAGGTCCGCCGCCTGGTCCGCCACGTGGTGACCGAGAACGAGCGGGTGGAACGGGTGATCGCCCTGCTGGAGTCGGGCGACACCCGCGCCATCGGGCCGGTCCTCACCGCCGGCCACGCCTCCCTCCGGGACGACTTCCGCGTCTCCTGCCCCGAACTCGACCTGGTCGTCGACACGGCCCTCGCCTCCGGCGCCCTCGGCGCCCGCATGACCGGCGGCGGCTTCGGCGGCTCCGCCATCGTCCTGACCGAGGCGACGGAGGCGGCGGCCCTCACCGAGGCGATACGGAAGACCTCCACGACGGCCGGCTTCCAGACCCCCCGCGTCTTCGAGGCGGTCCCTTCGGCGGGGGCGCGACGGCTCCACTGAGCACCGGACGCACCGTCCCGCGCGCCGCGGCAAGCGCTCGGGCGCCGCACGGCGTGCTGCGGCGGCAGGGCGGTGCCGCCTTCAGCCGGGTCGGCCGGTCCGGCCGGTCCGGCCGGTCCGGCGGGTCCGGTGGCTCCCGGCAGCCGGCTCCAGGTGCTTGGTCAGGGTGTACTCCGTGATGCCCGGGGGGTAGTCGGGGATCGTGCAGACCACCTCGTAGCCGTGGCGCCGGTAGAAGTCCGGGGCCTGGAAGTCCCAGGTCTCCACGCGGGAGGAGCGGCAGCCGCGCCGGTCGGCGGCGATGCGTTCGGCCGTGGAGAGGAGGAGGGAGCCGAGGCCCGCTCCCCGGTGGCGTTCGTCGACCCAGAGGTGGGTCACGTGCAGCCAGGTCGCCCAGGTGTGGCCGACCAGCCCGCCCGCCAGAACGCCGGCCGGGTCCGAGGCCCACACATGCAAAGGGGACTCGCGTTCGTCGGGGGTTCCGCGCAGGGCGCGCAGCACCGGTGAGGCGGCCGTGTCGGTCTCCCGCAGCCGCCTGCGGAGCAGATCACGTCGGGCTCTGTCGACTTCTGCCTCGAGACGAAACATGCGGCTCACCATAAACGCGCAAGGACGCCAGTTCTGCAAACAACCTTCCGCCGGCCGCCCCCGCCCTTACTCTGATGAACAGCGCCGGTGGGGGCCGGCGCCGTTCAGGGGGCGAGACACTCGGGTACGGAGCCCGGGGCGGGCGGCGAGGGCGCACGGCGGCGGCCGGGCGGTGCCGAGCGGTCCGCTCCGGGCCCGGCCGCGGCCGGACCGGTGAGTCCGGGACCGGGCTCCGGGTCCGAGCCCGCGCCGGAACGGGTGTCGTCCTTTGACTTCGGGGTAGTCCCCAGCTCTGCAGAGAGCTCGGGGAAGGGGGTTTCGTGCAACGTGTCCGAGTCCTGGTCGTCGACGACCACCGCATCTTCGCCGAGTCGCTCGCCGCGGCCCTGGCCGCGGAGCCCGACGTCGAGGTGTCCGCGGCGGGCAGCGGCCCGGCCGCGCTGCGCTGCCTGGAGCGCGCCGCCGGCGAGGGGCGGCGGTTCGACGTGCTCCTCGTCGACGCCGACCTGGGCGGCGCGATGACGGGCGGCCGGTCCGCCGTACCGGTGCAGGCGGCCGGCGAGGACGGCCTCGTCGACGGCATGTCCCTGGTCACCGGGGTGCGTTCGGTCCACCCGAAGGTCCGGATCGTGGTGCTCGCCGAGAAGGACGACCCGCGCCGTGCCGCGCTCGCGCTGCAGGCCGGCGCCGGCGGCTGGGTGGCCAAGGACTGCTCGCTGAGCCGGCTGCTCACCGTCATCCGGGGCGTGCTGCGCGACGAGACGCACCTGCCGCCCGCCCTGCTCACCGGCGTGCTGCGCGAACTGACCGCCGCGCGCAGGCACCGCACGGAGAGCGAACGGCTCGTGGAGGCCCTGACCCCGCGGGAGCGGGAGGTGCTGCGGTGCATGGTCGCGGGCCTGGGGCGCAAGGCCGTCGCCGAGCGCCTGTACCTGTCCCCGCACACCGTCCGTACGCACATGCAGAACGTGCTCGGCAAGCTGGGCGTGCACTCCACGCTCGCCGCCGTCGCCCTCGCCCGGCGGGCGGGCGTGGGCCCCGCCGACCTCGGGCCGGCCTCAGCCCGGGACGTTGTCGAACGGGGCGGTCAGCCGGCGTAGCAGGCCCGCCAGTTCGCCGCGCTGGGTGCGGGAGAGCTCGGCGAGGATCGCCCGCTCCTGCGCCAGCAGCCCGGCCAGTGCCTGGTCGGCGCGGTCGCGGCCCTCGTCCGTGAGGCGGACCAGGACGCCGCGCCGGTCGTTGGGGTCGGGCAGCCGGGCGACCAGGCCCTTCTTGGTCAGGCGGTCGATGCGGTTGGTCATCGTGCCCGAGGTGACCAGCGTCTGGGTGAGCAGCTGTCCCGGCGAGAGCTGGTAGGGGGTGCCCGCGCGGCGCAGCGCGGTCAGCACGTCGAACTCCCAGGGCTCCAGGCCGTGCTCGGCGAACGCGAGCCTGCGCGCCCGGTCCAGGTGCCGGGCGAGCCTGCTCACCCGGCTGAGGACCTCGAGCGGTTCCACGTCGAGGTCCGGACGCTCCCGGCGCCATGCTGCGACCAGCCGATCGACCTCGTCATCCATGGCGATCAGTGTAGTGGTTGTGTCGATGTGAAGTCTCTTGAGGTCAAGTTTCTCGACAGCGAGGTAATGTGGGTGGAGCGCCCGCCACCCGTCGGCCGGCTCCAGGAGGTTCCATGCCCGCGGTCACCGATCCCGACTGGGACCCCGACCAGTATCTGCGCCACGCGGGCCCGCGCACCCGGCCCTTCCTCGACCTCCTCGCCCGCGTCCCCGAACTTCCCGGCGATCCGCCCCGCATCGCCGACCTCGGCTGCGGCCCCGGGAACGTCACCGCCCTGCTCGCCGACCGCTGGCCGGCCGCCCGCATCACCGGCTACGACAACTCGCCCGAGATGCTCGACCGGGCCCGTGCCGACCACCGGGGCCCGACCCCGGGCGGCGGCCGGCTGGACTTCGCCCACGCCGACCTCCGCACCTGGGCACCCGACCGGCCGTACGACCTGATTGTCAGCAACGCCGCCCTGCAGTGGATCCCCGGACACGCGGACCGGTTCGCCGACTGGATCGCCTCGCTCGCCCCCGGCGGCACCCTCGCCTTCCAGGTGCCCGGCAACTTCGACGCCCCCAGCCACACCCTCCTGCGCGACCTCGCCCGCTCCCCGCACCGGCGGGCCCGCCTCTCCGGCGCCCTGCGCCACGCCGACGCCGTCCTCACCCCCGCCGCCTACCTGGACCGCCTCACCGACGCCGGCTGCACGGCCGACGTGTGGGAGACGACGTACCTCCACCTGCTGCACGGGCCGGACCCCGTCCTGGACTGGGTCAGGGGCACCGGCCTGCGCCCCGTCCTCACCGCCCTCGCCGACGATCCCGAGGCCCGGGACGCCTTCGTCGAGGAGTACCGCGCCGCCCTGCGCACCGCCTACCCCGCGGGCCCGCACGGCACCCCGTTCCCCTTCCGCCGCGTCTTCGCGGTCGCCGTCAAGGAGGCGTGAAGGACGCTCACCGCCGTCGACCATGTGCGGCCGGCCGCACCGCCCGGCTCCGAGGACCGCCTCCGCGCGTACCGCGCCGACGTCCTCGGCAGGACCGAGGTGCCGAAGCCGCCTGCTCTGGCCGGCGGACCGGATCCTCCGGCCGGGAGGCGGCCTCGCCGATCGTCATTTCGGTCATGGGCCCGGGGCGCCACGTGTCCGGGCCGGGGACTCAGTTCTTGCGGTGCCCGATCAGCCGCGGCTTCGGCTCCAGGCCGTCCAGGCCGTGCCAGGCCAGGTTCACCAGGTGCGCGGCCACCTCCGCCTTCTTCGGCTTGCGCACGTCCAGCCACCACTGACCGGTCAGCGCGACCATCCCCACCAGCGCCTGCGCGTACAGCGGAGCCAGCTTGGGATCGAAGCCGCGGCTCTTGAACTCGCGGCCCAGGATGTCCTCCACCTGGGTGGCGATGTCCGAGATGAGGGAGGCGAAGGACCCCGTCGACTGCGGGATCGGGGAGTCGCGGACCAGGATGCGGAAACCGTCCGTGTACTCCTCGATGTAGTCCAGCAGCGCGAACGCCGCCTGCTCGCACAGCTCCCGCGGATGCCCCGCGGTCAGCGAACCCGTCACCATGTCCAGCAGGCGCCGCATCTCGCGGTCCACCACCACCGCGTACAGCCCCTCCTTGCCGCCGAAGTGCTCGTACACCACCGGCTTGGAGACCCCGGCCTTCGCCGCGATCTCCTCCACCGACGTGGCCTCGAACCCCTTCGCGGCGAACAACGTGCGGCCGATCTCCAGCAACTGCTGACGGCGCTCCGCACCGGTCATCCGGGTACGGCGCGTCCGCCGCGGCTTGTCGTTGCCCGAAATGCTGCTGGAGGTGTTGCTGGAGTCGGTGGCCACAGCGACCATCATGCCGCCTCAGCCGTCTCCCGCCCGCGCCGGGAGCCGTCCTCCCCGGTATTACTGCGGTTACGGCGCGAATCGATACGCGAGCGTGACGGCCACCGCACGTCGTACGCCCAGCCCCACCGCTCGAACCAGCGGATCAGCCGGGCCGAGGAGTCCAGCTGCCCCCGCTCCACCCCGTGCCGCGCGGACGTCGGATCGGCGTGGTGCAGGTTGTGCCAGGACTCACCGCAGGACAGGACCGCCAGCCACCACACGTTGCCCGAACGGTCCCGCGACCTGAAGGGCCGCTTGCCCACCGCGTGACAGATCGAGTTGATCGACCACGTCACATGGTGCAACAAAGCCACCCGAACGAGTGACCCCCAGAAGAAGCCGGTGAACGCGCCCCACCACGACATCGTCACCAGACCACCGATCAGCGCCGGCAGCGCCAACGACACCGCCGTCCACAGAATGAACTGACGGGAGACCGCACGCAGCGTCGGATCCTTGATCAGATCCGGTGCGTACTTCTCCTGCGGGGTCTGCTCCTCGTCGAACATCCAGCCGAGATGCGCCCACCACAGCCCCTTCAGCAACGCCGGCACCGACTCCCCGTACCGCCACGGCGAATGCGGGTCGCCCTCCGCGTCCGAGAACCTGTGGTGCTTGCGGTGGTCCGCCACCCAGCGCACCAGCGGCCCCTCCACCGCCATCGAACCCGCCACCGCCAGCGCGATCCTCAACGGCCGCTTCGCCTTGAACGAACCATGCGTGAAGTGACGGTGGAAACCGATGGTGATGCCGTGGCAGCCGAGGAAGTAGAAGAACACCAGCAGCCCGAGATCCAGCCAGCTCACCCCCCAGCCCCACGCCAGCGGCACCGCGGCCAGCAGTGCCAGGAACGGCACGACGATGAAGAGCAGCAGAGTGATCTGCTCGATGGAACGCTTGCGCTCGCCGCCCAGCGTGGCGGACGGGACGGCGGCGGCATCGGCGCCGGCATCGGAGCGGGAGTCGGGCGCGGGCCTCCGGGAGGCTTCGCCGATGACATCCGGGCCTGAAGTCATGCGTGTCCCCTGTGAGGAGTGAGGGTCGAGGGTGACGCCGGGCAGCGGAACCGCGCGACACTTCCTACGGCCCCGTAACCTACGGCAACGTAAGTATGACAGTGCGTGGCCCGGCGGCACGAGCCCACGAGCCTGCGCGTCCCCGCCGACACCTATCCTGGAAGCCGGTCGGACAGCGCGGTCCGCTCTGATTCCTTCCCGGACGCACGGCCCGTATGCGGCACCAGCCGCCCGAGACGCCGTCCGGGTCCCCTCCAGACCAGCTTCCACACTGCAAGGAGCCGCACCTGTGAGCAGTGCCGACGACCAGACCGTCTCCACGGCGACCACGAGCAGCGAACTGCGGGCCGACATCCGCCGATTGGGTGACCTCCTCGGAGAGACCCTCGTCCGCCAGGACGGCCCCGAACTCCTCGACCTCGTCGAAAAGGTCCGCCGCCTCACCCGCGAGGACGGCGAGGCCGCAGCCGAACTGCTGGGCGGCACCGAACTCGAAACCGCCGCCAAGCTGGTCCGCGCCTTCTCCACCTACTTCCACCTGGCCAACGTCACCGAACAGGTCCACCGCGGCCGCGAACTGCGCGCCCGGCGCGCCACCGAGGGCGGACTGCTCGCCCGCACCGCCGACCGCCTCAAGGACGCCGACCCCGAACACCTGCGGGAAACCGTGCGGCACCTCAACGTCCGCCCCGTCTTCACCGCCCACCCCACCGAGGCCGCACGCCGCTCCGTCCTCAACAAGCTGCGCCGCATCGCCGCCCTCCTCGACACCCCCGTCATCCCCTCCGACCGGCGCCGCCTCGACATCCGCCTCGCCGAGAACATCGACCTCGTCTGGCAGACCGACGAACTGCGCGTGGTCCGCCCCGAACCCGCCGACGAGGCCCGCAACGCCATCTACTACCTCGACGAACTCCACGCCGGCGCCGTCGGCGACGTCCTCGAGGACCTCACCGCGGAACTCGAACGCGTCGGCGTCAAGCTCCCCGACGACACCCGCCCCCTCACCTTCGGCACCTGGATCGGCGGCGACCGCGACGGCAACCCCAACGTCACCCCCCAGGTGACCTGGGACGTCCTCATCCTCCAGCACGAACACGGCATCAACGACGCCCTGGAGATGATCGACGAACTCCGCGGATTCCTCTCCAACTCCATCCGCTACGCCGGAGCCACCGAGGAACTGCTGGCCTCCCTGCAGGCCGACCTCGACAACCTCCCCGAGATCAGCCCCCGCTACAAGCGCCTCAACGCCGAGGAGCCCTACCGGCTCAAGGCCACCTGCATCCGGCAGAAGCTCGAGAACACCAAGCAGCGCCTCGCCAAGGACACCCCGCACCAGCCCGGCCACGACTACCTCGGCACCGGCGAACTCCTCACCGACCTGCGTATCATCCAGGCCTCACTGCGCGAACACCGCGGCGGCCTCTTCGCCGACGGCCGGCTCGCCCGCACCATCCGCACCCTCGCCGCCTTCGGCCTCCAGCTCGCCACCATGGACGTACGCGAACACGCCGACGCCCACCACCATGCCCTCGGCCAGCTGTTCGACCGGCTCGGCGAGGAATCCTGGCGCTACGCCGACATGCCCCGCGACTACCGCACCAAGCTCCTCGCCAAGGAACTGCGCTCGCGCCGCCCCCTCGCCCCCGTCCCCGCACCCGTCGACGCGGCCGGCGAGAAGACCCTCGGCGTCTTCCAGACCGTCAAGCGGGCCCTGGAGATCTTCGGCCCCGAGGTCATCGAGTCCTACGTCATCTCCATGTGCCAGGGCGCCGACGACGTCTTCGCCGCCACCGTCCTCGCCCGCGAGGCCGGACTCATCGACCTGCACGCCGGCTGGGCGAAGATCGGCATCGTCCCGCTCCTCGAGACCACCGACGAACTGAAGGCCGCCGACACCATCCTCGAGGACATGCTCGCCGACCCGTCCTACCGGCGCCTGGTCGCGCTCAGGGACGACGTCCAGGAGGTCATGCTCGGCTACTCCGACTCCTCCAAGTTCGGCGGCATCACCACCAGCCAGTGGGAGATCCACCGCGCCCAGCGCCGGCTGCGCGACGTCGCCCACCGCTACGGCGTCCGGCTGCGCCTCTTCCACGGCCGCGGCGGCACCGTCGGCCGCGGCGGCGGCCCCACCCACGACGCCATCCTCGCCCAGCCCTGGGGCACCCTCGAGGGCGAGATCAAGGTCACCGAACAGGGCGAGGTCATCTCCGACAAGTACCTCATCCCCGCCCTCGCCAGGGAGAACCTGGAACTGACCGTCGCCGCCACCCTCCAGGCGTCCGCCCTGCACACCGCGCCCCGCCAGTCCGACGACGCGCTCGCCCGCTGGGACGCCGCCATGGACGTCGTCAGCGACGCCGCCCACGCCGCCTACCGCCGGCTCGTCGAGGACCCCGACCTGCCGGCCTACTTCTTCGCCTCCACACCGGTGGACCAGCTCGCCGACCTGCACCTGGGATCGCGTCCCTCCCGCCGCCCCGACTCGGGCGCCGGACTGGACGGACTGCGCGCCATCCCCTGGGTGTTCGGCTGGACCCAGTCCCGGCAGATCGTCCCCGGCTGGTACGGCGTCGGCTCCGGCCTCAAGGCCCTGCGGGAGGCGGGCCTGGACACCGTGCTCGACGAGATGCACGAACAGTGGCACTTCTTCCGCAACTTCATCTCCAACGTCGAGATGACCCTCGCCAAGACCGACCTGCGCATCGCCCGGCACTACGTCGACACCCTCGTCCCCGACCACCTCAAGCACGTCTTCGACGCCATCCGCGCCGAACACGAACTCACCGTCGCCGAGGTGCTCCGCGTCACCGGCGAGAGCGAGCTCCTGGACGCCGAACCGGTGCTCAAGCAGACCTTCGCCATCCGCGACGCCTACCTCGACCCCATCTCCTACCTCCAGGTGGCCCTGCTCAAGCGCCAGCGCGACGCCGCCACCGCAGGCACGGAGCCCGACCCCCTGCTCGCCCGGGCCCTCCTGCTCACCGTCAACGGAGTCGCCGCCGGCCTGCGCAACACCGGCTGACCCCCACGGCACACGACGGTGCCCCCGAGCCGGTGTGCGGCCCGGGGGCACCGTCGTCCGCCGTACACCGGCCAGCGCACCGGCCCGCCCTCACCTCGCCAGGAACGCCGCCGTCACCAGCGCCACGCCCGACAACCCCATCACCCACGCCGCCCGCGTCCGCAGCAACCCGCCCGCCACCACCAGCGACGCCAGCATCAGCGCCCCGCCCAGCGGAACCCACGCGTAGAGCACCCCCGCCGGACCCGAACGCACCACCTCGGTCCCGCCCGGCTTCACCAGCACCGGGTACGTCCGCCCCTCCGCCACCGCCACCGTCTCCTCCAGCACGACCTCGGCCCGCGGCTGCGACCCCGGCGACAACGGCGTGTAGGCGCCCTTGCAGGTCCCCGCACCGCACGACGTCACGGCGACCGTGCCCCGCTCCCGGCCCTTCGTCAGCATCACGTACTGCGCCGTACCCCACGACGCCCACACACCCGCGATCAGGATCAGCACGGTGACCATGCCCATCGCCGCGATCCGGAACAGCCGCAGCACGGCGGAGGAACGCCGGGAGACGCCCCGGCGGGAGGAGCCCCGGCGGGAGGAGCGCCGGGAAGAACTCCGGGAGGCGGAGACGGCAGAAGGCATGGCCGAGATCCTTGGCCATGCCTGTACGGTCGGTCAACCTCAGCCGGGTGCGAGGCACCGGATCCGGCTCACGAGTTGTACGTGCCCTGCGCCCGCTCCAGCCCCTCGATCACCAGGCACTCCACCGCGTCCGCCGCCCGGTCCACGAAGTAGTCCAGCTCCTTGCGCTCCGCCGACGAGAAGTCCCGCAGCACGTAGTCCGCCACCTGCATCCGCCCCGGCGGACGCCCGATCCCGAACCGCGCCCGGTGGTACTCCCGCCCGAACGCCTTCGTCATCGACTTCAACCCGTTGTGACCGTTGTCCCCGCCACCCAGCTTCAGCCGCAGCGTCCCGTAGTCGATGTCCAGCTCGTCGTGGACCGCCACCACATGGGACACCGGCACCTTGTAGAACTCCCGCAGCGCGTTCACCGGACCGCCCGACAGGTTCATGAACGACATCGGCTTCACCACGATCACCCGCCGGCTCGCCGGACCCGGCGGCCCGATCCGCCCCTCCACCACCTGCGCCTGGGCCTTCCCGGCCCGCTTGAACCGGCCCCCGACCCGCTCCGCCAGCAGGTCCGCCACCATGAACCCCACGTTGTGCCGGTTCATCGCGTACTCCGGCCCCGGATTGCCCAGCCCCGCGACCAGCCAGGGTGCCGCCGCGTCCTCGGTCGTCACGTCCGTGTCTCCCTCATTCACGTACTCACGCGTTCACGCATCCGTGGATCCGCGTCCCGAATGCGCGTCGGCCGCTGCCCCGCACGGGAACAGCGGCCGACGCGCATCGAAGAATACGAAGCCTCCGCGGGCGCCGAGGCCCACGAGGACCGATCAGACCTCCGAGGACCGGATCAGGCCTCGGCGGCCTCCTCGTCCTCCGAGACCTCCTCGGCCTGCGCGGCGAGCACCTGCAGCACGACGGTGTCCTCCTCGACCGCCAGCTTCACGCCCTCCGGCAGCACCAGGTCCTTGGCGAGGACCGCGGCACCGGCCGCCAGGCCCTGAACCGAGGCGGTCAGGCCGTCCGGGATGTTCGTCGCCTCCGCCTCGACCGGCAGCGCGGAAAGGACGTGCTCCAGCAGGTTGCCGCCCGGGGCCAGCTCGCCCTCGGCGTGCACGGGGATCTCGACGGTGACCCGCTCGCCCCGCTTCACCTTCAGCAGGTCCACGTGCACCAGGTCACCGCGCAGCGGGTCACGCTGCACCGCCTTCGGGATCGCCAGCTGGCTGCCCTCACCGTCGATGACCAGATCGATCAGCACGTTCGGCGTACGCAGCGCCAGCAGCAGCTCGTGGCCCGGGAACGTCAGGTGCAGCGGCTCGAGACCGTGCTCGTACACCACGCCCGGGACCTTGTTGTCACGACGGACACGACGCGCGGCACCCTTGCCGAACTCGGTACGGGTCTCGGCGTGCAGCTTCACATCGGCCATGCTCATCACTCCTCGAAGTCAGTTGCGAACGTGGTCACCCGGCCACGAACGGCCTGCTACGAAGAGCACGTCGATTACGGACCGCCGTACCCCGCTCCTCACGAAGCGGTACGGCCTCCCTCGCCGAGCAACTGCAGCAGTCTACTCGGACAGGGAGGCCGTACCCAAAACGATCACCCGGACCGTCATCGGGACCGGGCCGCAGAACCCTTACTGCTCGTCGAACAGGCTCGTCACCGAACCGTCCTCGAACACCTCGCGCACCGCACGCGCGATCGTCGGCGCGATCGACAGCACCTTGATCTTGTCCAGGTCGGCACCCAGCTCGTGCGGAGTCGGCAGCGTGTCCGTGAACACGAACTCGCTCACCCGCGAGTTCTTCAGCCGGTCCGCCGCCGGACCCGACAGCACACCGTGCGTCGCCGTCACGATGACGTCCTCCGCACCGTGCGCGAACAACGCGTCCGCCGCCGCACAGATCGTGCCACCGGTGTCGATCATGTCGTCCACCAGGACGCACACGCGGCCCTTCACCTCACCGACCACCTCGTGGACCGTGACCTGGTTCGCCACGTCCTTGTCCCGCCGCTTGTGCACGATCGCCAGCGGCGCGCCCAGCCGGTCGCACCAGCGGTCCGCCACCCGCACCCGGCCCGCGTCCGGCGAGACCACGGTCAGCTTCTCCCGGTCCACCTTCGCGCCCACGTAGTCCGCGAGCAGCGGCAGCGCGAAGAGGTGGTCGACGGGACCGTCGAAGAAGCCCTGGATCTGGTCCGTGTGCAGATCCACCGTCAGCACCCGGGTCGCGCCCGCCGTCTTCATCATGTCCGCGATCAGGCGCGCCGAGATCGGTTCACGGCCGCGGTGCTTCTTGTCCTGCCGCGCGTAACCGTAGAACGGCACGATGACCGTGATGGACCTCGCCGACGCGCGCTTCAACGCGTCGATCATGATCAACTGCTCCATGATCCACTTGTTGATGGGCGCCGTGTGGCTCTGGATCAGGAAGCAGTCGGCGCCACGGGCCGACTCCTCGTACCGCACATAGATCTCGCCATTGGCGAAGTCGAAGGCCTTCGTCGGGACAACCTCGACCCCCAGCTGGCGGGCGACGTCCTCGGCAAGCTCGGGGTGGGCGCGGCCGGAGAAGAACATCATCTTCTTCTGGCCGGTCGTCTTGATCCCGGTCACAGCACTTTCTCCTCAGAGGTTTCGCAGGTATCGCGGGGCCTCGCGGATGGCGAGGGGGTAAGCGGCTCGTTGGCGAGCGGTCTCTCGGTCCGTACGCGAGAAGCCGTCTCGGCAGATGGGGTGCAGATGTGCATTTATCACGGTACGCCGAATCGGGCGCGCCGCTCCTCGGTCACCCCTCCTCGGCCGCCCCTCCCGAAGCCGCCTCCGCCGCCTTCGCGGAAGCGCTCCCCGGACGCTTGCGAGCCACCCAGCCCTCGATGTTCCGCTGCTGGCCACGGGCCACGGCCAGTGAACCGGGCGGCACATCCTTCGTGATCACGGAGCCGGCGGCCGTGTAGGCGCCGTCCCCGACAGTGACAGGTGCCACAAACATGTTGTCCGACCCCGTCTTGCAGTGCGAGCCGACCGTCGTGTGATGTTTGTCCTGTCCGTCGTAGTTCACGAACACGCTCGCCGCACCGATGTTCGAGAAGTCGCCGATCGTGGCGTCCCCCACGTACGACAGATGCGGAACCTTCGTCCCCTCACCGATCGACGCGTTCTTCGTCTCCACGTACGTGCCGATCTTGCCCTTGCGCCCGAGCCGCGTCCCCGGACGCAGGTACGCGTACGGCCCGACGGTCGCCTCCGGCCCGACCTCGGCACCCGCCGACACGGTGTTGTCCACCCGCGCGCCGGCTCCCACCCGGGTGTCCGTCAACCGCGTGTTCGGACCCACCTCGCAGCCCTCGGCGAGATGCGTCGCACCCTGCAACTGCGTCCCCGGATGCACGAGCACGTCCTGCTCGAACGTCACCGTCACGTCCACCCACGTCGTCGCCGGATCGACCACCGTCACCCCGGCCAGCATGGCCTCCGTCAGCAACCGGTCGTTGAGGATCCGCCGCGCCTCGGCGAGCTGCACCCGGTTGTTGATCCCCGCGATCTCCCGGTGATCACCCGCCACCGACGCACCCACCCGGTGCCCGGCCTCCCGCAGGATGCCCAGCACATCGGTCAGGTACTCCTCACCCTGGCTGTTGTCCGTCCGCACCTTCCCCAGCGCCTCGGCCAGCAGCCGCCCGTCGAACGCGAACACCCCGGAGTTGATCTCCCGGATCGCCCGCTGCGCGTCGGAGGCGTCCTTGTGCTCCACGATCGCCGTCACGGTCCCGGTGTCGTCCCGCACGATCCGGCCGTACCCGGTCGCGTCCGGCACCTCGGCCGTCAGCACGGTCACCGCGTTGCCGTCGGCGGAGTGCGTGGCCGACAGCTGCCGCAGCGTCTCGCCCGTCAGCAGCGGGGTGTCGCCGCAGACGACCACCACGGTCCCCTCCACCGAACCGCCCAGCTCCTCCAGCCCCATCCGCACGGCGTGCCCGGTGCCGTTCTGCTCGGCCTGGACGGCGGTGCGGACGGCGGGGGAGACCTCGGCGAGGTGCGCGGTCACTTGCTCGCGGGCGTGGCCCACGACGACGACCAGGGCCTCCGGCTCCAGCTCGCCGGCGGCGGCGAGCACGTGGCCCACCAGGGAACGGCCGCAGATGTCGTGCAGGACCTTCGGGGTGGCCGACTTCATACGGGTGCCCTCACCCGCTGCGAGAACGACGACGGCTGCCGGGCGGTTGGCGCTCACAAGGATGCCCTTCGGCTGTAAGGGGGCGGGGGTGACAACCGCAGGATACCGGGGCGTTTGTGGGGGCACATGAGTGCGGGTCCTGACCGTAATGTCACCGGTCAGGACCCGAACTCGGCCATTGCTCCCGGGGGAGGACTCGAACCCCCATGATCAGAGCCAAAATCTGACGTCTTGCCCTTAGACGACCCGGGATTACCGCTATGTCCGATTTGTTGGATCGGCTGCGGAGGCAGCACCTACTATGCCGTACCAGGCGCCTTCCACGCGACGATACAAGTCGGCCCCTCCGAGAACGCGGATGACCAGGCAGCCTTTGTAGGTATCTGCGGTGTTCTTCCGATTCGTCTTCGGGTTGTGTCGCTTGATGGTCGCTTTCTGGAAGTCGGCAGCGTCCACGCCTGCGAGGTCGGCCCAGAACTCTTCCGCCCTTGCCGTGTCCGCCGACTCGTGGATGCTCACCCGGAAGCGCAGGCGCTCGCGCTCCACACCCAGTACGTCGAGCCAGCGCAGGTAGAAGCGGATGACGTTCGGGTCACTGTTGACGAACTGCAGTCTCTCGCAGCGCCGGTACGGCTTGTCCTTGGTTCCCTCTGCCCAGTAAAGGGCGACGCCGGCCAGGAGTACCTCCCGGTCGCTCAGGTCGCCGATCTCTGCCATGGCTGTGGCTTTGGTCTGCTGCCGTTGCTCCTCGCGCACCCGCAGTCTCGCCTCCCAGCCCCGCCGTGCGATCGCCGCCGCCTCCGCGGAACTCCGCTTGCGCTCCGGTTTCGGCAGGTCCCTGACCCACAGCGAGATCGAACCCTTGGAACAGCCCAGCTCCACCTGGATCTGGTCGTACGTCCAGCCCTGGAGCCGGAGCTCCCTCGCCTTCTCCCTCAGGCCGTCCTTCGCGTTCGGGCGCTTCGTCCACTCCGGGGCCGGCTCGCCCTTCAGGAGGCGGTTGAGGATGTCGTTGTTGTCGACGTGGAGCCGGTCGCGGATCTGGCGTCGGCTCAGTCCCGCCCGCCGCAGCGCCACCGCCCGCTCCCGCAGGCCCTCGAAGTCGGCGTACTTGCCGGGTGCGTGTCTCATGCGGACACCGTCCGGGCGGAATGCGGGCTTCCGGGGTCGAACGGTGTGCGGTTCAGCAGTTCGAGTGATTTCGGCTCCTGTCGCACCCGAACGGTCACGGATCGTGATGGAGTTCGGTCGGGGAAACTGCCCGGAAAGCCGGCACCGCGCGCCCGTAGGCTGGAGGGCATGACCACGACGGGGGAAGACCACGGGGCGGCCGGCGGAGGGCCGTGGTGGTGGGACAGGCGGCGGAGTGCCGCGCTGGATGTGAGCCTTGCGGCGGTGTCCGCGCTGGAGTGCGGGCTGGAGGGGATCCCGTTCGCGCGGGACGCGGGGATCCCGGTGGCCCTGGGGGTGCTCTTCGGGCTGCTGGTGGGTTCCGTGCTGGTGGTGCGGCGGCACTGGCCGATCGCCGTGGTGCTGGTGGTGATCGCCGTCACGCCGGCCCAGATGGGCTTTTTGATGGGGCTGGTCGGCCTGTACACGCTGGCCGCGTCGGAGCTGCCGCGCCGGATCATCGGGTCGCTGGCGGGGATGTCGCTGGTGGGGACGCTCATCGTGACGTTCGTGCGGGTGCGGCAGGACATGGCGCGCGGAGAGCTGACCCTGGGGGACTGGTTCGTTCCGTTCGCGTCGATCACGACGTCGCTGGGGCTGACCGCGCCGCCGGTGCTGCTGGGGCTGTATGTGGGGGCGCGGCGGCGGTTGATGGAGAGCCTGCGGGAGCGGGCGGACAGTCTGGAGCGGGAGCTCCAGTTGTTGGCGGAGCGGGCCGAGGAGCGGGCCGAGTGGGCGCGTAACGAGGAGCGGACGCGGATCGCGCGGGAGATGCATGACGTGGTCGCGCACCGGGTGAGTCTGATGGTGGTGCATGCGGCGGCGTTGCAGGCGGTGGCGCGGAAGGATCCGGAGAAGGCGGTGAAGAACGCCGCGCTGGTGGGGGACATGGGCCGGCAGGCGTTGACGGAGTTGCGGGAGATGCTCGGGGTGCTGCGGTCCGGCGGGGGCGGCGGGGTCCGGGGTGCGGGGGACGCGGTGCCGTTGGTGGCGGTGGGTGTGGCGGCGGCCGCGGCCGCGTCGCGGGCGGTGGACGAGGCTCGGGGTGCGGGGGGTGAGGGGCCGAGGCTGACGGAGATCGGTGAGTTGGTGGAGCAGTCGGCGGCCGCGGGGGTGGTGGTGGATCTGTCGGTGGAGGGTGAGGGCCGGTCGTATGCGGGGGAGGTGGAGTCGACGGCGTACCGGGTGGTGCAGGAGGCGTTGACGAACGTCCACAAGCATGCGCCGGGGGCGAAGACGTATGTGCGGCTCGCGCACCGGGTGTCGGAGATCGCGATGCAGGTGGAGAACGAGCCGCCGCCGGAGGCGGGGGCGTCGGCGCGGTTGCCGTCGGGTGGGAACGGTCTGGTGGGGATGAAGGAGCGGGTGTCGGCGCTGGGCGGGGTGTTCGTGTCGGGGCCGACGGATGCGGGGGGTTTCCGGGTGTCGGCGGTGATTCCGGCGTCGTAGCCGGGAGTGGGGGCGGGCCCGTGGGCCCGGGGGTGCGGGTCCGGGGGGTGTGGTCAGCCGGCGGTGAGGCGGGCGGGCTGGGCGCCGGTGACGAGGGCGGTGAGGGCCTGGTCGATGTGGTGGCCGAGGTACCAGTCGCCGGTGTGGTCGAGGGCGTAGACGCGGCCCTGGGTGTCGATGGCGATGAGGGTGTGGGTGTCGGTTTCGGCGCCGACGGGGCAGACGTCGGTGTCGAGGGCGCGGCCGAGGTCGCCGAGGGTGCGGGCCATGTGGAGGCCGTGCAGGGGGTCGAGGTGGAGGGTGGCGGGGGCGAGTTGACGGCCGGTGCCGGTGGGGGCGATGTGGAGGCCGCCGAATTCGGCCCAGGCTTCGACGGCGGAGGGGAAGACGGTGTGCCGGTGTCCGGCGGGCGAGGTGTGGTCGCGCAGGGTGTCGGCCCAGATTTCGGCTTGGCTGATGTCCCAGCGGCCCGGTTTCCAGCCGGCGGTGCGCAGGGTGGCGTCGACGGGGGCGGGGAAGCGGGGTGGGGTTCCCCCGGGTTCGGGTGGGGCCGGGTGGTTGGGGGCGGGGGTGCGGTCGGTGTGCATCTGCCGTTCGTCCGTCGTCGGGGTGGTGGTGGCCGGTCGGTACCGGGGTGGTGGGGAAATGGGGGGAGTGGGGGAGTGGGGAAGGTGGGGGCGCGGGGGTTGTCCGGGGTTATCCGGGGTCGACGACGCGGACGCCGAAGTGGGCGGTGAGGGCGGCGCAGGCACGGCAGGGGGCGGCGAAGCTTCCGTGGAGCGGGTCGCCGTCCTCGCGGATGTGACGGGCGGTGAGTTTGCCCTGTTTGAGCGCTTTGCGCGCTTCTCCGTTGGTCATGGGCTTGCGTGCGGCGCGCTTGCTGCGGGCGTTGTCGGCGGCGGTGATGTGCCGGGAGATGAGGATGGTTTCGGCGCAACGGCCGGTGAAGCGGTCGCGTTGGCCGCTGGTGAGGGTGTCGAGGAAGTCCTGGACGAGGGGGTGCAGCTCGGGGGGTGCGTCGCCGCGGGCGGCGGTGCCGGTGAGGGTGGTGCCGCGGATGGAGAGGGCGGCGGCGATGGTGGGCAGGATGCCGTCGCGGCGGTGGTGGAGGAGGGGGGTGTGGGTGGCGTCGGCGGCGCTCCAGCCGACGCGGGGGTCGCCGGTACGGGGGTCGCCGGGTCGACCCGTGTGGGCCCCCTGGTGGGTCCCTGTGTGCGTCATATTCATGATCGTCTTTTCCTCCCGCGCATCCCCCGGAAGGTCACAGAGTGCCAAATGGCGCGGCTGATGGGGAAGCTGGGGCGAGGTGACACGCCCGGGCCGGGGCTGACTGTCACGGGAGGGTGACGGTTGGTCACGGAGGTGGAGGGGTGTGCGGCCGGTGCCCGGTGACCGGTGCCGTCGTACCGCATAGGCTGTCGGCACCGCGATTCTTGCGGTGATCCGTGCGCGGGGCGCGCGGGGCGCCGGTGGGGATGCGGCGGTAAGCAGTCGAAACAGACGTGACAGTCGAATACGTTCCGTAACGGTCCGAGGGCGGCCGGTGTGGGGCGTACAGAGTGCCGCAGGGGGCAACCGCCATGACGACAGGTCGGCTCGGGCTGGGGGCACCTCCCGGCCGCCAGGTTGGGGGAAAAACCGTGCCGCCGAATGCGGCCTATGCCGGGCAGGTCGTGCACTTCCCGGATCCGGTGCGGGCGGCCCGTCACCCGAGAGGGGTAAGGGTGGACGAGCGTGGTTACCCCGATTTCTCGCCGTACGCGCGCGCGGCCGCGGAGATCGCGGAGCCGCCGGAGGGTTTCGGTGTCGACGAGCTGCGGCTGACGGACTACGTGTCGGCGAACGCGGCGCTGGCGGCGACCGGTCATGAGCTGTGGGACACGGTGCCGGCGGTGGCGACGCCGCACGGCTGGACGTGGCATCACGCGGTGGGGTCGCGGCGGCTGGAGCTGGTGCCGGTCGAGGTGAAGGCGTTGCTGCGGCACCACGGTGGTGTGGTGACGTCGGGTGTGGACCAGGGCAAGCGGGGGACGCGGCCGTTGCAGGAGACGCGGCCGGCGCACTTCGGGCTGCCGAAGTCGGGGCTCGCGGTGACCGAGGCGCAGGTGCTGGAGGTCGAGGAGGACCTCGGGTACCGGCTGCCGGGCGCGTACCGGTCGTTCCTGAAGGTGGCGGGTGGTTGCGCCCCGGTGGGGACGGCGCTGGACGCGGAGCTGGGGCTGCTGGTCGACCAGCCGTTCTTCACGGTGCGGGACGAGGCCGCGGTCAACGACCTGGTGTACGTCAACAAGTGTCTGCGTGATCACCTCACCAAGGACTACCTGGGGGTCGCTTTCGTCCAGGGCGGTCTGCTGGCGGTGAAGGTGAAGGGCGACCGGGTGGGTTCGGTGTGGTTCTGCGCGTACGACGACGCGCGGGACGTGGATCCGTCGTGGACGCCGGCGGAGCGGGTGGAGCGGCTGCTGCTGCCGTGCGGGGACGACTTCGACGCGTTTCTGGCACGGTTGGCGGGGTCGCCGCCCGAGTTGGAGACGGTGGCGAATCTGATGGTGGACGGCGGCTTCGCGCAGGTCGTTCCGGTTTCCTCCGCGGGGGAGTGAGGTCTGGCGATGGTGACGTTCGCGCAGGCGCAGGAGCGTGCGGAAGAGTGGGTCAACGGGGATGTGCCGTCGTACCAGCACCGTGAGGTGCGGGTACGGGAGTTCGACCTCGGGTTCGTGGTGTGGGCGGAGGACCGTGCGGACGGGCCGCGTTCGGACGGCGGCGCGCAGCGGCTGGTGATCGCCCGGGACAGTGGTGAGGCGACGTTGTGGCCCGCGCTGGCGGTGGGCGAGGTGATCCGCCGGTACGAGGAGGAGTACGGCGGCCGTGCGGAGGCGGTGCCGGAGCCGGCGCCCGCGGCGCGGGTGGATCTGAACCAGACGTCGTTCCTGTTGAGTCCGCCGGAGTGGTTGCAGGAGGCCGCGGACCGGCTGGGGATCCCGGACCGCCGGGGGGAGACGTCGGGCGGTGCGGCGGGGGCGGCCGGTACCGGCGGTACTGCCGAGACCGCCGGTGGTGCTGCCGCGGCGGCGGGTCCGGGGGCCGGTTCTTCCGGTGCCGTCTGGCCTGCTGCCGGGTCCGCTTCCGGCGCGTCGGGTGAGGCGGCCGGGGCGACGCCGTGGGCCGGTACGGACACGAACGCCGATGCCGGCGAGGACCGTTCCGTGCCGCTGCCGGAGACCGTGTTCGCTCCGCCGCTGAGCCGGTCCGACGAGGACACGCCGCCGCCTGCGGTGGCGCCGGAGGCGCAGACGGCGCTGATGTCGGGCGGCAGCCAGTTGCCGCCGACGGCGGTGGGCCCGGCGCTCCGGGCCCCGGGTGCACAGGTTCCGCCGGGTGCGCCGGCGCCGGGCGCCGGGGACATCGCCGATGCCGCGACCAGCAAGGCGCCGCCGGCGCGCCGTGGTTCGGGCCCGACGACGCCGCCTCCGCCGGGCGCCCCGGGTACGCCGGGCGCGCGGGCGGGGGCCACGCCTCCGCCGCCGTCGGCGCCCCCGTCGGGTCCCGGCGCGCCGGGTGGTCAGGCGGGCGCGTACGTACCGACGCAGGTGATGCCGTCGCTGGGGTCCAACGGGCTCGGCGGCTTCGAGGGCCCGGAGGGTGCGAAGGGCGCCCCGGCCGGTACCCCGACGCCGCCGCCCGGTACTCCGCTGCCGCCCGGGGCGCCGCCCGCGTCCGGTGGTACGCCGCCCGGTGGGGCGCGTCACACCGCGACGGTGTTCGCCGATCCCGGGCGGCCGGGGTCCGGCGGGGGCGCGCCGCCGCCTCCCGGCCCGCCCGGCGCCCCCGGCGTGCCGCAGCCTCCGGGTCCTCCGGGTGCCCCGGGTGCTCCGGGTGCTCCGGGTGGGCGTGGTCCCGTGCACCACGCCGAGACCGTGCTGGGCGGTCCCACGGTCAGCCGCCCCGGCGCCCCTCCGCCGCCGCCCGGTGTCCCCGGGACGCCGCCGCCTCCCGCGCCCCCCGGCGTTCCCGGCGGTGTGCCCGGCGCGGTGCCTCCGGCGTACGGCTATCCGCCGCAGCCCGTCGGACAGCCGACGGTCGGCCCCGGCTATCAGGCGGTGCTGCGCTACCGCGCGCAGGACGGTTCCGAGCAGCAGCTGATCCGGCGTTCGGCGCCGGGCACGCCGCACCCGGAGTGGCAGATCTTCCACGAGCTGCGTGCGATGAACGTGCCGCCGAATCAAGTGCTGGAGCTGCACACGGAGTTGGAGTCGTGTGAGCTGCCGGGTGCGTACTGCGCCCGGATGATCCGGGAGCAGTGGCCGCAGGCGCGGATCACGAACATCGCCCCGTACGGCACGGATCACGCGAGCCGGCAGCAGGGTGTGCAGCAACTGCTGGAGCATCAGGGCGAGTTGCATCAGGTGGCGGACGGTCCCGCCCGGCCGGCGCCGGTGCGTGCGCCGTTGCCGCCGGTTCCGCCCGCGCCGCCGGTTTCGCCGGAGGTCATCGGGCAGGAACTGGCGGGGGCGTTCGGGCCGGGCGTGTTCCGGTTCGAGCAGGCCGCGGTCTCCCGGCAGGGCGTGCCGCCGGTGGTGGCGCACACGCTGGTGATGGCCGGACTGCCGCTGGACATGGGCCCGTTCTTCTGGGCGCAGGCCCAGCCGGGCCGCCCGGTGCCCACGCTGGCGGAGCTGGCCGTGGAGCGGGGTGTGCAGCCGGCCTCGGACGCGGGCTCGTATCTGGTGATGGGCAGCGACTTCGGCAAGGCGATCTGTGTGCAGTACGGCACGGCGAACATCGTCGCGGTGCCGGTGGAGCCGGGGCCGGGCGGTGCGCCCGTGCCGCCGCAGTTCGTGAACACGGGTCTGCCGGAGTTCGCGCGCTGCCTGGCGTTGCTGGGGCGGATGTGGCGGCTGCGGTACGGGCTGAACCAGGAGCAGGCGGGCCGTTGGACCGTCGACTTCCAGATGCAGCTGGCGGCGCTGGACCCGGCGGCCCTCGGTTCGCCGGACAGCTGGTGGTCGGTCCTGCTGGAGCAGATGTGGGACGGACTGCTGTGACCTCTCGCCGCTGAGGGCGGCGAACAGGCGGGAGCCGGGCCCGGTCGGATGCGCCGACCGGGCCCGGCTCCCTGTGTGTCCGCCTGTCCGCCTGTCCGCCCGTCCGCCTGTCAGTCCGTTCATCCCGATCATGCGGTGTCCTCGAGGCGTCTCAGGGCGCGTCCCGGTCTCCGAGGTCCCGGCGGACGTAACTCACCCCGGGGCGGCCGTCGACGGTGATGTCCCGCACGCGCGTGAAGCCGTTGCGGGTGAGGACGGTCATCGACGCGGGATTGTCCGACGTGGTGACCGCGGTGAGCGTCGTGAGGCCGTACGACCGCGCCGCCAGACGGCAGACCCGGGCCACCGCCGCCGTCGCCACGCCGCGGCCCGCCGCGCGTTCCCCCACGCGGTAGCCGAGTTCGGCCGAGCCGTCGGCGACGTCGATCAGGTTCACCCGGCCGACGACCCTCCCGTCCTCCTCCAGGAGGACGTGGAAGTGGCAGGCGCCCGCCTCCTGTTCGGCCAGGAGCGAGGTGTGTCGGGCGGCGAAGCCGGACGGGGTGAAGTACGCGTCCCCCCGGTCCGGTATCGAGCGGGCGAAGTAGGCGCGGTTGTCGCGCTCGAAGGCCAGCAGTGCGGGCGCGTGCTCCGCGCGGAGGCGTTCCAGGGTCGGCATGCCGGAACGGTACGCGGGCGCCGCGACCGGGGCACCGGAGTTTTCGCGGCTTGACCCTGACGCGGCGGAAGGGTGGAGGCTGAGTGGGCCGTCGGGAGGAGGCAACCCTGAGAAGCACTCCGCCTGTCGGGGGAGAGCCCTTAGGGGTACCTCCGTACTACGGCTCGGGGAGGGTTCGTCCCGGCGGATGACGAGGCGGGGCGGGGGCAGTCCTTAACCTGGCTTTACGCCGCTGGGGGGTGGCGGAGCACACCGCCGGGGGTGGGGTTTTCCTCAGGAGAAGACTGCGCCGGGCACCAGGGCGCACGATCCTCCCCGCCGCCAGACTGAACCACGTCGAACGAACACGCACGCAGCGGCCGTCGGGCACGACGGCGGTCGCGCCGTGCACCGCTGTCCCAACTGCTGACCGACATAGGAGAATTACCGTGACATCGGCTGTGACCATTCCCAGGCACGGGGGTACTGGAGGGCGTACGGCCGTTGCCGCGCGGGCGCGGCAGGTCGTGAAAGCGTACGGGGCCGGTGAGACCCGCGTCGTCGCGCTCGACCACGTCGACGTGGACATCGCCCGCGGCCAGTTCACCGCGATCATGGGCCCCTCGGGGTCCGGCAAGTCCACGCTGATGCACTGCCTGGCCGGGCTCGACACCGTGACCAGCGGGCAGATCCACCTGGACGAGACCGAGATCACCGGCCTGAAGGACAAGAAGCTCACGCAGCTGCGCCGGGACCGGATCGGGTTCATCTTCCAGGCGTTCAACCTGCTGCCGACGCTGAACGCGCTCGAGAACATCACGCTGCCCATGGACATCGCCGGCCGCAAGCCCGACCAGGAGTGGCTGGACCGGGTGGTGGAGACCGTGGGGCTCGCCGGGCGGCTGAAGCACCGGCCCACCCAGCTGTCCGGTGGTCAGCAGCAGCGCGTCGCCGTGGCGCGGGCGCTGGCGGCCCGGCCCGAGATCATCTTCGGTGACGAGCCGACCGGAAACCTCGACTCGCGGGCCGGCGCCGAGGTCCTCGGCTTCCTGCGCCGCTCGGTCGACGACCTGGGCCAGACCATCGTGATGGTCACCCACGACCCGGTCGCCGCCTCCTACGCGGACCGCGTGCTGTACCTGGCCGACGGCCGGATCGTCGACGAGATGCTCCAGCCGACGGCCGAGCAGGTCCTGGACCGGATGAAGGACTTCGACGCCCGGGGGCGTACGTCATGACCGTGCTGAAGACCTCGATGCGCAACTTCCTCGCGCACAAGGGGCGGATGGCGCTGTCGGCGGTCGCCGTCCTGCTGTCGGTGGCCTTCGTCTGCGGGACCCTCGTCTTCACGGACACGATGTCCACGACGTTCGACAAACTGTTCGCGGCCACGGCCTCGGACGTCACGGTCAGCGCCAAGGACGCCTCCGACGACGGCGAGACGACCTCCGACAACGGCAAGCCGCCGGTCATCCCGGCCTCCGTGCTCGCCGAGGTGCGGAAGGTGGACGGGGTGGAGTCGGCCGAGGGGGCGCTGCACTCCACCTCGCTGACCGTCGTCGACGGCGACAAGGAGAGCCTCTCGCCCACCAGCGGCGGCCCGACCATCGTCGGCAACTGGACCGCCAACGACGCCCGCACCATGAAGATCACCTCCGGTGCGGCGCCCGAGGGCCCCGACCAGATCCTGGTCGACGCCGACACCGCCGACAAGCACGGCCTGGAGCTCGGTGACGAGATCGGCGTGATCAGCGTGGTCGGCACGCACACCGCGAAGATCTCCGGCATCGCCGACTTCACCGTCACCAACCCCGGTGCCGCGATCTTCTTCCTGGACACGAAGACCGCCCAGCAGGCCCTGCTCGGCGAGAGCGACGTCTTCACCAACGTCAACGCCACGGCCGCCGACGGCGTCAGCCACGCGCAGCTGAAGAAGAACGTCGCCGCCGCGCTGGGCGGCGACTACAAGGTGCTGACCGCCAAGGAGAGCGCGGAGGCGGGCCAGAAGGACGTCGAGGGCTTCATGAGCGTCCTGAAGTACGCGATGCTCGGCTTCGCCGGGATCGCCTTCCTCGTCGGCATCTTCCTGATCATCAACACCTTCTCCATGCTGGTCGCCCAGCGCACCCGGGAGATCGGCCTGATGCGGGCCATCGGCTCCTCCCGCAAGCAGGTCAACCGCTCGGTGCTGGTCGAGGCGCTGCTCCTCGGCGTCGTCGGTTCGCTGCTCGGTGTGGGCGCGGGCGTCGGCCTCGCCGTGGGGCTGATGAAGCTCATGGGCATGGCGGGCATGGAGCTGTCCACGGACGACCTCACCGTCGCCTGGACGACTCCGGCGATCGGACTGCTCCTCGGTGTCGTCGTCACCGTCCTGGCCGCCTATCTGCCGGCCCGGCGGGCCGGCAAGATCTCCCCGATGGCCGCACTGCGTGACGCGGGTGCTCCCGCGGACGCCAGGGCCGGCCGGATCCGGGGCGGGATCGGCACGCTGCTGACCGCGGTCGGCGCGTTCGCCCTGTACCTCGCGGCGGCCGCGGAGAAGGCCGCGGAGGGCTCGATGTGGCTGGGCCTCGGCGTGGTGCTGTCGCTGATCGGCTTCGTCCTCATCGGTCCGCTGCTCGCCGGCGGTGTGGTCCGTGTCCTCGGCGTCGTCGTGCTGCGGGTCTTCGGCCCCGTGGGGCGGATGGCCGAGCGCAACGCCCTGCGCAACCCGCGCCGCACCGGTGCCACGGGCGCCGCGCTGATGATCGGGCTGGCCCTGGTGGCGTGCCTGTCGGTGGTGGGCGCCTCCATGGTGGCCTCGGCCACCGACGAGCTGGACAAGAGCGTCGGCACGGACTTCATCATCCAGTCCGACAGCGGCCAGCTGATCACCCCGCAGGCCGTGGCGGCCGTGAAGAACGCTTCGCAGGTGGAGCGGGTCACCGAGTACAAGTGGACCGAGGCCGACTTCACCACGCCCGACGGCAAGACGCTCAAGAACACGGCGATCACGGCGGCCGACCCGACGTACGCCACCGACCTGCGGGTCGAGACGGTCGAGGGGAAGCTCGAGGACGCCTACCGGCCCGACTCGATGTCCGTCCACGAGAAGTTCGCCGAGGACCACGGCATCGGCCTCGGATCGAAGATCGACGTCGCGTTCAAGGACGGGGAGACCGCCGGCCTGACCGTCCGGGCGATCACCAGCAGTGACGCCGTGGTCGACGCGGGCGCGATGTACACGTCGATCGACACCATGGCCACGTACGTCCCGGCCGACAGGATGCCGCTGGACATGCTGCTCTTCGTCTCGGCGAAGGACGGCCGGCAGGATGCCGCGTACACGGCGCTGAAGGACTCGCTGCACGACTACCCGCAGTACACCGTGCGCGACCAGACCGACTACAAGGAAGCGCTCAAGGACCAGATCGGCCAGCTGCTGAACATGATCTACGGTCTGCTGGCCCTGGCGATCGTCGTCGCGATCCTCGGCGTGGTCAACACCCTGGCCCTGTCGGTGGTCGAGCGGACGAGGGAGATCGGCCTGATGCGGGCCATCGGCCTCTCGCGCCGCCAGCTGCGCCGCATGATCCGCCTGGAGTCGGTCGTCATCGCCCTCTTCGGCGCCCTGCTGGGCCTGGGGCTGGGCATGGGCTGGGGCGCCACCGCCCAGCAACTCCTCGCGCTGGAGGGGCTGAAGGTCCTCGAGATCCCGTGGCCGACGATCATCGGTGTGTTCATCGGCTCGGCGTTCGTGGGTCTGTTCGCGGCCCTGGTCCCGGCGTTCCGGGCGGGCCGGATGAACGTCCTGAACGCGATCGCCACCGAGTAGTCACCGCCCGCCCACCGCGCACGGGGGCAGCGGGGGAGCGCCCGGTGCCGGGAAGTCCTGAGGGGCTTTTCGGCACCGGGCCCGTCGGCGTCCTGAGTCGTGGCAGGCCGGGCGGCTCGGGCGGCGGACCGGCCCCCGGGCCGCGGGCCCCGGACGTTGTCCACGGGTTTCGGCCGTCTTGTCCAGGGGCTTCGGCTGTACTGTCCGCGGGCTTTGGCCGTCTCGTCTACGGGTTTCGGCCGTCTCACCCACAGACTTCGGCCGTGTCGTCCACAGGCTTCGGACGTCGTCCACAGGCTTCCGGCGTCCGAGGGCGCGGCGTCGTACGCTTGGACACCCCCGGCCCGCGGCGCGTGTCGGGCCTGTCGTGATGCACACCCCGGATGGAAGCGCCTCGAATGAGCCTGCACGGTCTGCTGGACGCCCTCGTCAAGGACACCGCCCTCGCGGAAGCGATCTCGGCGGCCGCCGACGGCAACCGGATGCACGTCGACCTGGTCGGCCCCCCGGCCGCCCGCCCCTTCGCGGTCGCGGCCCTGGCCCGGGAGACCGGCCGCACCGTGCTGGCCGTGACGGCGACCGGCCGCGAGGCGGAGGACCTGGCGGCGGCCCTGAGCTCGCTCCTCCCGCCGGAGGGGGTCGTGGAGTACCCGTCCTGGGAGACGCTGCCGCACGAGCGGCTCAGCCCCCGCAGCGACACCGTCGGACGCCGCCTGGCGGTCCTGCGCCGGCTGGCCCACCCCCGGTCGGACGACCCCGAGACCGGCCCCGTCTCCGTCGTCGTCGCGCCCGTGCGTTCCGTGCTCCAGCCGCAGGTCAAAGGCCTGGGCGAGCTGGAGCCCGTCGCCCTGCGGACGGGGCAGACCGCCGACCTGAACGAGACCGTCGAGGCGCTCGCCGCCGCCGCGTACGCGCGCGTGGAGCTGGTCGAGAAGCGCGGCGAGTTCGCGGTGCGCGGCGGCATCCTCGACGTGTTCCCGCCCACCGAGGAACACCCCCTGCGCGTCGAGTTCTGGGGCGACGACGTCGAGGAGATCCGCTACTTCAAGGTCGCCGACCAGCGTTCCCTGGAGATCGCCGACCACGGCCTGTGGGCCCCGCCCTGCCGGGAGCTGCTGCTCACCGACGAGGTACGGGAGCGCGCACGGGTCCTCGCCGAACAGCACCCCGAGCTGGGCGAGCTGCTCGGCAGGATCGCCGAGGGGATCGCGGTCGAGGGCATGGAGTCCCTGGCCCCCGTCCTCGTCGACGACATGGAGCTGCTGCTGGACGTGCTGCCCGAGGGCGCCATGGCCGTCGTCTGCGACCCGGAACGGGTGCGCACGCGGGCCGCCGACCTGGTGGCGACCTCGCAGGAGTTCCTGCAGGCGTCCTGGGCGGCCACCGCCGGAGGCGGGGAGGCCCCCATCGACGTCGGCGCGGCCTCCCTGTGGTCCATCGCGGACGTCCGCGACCGGGCGCGCGAGCTGGACATGATGTGGTGGTCGGTGTCGCCGTTCGCCGCCGACGAACAGCTGGACAACGACACCCTCAAGCTCGGCATGCACGCCCCCGAGACCTACCGCGGGGACACCGCGCGGGCACTCGCCGACACCAAGGGCTGGCTCGCCGACGGCTGGCGCACGGTGTTCGTCACCGAGGGCCACGGCTCGGCCTCCCGCACGGTGGAGGTGCTGGGCGGCGAGGGCATCGCGGCCCGGCTGGAGGCGGACCTCGGCACGATCGCCCCGTCCGTGGTGCACGTCGCCTGCGGCGGTGTCGACCACGGCTTCGTCGACCCGGCGCTCAAGCTCGCCGTGCTCACCGAGACCGACCTGACCGGCCAGAAGGCGTCCGGCCGTGAGGGCGCCCGGATGCCGGCCCGGCGCCGCAAGACCATCGACCCGCTGACCCTGGAGCCGGGCGACCACATCGTCCACGAGCAGCACGGCGTGGGCCGCTACATCGAGATGGTGCAGCGCACCGTGCAGGGCGCGACCCGCGAGTACCTGGTGGTGGAGTACGCCCCCGCCAAGCGCGGCCAGCCCGGCGACCGCCTCTACATCCCCACCGACCAGCTGGAGCAGATCACCAAGTACGTCGGCGGCGAGGCGCCCACCCTGCACCGGCTCGGCGGCGCCGACTGGACCAAGACGAAGGCGCGGGCGAAGAAGGCCGTCAAGGAGATCGCCGCCGACCTGATCAAGCTGTACAGCGCGCGCATGGCGGCCCCCGGGCACCCCTTCGGCGCCGACACCCCCTGGCAGCGGGAGCTGGAGGACGCCTTCCCGTACGCGGAGACGCCCGACCAGCTCACCACGATCGCCGAGGTCAAGGAGGACATGGAGAAGTCGGTCCCCATGGACCGCCTGATCTGCGGCGACGTCGGTTACGGCAAGACCGAGATCGCGGTCCGGGCAGCCTTCAAGGCCGTCCAGGACGGCAAGCAGGTCGCCGTCCTGGTCCCCACCACGCTGCTGGTGCAGCAGCACTTCGGGACGTTCGGCGACCGGTACGCGCAGTTCCCGGTGAACGTGCGGGCACTGTCCCGGTTCCAGACCGACACCGAGGCGAAGGCCGTGCTGGAGGGACTGAGGGACGGCTCGGTCGACGTCGTCATCGGCACCCACCGGCTGTTCTCCTCCGAGACCAAGTTCAAGGACCTGGGCCTGGTCATCGTCGACGAGGAGCAGCGCTTCGGCGTCGAGCACAAGGAGCAGCTGAAGAAGCTGCGCGCCAACGTCGACGTGCTGACCATGTCCGCCACCCCCATCCCGCGCACCCTGGAGATGGCGGTCACCGGCATCCGCGAGATGTCGACGATCACCACGCCGCCGGAGGAGCGCCACCCGGTGCTCACCTTCGTCGGCCCCTACGAGGAGAAGCAGATCGGCGCGGCCGTCCGCCGTGAACTGCTGCGCGAGGGGCAGGTCTTCTACATCCACAACCGGGTGGAGTCGATCGACCGCGCGGCGGCCCGGCTGCGGGACATCGTGCCCGAGGCGCGGATCGCGACCGCGCACGGGCAGATGTCGGAGTCGGCGCTGGAGCAGGTCGTCGTCGACTTCTGGGAGAAGAAGTACGACGTGCTGGTGTCGACGACGATCGTCGAGTCCGGCATCGACATCTCCAACGCCAACACCCTGATCGTGGAGCGCGGCGACAACTTCGGCCTCAGCCAGCTGCACCAGCTGCGCGGCCGCGTCGGCCGGGGCAGGGAGCGCGGATACGCGTACTTCCTGTACCCGCCGGAGAAGCCGCTGACGGAGACCGCGCACGAGCGGCTCGCGACGATCGCCCAGCACACCGAGATGGGCGCGGGCATGTACGTGGCGATGAAGGACCTGGAGATCCGCGGCGCCGGAAACCTGCTCGGCGGGGAGCAGTCCGGCCACATCGCGGGCGTCGGCTTCGACCTGTACATCCGGATGGTCGGCGAGGCCGTCGCGGACTACCGGCGCCAGCTGGAGACCGGCGAGATCCAGGAGGAGCCGCCGCTCGAGGTCAAGATCGAGCTGCCCGTCGACGCGCACGTCCCGCACGACTACGCGCCCGGCGAGCGGCTGCGCCTCCAGGCGTACCGGGCGATCGCCTCCGCCAACTCGGAGGAGGACGTCAAGGCGGTGCGCGAGGAACTCGTCGACCGCTACGGAAAGTTGCCGGAGCCGGTGGAGAACCTGCTGCTGGTGGCGGGCCTGCGCATGCTGGCGCGCGCGTGCGGCGTCGGGGAGATCGTCCTGCAGGGCAACACCATCCGGTTCGCCCCGGTGGAGTTGCGCGAGTCCCAGGAGCTGCGCCTCAAGCGGCTCTACCCCGGCACGGTCCTCAAGCCGGCCGTCCACCAGGCGCTGGTGCCCCGGCCGAAGACGGCGAAGGTGGGCGGGAAGCCGCTGGTCGGGCGGGAGTTGCTGGCGTGGGTCGGGGAGTTCCTGACGTCGGTCCTGGGGTCGTGACCCGGGGCCCCGCCGACCGGACCGGACGCGCGGGGCACGAGCGAAGCCGCCCACGGCAGGGGATTCCGTGGGCGGCTCCCGGTCCGGACCCGCGCCTACGGCTGATCGGGGCGGTCGCGCTTCATGCCGAGCCGCTCCTCGGCCTGCCGCTGCCCGGCGTCGATCTGGTCCTCGTACTTTCCGCCGGTCCGCTCGTTGAGCTTCTTCTCAGCGGCGTCGGAGGCCTTCGCGGCCTTCTCCTGTGCCGACTTGTTGCTCTTGAACCTGTCGAAGATGCCCATCCGGAGCTCCTTCCGAGGGTGACTCAGCACCGACCTTACGCGCGACGTGCGAGTAATGCCCCTTTTGGGGCGATCTGGTCTGGACCTCTCTGGCTACGGTGGACCGGACGCGATACCGCTCCTCCGCGAGCGGGTAAGAAGAACGTGCAGCACGGAACAGCAAGGGAGGGGTGCCGTGACGCGGTACTCGACGTGGGACGGGGCGCGACGTGCGGGGCGGGCCGACGGACGAATACGCCGCGGCGGCGGGCCGGGGCTCTCACGCCGTACGGGGACCGCGGTGTCGGCGCTGGCCGCCGTGGCGCTCCTCGCCGGCTGCGAGGGCGTGGCGGACACCGGTTCCCCCGCCGGGGAGAGCCCGGCGGCAGTGGACGGACGCGCCGTCAGCCCCCTGGACAACCCGGACGGCACCGCGCCGGGCCTCGCACCGCTGACCGGGGAGGCGGACCGGGCGGCGGCCGTCGACCTCATCGAGAAGGTGACCACCAAGGGCCGCGGACCGAAGACGGGTTACGACCGCGACGAGTTCGGCTACGCCTGGAAGGACACCGCCGACGGCGTCCCCCTCGCGCGCAACGGCTGCGACACCCGGAACGACCTCCTCCAGCGCGACGGGCAGGAGGTGCGCTTCCGCTCCGGTTCCAACTGCGTGGTGGTGGCCATGACCCTGGCCGACCCGTACACCGGCAAGACCATCGAGTGGCGCAAGGAGAACGCGTCCGAGGTCCAGATAGACCACGTGGTCCCGCTCTCCTACAGCTGGCAGATGGGCGCCTCCCGCTGGTCGAAGGAGAAACGGGAGCAGCTGGCGAACGACACCCTCAACCTCATCCCGGTCGAGGGCCGCGCCAACTCGGCCAAGAGCGACTCCGGACCCGCCGCCTGGGTGCCGCCGAACAAGGAGATCCGCTGCTCGTACGCGGTCCGCTTCGCGCAGGTCGCCGTCAAGTACGAGATGCCGGTGACCACGGCCGACAAGCGCATGATGCTGGAGCAGTGCGGCGGCTGACCGCCGCCGCGTGAAGGGCCGCGAAGGGATCGGGACGACAACGGTTCGGTACAACCCGGACCAGTTGTCCCCGGGGGCCTATACGCTCGGACTTCCACCCGAGTTCCGCCCTCCCGTGCGGACTCACCACCCGCCCCATCGGCCACACCGGTTCAGGAGCAGTCATGTACGGCCACGGCGTGGCACCGCCCACCCGCAGCACGGCGACGGTCATCACCCTGCGCGTGCTGTTCGTCGCCGCCGGTTTCCTGTCCTGCGGGCTGCTGGCCTGCGCGCCGCTGTTCCGGGTCGCGCTCCTGCGGGGGCGCGCCGCCGACTGGGTGGCGGCCTGGGCGAGCCTGCCCGTGTCCATCTCCCTGCTGATGGTGATCGGTTCGCTGCCGGAGACGGACACCCGTACCGACGTCGCCCTGGCCGGGCTCCTGCTCCTCGGCACCGGCGCTGCCGCGTACTACCTGACCGTGGACATCCGCTTCCACCACGAGCTGCGCCAGTACGGGGTGCACGGCCCGCCGTCGCCCCACGCCACGACGATGCACGCGTCGGGCCCCGGCGCCCCCTCCCCGTACGGCTATCCGCAGCCCGCGTCGCCGTACGCGCCCCCACCCGTACCGCAGCCCCGGGCGCAGATGCCAGGGACACCCGGGCCGTCCGCACCGCACCCCACGCCCGGACCGCACCGTTCCACGCCGTCCGCCCCCGTGCCCCCCGTGCCCCCGGTGCCGCAGCAGCCTCCCGGGCAGCCGGCCCGTATCGACCAGGTGCGCGCCGAACTCGACGAGCTCAGCGACTACTTGCGCAGGAGCGACGGGCACGAGGGCGGCGGCCACGGCCACGGCCACGGCCACGGTGGACGGTGAGTGTGACGGCGAGCCGGGTCATCGCCGGCCGCTACGAGCTGTCCACGCTCATCGGGCAGGGCGGCATGGGCCAGGTCTGGACGGCCTACGACAAGCGGCTGGACCGGCGGGTGGCGGTGAAACTGCTGCGCCCGGACAAGGTGGCCGGACAGGAGGCCGACGAACTGCGCCGCCGTTTCGTGCGCGAGTGCCGGGTGACCGCCCAGGTCGACCACCCGGGCCTGGTCACCGTGCACGACGCGGGCAGCGCGGGCGAGGAACTGTTCCTCGTCATGCAGTACGTCGACGGCGCCGACCTCGGCGACCACCTCGCCGAGCACAACCCGTACCCGTGGCAGTGGGCGGTGGCGGTGGCCGCGCAGCTGTGTGCCGCGCTGAGCGCGGTGCACGCCGTGCCGATCGTCCACCGCGACCTCAAGCCGCGCAACGTGATGGTCAAGCAGGACGGCACGGTCACCGTGCTCGACCTGGGGGTCGCCTCCGTGATGGACAGCGACACCACCCGCCTGACCCACACCGGCTCGCCCATCGGCTCACCCGCCTACATGGCCCCCGAGCAGGCGATGGGCGGAGCGGTCGGCCCGTACACGGACCTGTACGCACTCGGTGTGCTGCTGCACGAACTGCTCAGCGGTGACGTGCCCTTCGCGGGCTCGACCGCGCTCGGCGTGCTGCACCGGCACCTCTACGAGGCGCCGCGGCCGGTGCGCCAGATCCGCCAGGAGGTCCCCGAGGCCCTGGAGGCGCTGGTGCTGCGCCTGCTCGCCAAGGACCCGCAGCACCGCCCTGCCTCCGCCCAGGAGGTCTACGAGCACCTGACGCTGCTGCTGCCGTCGCGGGGCACGCCCACCGGGGCTCCCCTCGACCCCACACGCCCCTTCCTGCGCCCGCACGCCCCCTGGCCGGACCTCGCGCGCACGCCCGCGCCCCAGCCCGCCCCCGCCGTACCGCCCGCACCCGTCGCGGAGAAGGCCGACGTCGCCGCCGCCGTGGACGAGGTCAAGCGGCTGCTCGGCGAGGGCCGGATCACCCAGGCCGTGGACATCCTCGGCAGGATCCTGCCGATCGCCGCGGAACAGCACGGCGAGCGCTCCCCGGTCGTGCGCACCCTGCGCAAGCAGTACGCGGCCACCCTCCTGGACGACGGCCAGTACCGGCGTGCGCTGCCCGAACTGCGCCGCCTCGCCTCCGAACGCGCCGCCGAGGCGGGACAGGCCGACCCGGAGTCCCTGCGCCACCGCTACGAGGCCGCCCAGTGCCTGGAGCAGCTCGGCGACCCGGTGGCGGCGCTCGCCGAGTACCGGGCACTGCTGCCGTACTACGAGAACCGGTACGTGGCCGCGGGCGACCCGCAGCTCGCCCATGACGTCCGCCGCCGCATCGGCCACCTCCTGCTCGCCCTCGGCGACCGCCCCGCCGCGCACGAGACCCTGGCCCGGCTGCTGCACGACGTGGAGCGCGCCCAGGGCCCCGGCCACCCGCTCGCCACCGACATCCGCCGGACGCTGGGCTGGCTGGGGCAGATGCGCGGCTGACCTGATCGCACCGGAGACAAGACACCCGGCCCCAGCTCGCTTGAGGCACTGGCGACGCCCCGGCCCAGCAGGCCACGGACGGCACCGGCGGCATCTGTGCCCGCAGGTCAGCGGCTGTTTCTGCGGCGGGCCGGACGGAATCCTCCCCTTGGCTGTTCCCGGTAGAAGGACGGAGCCGGCGGCCATGCCTGCACCGCTTCCGGGACCCACCACCGGCAGAAGCCCACGAGCCGTCACGTCCACACCACACCAGGCGAAGCGGCTGCCCCGAGACGCCTCGAAGAACCTGAGAAGGACTCGGTCGCACGCGGGGGCGGGTGGCGTGGAGCACATACCGCATGGCTGAAATGCGCCCTGAGTGATTTGTCGGGTTTCGCGAAGTCTCATTCGAGCAGCGAAAGGCCGAATAGCCCCTGTTTCAGCGACGATAGTCGATTTTTACCCCGCGAATGAGCGAAGGGCGCACTGTGGCGAATGGCGAATTGGGGGAACAGTCGGTCAGTCCTGGGGGTCGAGCGGGTTCCGGTCATTCTCGGTGGAGGGGCGTGACAGTCCATGGACCCCATGTGAAGATCCTTTGCTGATACAGAGAGTAATCACCCCAGCGAGGATTGCACATGTCATCTCTCATCCACAGATACGGACGACACAGATCCGCTGACCCCGAGTTGCCGTTTCGGCCACTACCGGCCATGAGGCGCCTGCGCCCCGTGGCCCTGGCCTTGACCCTGCTGATGGCGGTCGAGGCCGCCGTAGTGAGCTCCACGGGCGAAGCCGTTGCACTGACACGTGAAACCGCGGGTGCGAAGGCTCCCGGCAAGCCCAAGAACCTGGGCCCCGCGACCGCCGCCTCGGAAGCGGCCGCGCGGATCAAGGCAAGGATCCAGAAGCGCAGGATCGAGGTCACCGACGCCCGTACGGAGACCTCGACGATCTATGTGAATCCCGATGGCACGGTCACGGAGGAGGCGTATGCCGGGCCGGTCCGTTTCAAGGGTGACGACGGTACGTGGCACGACGTCGATGCTTCGCTGATCCAGGTCGAGGACGGGTCGATCCAGGCGAAGGGGCACCCTCACGGGCTGACCCTCGGAGGCAGGAAGGCCGCCCCGAAGGGCTTGAAGGCGGCGGGAGAGAAGAGTGCGTCGGCGCCGACGCCGCTGGTGAGCATGGAGGACCGTGCGGGCCGGCAGATGCAGCTCGGCTGGTACGGTGCTCTGCCCACGCCCACGATCGAGGGCGCCGAAGACACGGTTGCCCGGTACAAGGACGTGCTGCCGGCGACCGACCTGCTCATCGAGTCCACGCGGACCGGCTACGAGCAGTTCCTGGAACTGAAGAACCGTTCCGCCGTCGATGCCAACGGTCAGGTCGCCTACAGCCTGAAGGCCAAGGGGCTGACTGCGAAGGCGCACGCGGACGGGTCGGTCACCTTCACCGACGCCAAAGGCAAGACCGCCGGGGTCCTGCCGTCGCCGGTGATGTGGGACGCCCGTACCGACAAGAACTCCGGTGAGCACACGCACACCGCGAAGGTCGGGGTGAAGGTCGCGCAGGACGGTGACGCGATCACCATCACGCTGACGCCGGACGCCGAGTTCCTGGCCGACGAGGAGACCCGGTTCCCGGTCACCATCGACCCGACCGTCAACGTCGGTGCCAGCTTCGACACGTTCGTCCAGGAGGGCTACGGCACCGACCAGTCCACCGCCACCGAGCTGAAGATCGGCAACAACGGGTCCGGGCAGAGGGCCCGTTCCTTCCTGTCGTTCCCGATGAAGAACATCACCGGGAAGCAGATCAACGCGGCGAAGCTGAACCTGTACGCGTTCCACTCCTGGTCGTGCACGGCCAAGGGCTGGGACCTGTACAGCACGGGGGCGGCCTCGACGAGCACCCGCTGGACCAGCCAGCCCAGCTGGGGTGCGGCACACGCCACCAGTACCCAGACCAAGGGGTATTCCAGCTCCTGCAACGACGGCTGGGTCAACATCGACGCGACCTCGCTGGTGAAGTCGTGGGCGTCCAACGGAAACGGCACCAATCACCTGGGGCTGCGGGCTTCCGACGAGTCCGACCCGCAGGGCTGGAAGCGGTTCAACTCCGGCAACGCGGCGTCCAAGACCCCCTATCTGTCGGTGACCTACAACTCCATCCCCGCCGTTCCGACCCTGATATCCCCGGCGGCCGCGGCCGCCACCAACGTCACCACGCCGACCCTGTCGGCCAAGGCGCTGGACGGGGACGGCTCGCAGGTCAAGTTCGACTTCGAGGTCTGGACGCCCAACGGCACCTCCGCGCTGCGTTCCGGCGCCAGCGGCTATGTGGCCTCCGGCGCACAAGCGTCCTGGAAGCCCTCGGCGCTGCCGGCGGGCGGTTACAAGTGGCGTGCGCGTGCCTCGGACGGTTCGGCGACCAGTTCCTGGTCCGCCTTCCGCACGCTCACGGTCGACACCACGGCTCCGGCGACGACGAAGGTGTCCTCCACCGACTTCCCGGCCGGCCAGTGGTCCGGGACACCGGACGACAACGGTGACTTCACCGGCACCTTCACCTTCACCCCGCCGGCCAGCGACGTGAAGGAGGTCCAGTGGAACCTGGACGGAGGTGCCTGGCAGTCGGCGGCCACCACCGGTGCGGCCGTCTCCCGCAAGCCGGTCTTCCGCGCGGGCAAGCACACCCTGACCGTGCGCACCAAGGACGCGGCCGGCAACGTCTCGGCCACCACCGGCCACACCTTCTACGCCGGTTCCGGCGCGGCTCTGCTCACCCCCGGTGACGGGGACCGTACCGCTCGCCGCGCCGAGCTGACCGGTCAGGGCAAGACGGGCGACACCGGGGTGCGCTACCAGTACCGCCGCGGTGAGACGGACACCTGGAAGGACATCCCCGCCAAGGACACGCGCCGCAAGGCCGACGGCTCGACCCTGTCCGCCTGGCCGGCGAAGGTCACCGGCGGCGAGGCCGAGGTGCTGACCTGGAACGTCACCGACACCTTCGGCGAAGACGGCCCGGTGGACGTCCGTGCGGTGTTCACCGACGGAAGCACCAGCGACGCGTCCCCGGCCAGCACGATCACGGTGGACCGCAATGCCGGCGAGGCACCCAGCGAGGAGGTCGGCCCGGGCAGCGTGAACACGCTCACCGGTGATTTCGGTCTGTCGGCCACCGATGCCTCCGGGTTCGACCTGACCGCCACACGTTCCTTCTCCTCCCGCCGCCCGGCGAACGGGTCCCAGCAGGAGGGGCAGGTCGCCATCTTCGGTCCCCAGTGGACCGCGGGCACCCTGGCCGAACTCTCCGAGAGCGACTGGGCCTACGTACGCTCGACCTCGTCGACGTCGGTGGCCGTCGTGGACGTGGACGGCGAGGAGATCGGCTTCACCGCGGTCAAGGGCGGTGGCTGGAAGCCGGAAACCGGCGCCGAGGACCTGACCCTGACCGGCACGCTGACGGGCTCCTTCACGCTGAAGGACACGGAGGGCACCACCTCGGTGTTCGCCAAGGTGGACGCGGCGGCCACCACCTGGCAGCTGTCGAGGACCTTCCTGCCCACGGAAAACTCCACGACGACGGTGATCTCGGAGAAGGTCACGGCGGGCGGCAAGACCCTGGCCCGTCCGAAGTACGTGATCGCGCCCTCGTCGGCGGCCTCCGCCGCCACCTGCGCGAGCACGCCGTCGACCAAGGGCTGCAGGATCCTGGAGTACCAGTACGCCACCACGACCACGGCGAGCGGCAGCACGCTCGGTGACGTGGCCGGGCAGGTCACACGGATCCGCCTGTGGACCACTGCCCCGGGTGCGTCGACCTCCACCGCCACGGTCGTCTCCCAATACACCTACGACGGCCAGGGCCGCCTGCGCGAGCAGTGGGACCCGCGCATCTCCCCGGCGCTGAAGACCACCTACACCTACGACAGCGCCGGCCGCGTGGTCACCCTGACCCCACCGGGCGAGCTGCCGTGGACGTTCACGTACGGCAGGGCCGGCTCCGGCACGGTGGCCGGTGACGGCATGCTGCTGGCGGTCTCCCGACCGACGCTGAAGGCCGGCAGCAAGGACGAGCAGGACGGCGGCAAGGCCACCACCTCCATCGTCTACGACGTTCCGCTCGCCGGCGCCAAGGCCCCGAACCAGGTTTCGCTCGCCGAGACCGCGAAGTGGAGCCAGACGGACGCCCCGACGGACGCCACCGCGATCTTCCCCGCCGACCAGGTGCCCGCCTCCCACACCGGTGGCGACCTGGGCGCAGCCGACTACGACAAAGCCACCGTCACCTACACCGACGCCTCCGGCCGCGAGGTCAACACCGGTCTGCCCGGCCGGCACCTGACGGCCAAGCAGTACGACCGGTTCGGCAACGTCATCTTCGAGTTGACGGCCACCAACCTGGAACTCGCCCTGGGCAACGAGGACTATCAGGTCAACACCCAGAGCGAACTCGGTATCCTCGCCGACTCCCCGGCCGAACGCGCCCGCAAGCTCGGCACTGTCTCGGTGTACTCGGACGACGGCAAGCGCATGCTGGAGCAGTCAGGGCCGCTGCACCTGGTCACGCTGACCAAGGCTCTCCGGGGTGACGAGGACAGCCCCGACCTCCCGGCCGACGCCCTGGTCGCCGCACGTGAGCACACCGTCAACCGCTACGACGAGGGCCGACCCACCGACGGCAGCGCCACCGTCTCCGACCAGGCCACCACCACCCTGGTCGGCGCGGCGATCGACGGCTATCCCACCGATGGCGACGTACGTACCTCCACGACCGCCTACGACTGGGTCAAGGGCCTGCCCACCAGCGAGGTCACCGACCCCGGCGGGCTCAAGCTGACCAGGACCACCGACTACGACGCCCAGGGGAGGGTCGTCAAGACCACCCTCCCCAAGTCCAACGGCTCGGACGCGGGCGCCACCGTCACCCGCTACTGGTCCGCCATCGGCACCGGCACCTGTGAGGGACGGCCGGAATGGGCCGACCTGGTCTGCTCCACCGGCCCGGCCGGAAAAATCGCCGGAGGTGGCTCGAACCCGGACGAACTGCCGGTCAGAACCACCGAATATGACCGCTGGGGCAACGAGGCCAAGGTCATCGAGACCGCCAACGGCGTCACCCGCACCACGGAGAACACCTACGACGCAGCCGGACGTCTGACGCAGACCAAGGTGACCGGCGGCATCGGCACCGCGGTGCCGGCCCAGACCACCACCTACGACCCGGGCAACGGCTCCGTGGCGACCACTGCCAACGGCACCGCCACCATCCGCCGCACCACCGACCAGCTCGGCCGGGAGATCACCTACGACGACGGCACCGGCGACGTCACCCGCACCCAGTACGACAACCGCAACCGCAGGATCAGGGTCACCGACTCGGCCCCGTCCACGGTCACCTACGACTACGACAACCCCGCCGGACTGCCCACCAGGATCCATGACTCCGTCATGGGCACGATCGGCGACGTGACCGGCTTCTACGACTCCGACGGCCGCCTCTACAAGCAGAAGTTGCCGTGGAACATGGACGTCGAGTTCAACCTCGACCCCACCGGCGAGGAGACTTCCCGCTACTGGCACTGGGAGTCCGGCTGGACGGTCCAGGGCGAGTCCACGACCCGGTCCATCCACGACCAGATCGTCACCCGCACCACCTACACCGGTGGCGGCGCCTACCAGGAGTACACCTATGACGCGGCAGGCCGCCTGACCCGGGTGGACGACTCCCAGTCCGGCGTCACCACCCACCGCGCCTACACCTTCGACAACAACACCAACCGCACCTCGCTGACCACCACGATCGACGACGTCGACGGTGGTGAACCCCTCACCGACACCGTCAACTCCACCTACGACAGCGCCGACCGGCTGATCTCCACCGGTACCGTCTACGACGCCTTCGGCCGCACCACCGCACAGGCCGGCGGCGCCAAGAACGCCTACTACGCGAACGACCTCGTCCGCCAGATCACCGCCGACTCCAAGCGCACGACCTGGAGCCTGGACGCGGCCGGACGCCTGGCCTCCTGGGCGACCGAGGAACAAGCCGAGGACGGCACCTGGGGCATGGCCGCCACCAGGACCAACCACTACGGTGGCGACGGCGACAGCCCGGACTGGACCGCGGAAGGCAATGGCGCCATCAGCCGCAGCCTCGAAGACCTCTCCGGCAACCTGATCGCCACCACCAGCGCAACCGGCGACGTCACCCTGCAACTTTCCAACCTGCACGGCGACATCGGCACCCAGATCCCGCTCGTCGACGACACCACGCCGATCGTCAACACCCACGACGAGTACGGAAACCTGCTGCCCGGCACCGACCCTGCACGCTACGGCTGGCTCGGCGGTAAGCAACGCTCCAGTGAAACCCCCAACGGCATCACCCTCATGGGCGTCCGCCTCTACGACCCGACCAGCGGACGCTTCCTCTCCGTCGACCCGATTGCGGGAGGCAACGCCAACGCTTACGACTACGTCTACGCCGACCCGCTGAACAAATACGACCTCGACGGACGTTGGTGTCTGCTGGGCAGGCGTAAGGGCGGCGGCTGCCGTGGCGGAAGAACCTGGAAGAAGCACGGCAGTGCCGCCATCGGCGTAGGGGTGGCTGCGGGCTGCAGCTTCTTCACCGGATTCGTCGCGACCGTAGGATGCGTAGCCGCAGGCTCTGCTATTGCGGCATCCGTCAACTATCGACTCAACACTCCTCGGCGCAAGCGTACCCGGGGCGGTTACTACGCGGCATCATGGCAGGCTGGGGCTTGGGCGGCCGGAGGCGGTATCGCTGGGCGAACCGCGCACTGGGTCAGAAGAATCCGACACGTCCGCAGCAGTGGGAGAATGGACCGCTCAGTCAGCCACTGGAGGAGAATCTCACGCTGACAGCGCGGGTGGTCGAATCTTGGTGAGCCACTTGTCGCGGCTCGCAGAAGGCCCTCAGCGGGAACGGCGCCGACGAGTTCGACGAGGTCGGTGTGGAGTCCGCGGCAGGTGGGGACTCACCCAAGAAGATCGATAGCAGGCAGGGTGCGGGGCTTCACTGAAGCCCCGCACCCGTGGAGAGATGACGGTGGATTCGATGAAAAACCTGGGAATCGCACTAGTGATCACGGGGATAGCCGTAGCCGGTATTGCTCGCCTTATGGAATCAAGATTCCAGCGGGAGTCCGAGGTGACAGTAGGAGTGGCGCTCAAATTTGCGGTGACTTACGCCGCGTGCACGATCTCGGTCGTGGTCGGCTTGGTAATCGCTGGGTGACCGGGGCGAGTTGCTTTGTCGGCCGGTTCGGTTGGATCCGAGGAATGATGGTCCGGCCTCGGTTTCGTGAGTCCTGGAAGCCAGGCTTATGTCCTGGCCCGGAGAGGAGTCGCGAGGAGTGTCGGCACCCCCTCGGGCCCGGTACCGACTGCTCCACCGCGCCGGCCTGCGGACGGCTCGGCTGGCGTGGCCTCCGTTCGAGGTCGATCCGCACCGGCTGGAGCAGGCGGTGAGCGCTGTACGCCTGCTCCTTCCGTGCTGTCCCCATTACGGCTTTGGTGGCGACGGCCGACGGTTCGGTATGTAAAGGAAAGGGCAGGTTGGCATAAAGCGCGACCGAAGAGCATTCAAACGGTGGGATTTTGTGTTACATGTGAGGCGGTATTTGGCTTCCGTGCCATTGGTCGTGGCGCACGGCTCGGCTGGATATCAAGATAAATTCAGTGTCCCTGTATATAGGGTTTTCTGGGAGCGTATCGATGTATCGACGTCATCGTGACGAGCTTCACGCCCCTCTGGCGCCAGCCACTTCGAATGTGATTGCAATCACAGCTCGAGAATTAGTCGCCCTCGTTGGAGTTTTTGAACATTCCCATGCTCAGATTTCCGAATTGAGCGACGCGAGTGGAGAGACGATCGCCAATGCCAGCGGGTTGACTCTGGTGCCGTCGCTTTATGCGAGAGTCGGGCTGGCGTCGATCCGAGGTGTTCGTGATATCCCCTTGCTTGTCGATGAGATTGGCCTGCTTGAGGCTGCGGTGATCAACCTGGAGTCGTACGAGGGGAATGAGGTCGTACTGGTAGTCGGCTATGAGCTGTTGGATAACTTTGCGAACCGTGAGAGGAATGCTTGTCCTCTGTGCCGCAAACATGGAGTCTTGGCCTTCGCCGATGAGGCCGGGGATACGACTCAGGTTCCTTGAGGGGTTTCGGGGCGGGCGCGGGGTCCTGGGCGCACCAAGCGGACCTCGTCGCCGTCTTCGGCCGTGCCCGCGCTCTCTCCGTCCTCTGGCTCCGGGAATCGGTCCGCGACTGCGACCCACGGCGTGTGGCGCAACCTGTTGAATAGGTTCATGGGGCCGGCGCGCTCGTCCCTGACTGGTCAGTTGTCGAGTCCGGCCCTCGTCGAACGGCCCTCACTCTTGAGGGCTTCGACGAAGGTGCTGAAGGCGTCGGCCGGGAAGGCGAGGGTGGCCCCGGACGGGGCCTTTGAGTCGCGGACGGCTATGTGGGTGGGGGAGTTCGCTATCTCGACACACTCGTTGCCGTCACCCGGGCCCGAGTAGGACGACTTCCGCCAGGTGTCCATGGGGTTCCTCACAACTCCTTCGCCAGCCTGTGGACGAATTCACGCGACTGTTCGGGTTCGAGTGACGCGGCCTCCACCTTACGGAAACTCGTTCGGTAGGTGTTGAGCTGAGCCTCGGAATCGATGAAGGCCGAGCCGTGCAGCGCGTCGCGGACCACGGTGTCGAGCTTGAGCAGGGGGCCGCCCACGTACGTCATCGTGCTTGAGGCGCTGGCGAAGCCGTCCAGGTCGAAGGGGATGACGCGCACGGTGATGTGGTCCGCTTCGGAGAGTTCGAGGAGCCGGGTGAGCTGGGCCCTTGAGGTGGCACGGTCGCTGACTCTGATCCGGAGTGCCGCCTCATGGATCACCGCTTCGTACGGGATGGTGAACTCCTGGCGCTCCCTCCGGTGCTGGATGCGCAACTCGACTTCCTCGGGGGTCAGTTCCGGCAGTCTGGACGAGAAGACGGCACGCGCGTAGTCCTCCGTCTGCAGCAGGCCCGGTACGTACAGGACCGCCACATGGCGCAGGAACCGCGCGTGGTGCTCCAGTTCGGACAAGTCCAGGAATGGCGTGGGGAGGCGGCCCCGGTACTCCTCCCACCAGCCGCGCGTCCGATCGGTGGCCATCGTCGCCAGGGCGTCGATGAACTCCTTGTCGGTGCAGGCGTAGTGGGAGGCGAGGCGACGGAGGCGCTGCTCGCTCACGCCTGCGAGCGCGGACTCGATGTGGGTGATCTGGGCGGGGCTCACGCCGAGCAGCCCGGCTGCCTGGCGGGAGTTGAGGCCCGCGGTCTCACGGAGTCTGCGCAGTTCGGTTGCCAGTCGCATCTGGCGTGCCGTTGGTTCGCGCCTCTTCACCATGGTCCGGCTCCCTGACGTGCTTGTGGACGCGACTCGTTCGGCGTCAGATTACGCGACCGGCTTGCCGCGTCCCTAAATTTAGATCTACCGTCAGTGACGCGATGCACACGCTGCGGCATTCCGGGGCTCCGGAAGTGCACCGCTCCGTCCTGCCATGACGGCTGCGGCGATGCCACCGCCCGCACACCGCTGCAGAGCACGACCCCTCACCCGACGACAGGAGCTGACCCATGTCCGGAACCGGCACCACGGCCGACCCCTGGGAGTACTGCCTCTACATCCCCAACGATCCCCGCGCCGTCACGATCAGCCGCCGGACCCTCCGGCTGATCCTCACCATGCACGGCCTGATCCGTCTCGTCGACACCGCCGAACTGCTCGCCGCCGAGCTGGTCTCCAACGCCGTGCGGCACACCAAGGGACCCGCCGCCCTGCGGGTGCGGTGGGCGGCGGGGGTGTTGCGGATCGGGGCGTGGGACGCGGACCCCGCGCCGCCGGAGCCGCCGGTGCCGTTGGAACGGGTCGTGGACCTGGAGGAGGGGCGCGGGCTGGCGTTGGTCAAGGCCTACGCCGATCTGTGGGGATGGCAGCCGCTGGCGAGGGAGGGCAACCGGGGCAAGGTCGTCTGGTGCGAGCTGGCCGCCGCCTGACCGGTGGGGCGGTGCGTCACCGGCAGCGCCGCCACGGATCGCGGGCCGCCTCGCCCGGCGAGCGGGGCGGCGGTGCTCGAAGTCGCGGTGAATCGTTGGTCGAATGGGTTGGCCAGAGCCCGGCCGCTGCCTACTATCGATCACCGCAGGACTTTGTGCACCGCCGCACAAGCTCTCCTCAGGAGGTTTCCTTGCATCGCCGTCGTCGCACCGCGCTCCTCCTCACCGCCGCCCTCACGATGGCGGCCCCCCTGCTCACGGCCTGCGGGAACGACGCGCATCCCGGCGCGGCGGCCGTCGTGGGCGGACAGCGGATCACGGTGTCGCAGCTGGAGGACCGGGTCGGAGAGATCCGCGCGGCCCAGCAGGAGGCGGTGCCGGAGGCCCAGTACGAGCAGGCCGTCGCCCGCACCGGCAGCCTCACCCGCGACACCCTGCACAGCATGGTCCTGGACCGTGTGCTGGAGCGTGCCGCGCGCGACGCCGGGGTGAGCGTCACCCCCAAGGAGGTCCAGGGGATGCGGGCCGGCCTGGAGCAGCAGGCCGGCGGAGCCGAGGCGCTGGAGGCGGCCTGGCTGCAGCAGTACGGCATCCCGCCGCGGCGCCTCGACGACAACCTCCGCCTCCAGGTCCAGGCGCAGAAGCTCGCCCGGCAGCTCGGCACCGACACCAGCCGGCCCGAGTTCTGGCAGGCCCTGTCCGAGGCGAGCAGGAAGCTCGACGTCGACCTCAACCCGCGCTACGGCACCTGGGACGACGAGAAGAGCAGCCGCGTCGACGCCAGGACCCCGTGGGTCCGGGACGTCACGGTGGACGGAAGCCAGCCGATCGCCTGAGGCGGCAGGCCTACTGTCACACCGCGCCGGTTCCCCTGTGGACAACTTTCTGGGGCCGGCGAGGCCGTGGGTTAGTTTCGGACCGTGAACGCAACCAGTCCCGCAGCCCCCTCCGCCGCGCCGCCCGGCCGCGTCGTCCTGCTCACCACCAGCCACCGCGTCGCGCCCGGCCTGCTGTCCTGGCCCGCCTGGCAGGCCCTGCACGCGGCCGACCGGGTGCTGTGCGCGGACGGCGCCCATCCTCAGCTGCCGTACCTGCGGGAGGCGGGCATAGCCGTCGAGGAAGCGGCACCGGCCGCCCAGGACCTGGTCGAGGCCTGCGCCGGCGGGCGGACCGTGGTCGTCGTGGCGACGGGCGAGGGCGAGCCCGCTCTGACCGACGGCCTGGCCCGCCTCGCGGGCACCGGCCGCGTCCGGATGCCGGAGCTGGAGCTGCTGCCCGCCTCCTACGACCTGCCGGGCGCCCGCCTGCTCGACCTCGTCCAGGTCATGGACCGCATCCGCGCCGAGTGCCCCTGGTCGTCACTGCAGACCCACAAGGGCCTGGCCAAGTACGGCATCGAGGAGGCGTACGAACTCGTCGAGGCGATCGAGGAGGGCGACCGGGACGAACTGCGCGAGGAACTGGGCGACGTCCTCCTCCAGGTCGTCTTCCACGCCCGGATCGCCGAGGAGCATCCGGAGGAGCCCTTCTCCGTCGACGACGTGGCCGGCGGCATCGTCGCCAAGCTCATCCACCGCCACCCCCATGTCTTCGGCGACGAGACGGCGACCACCCCCGAGGAGGTCAAGGCGCACTGGCTGCGCACCAAGGCCGTCGAGAAGCAGCGCACCTCGGTCACCGAGGGCATCCCCATGGGCCAGCCCGGCCTGGCCCTCGCCGCCAAACTGGCCTCCCGCGTCCGCACCGCGGGCCTGGACGTTTCCCTGCCCCGGGTCGAGGGCATCGGCTACGACCTGCTCGCCCTGGCGGTACGGGCCGAGGCGGAGGGCGTCGACCCGGAGGCGGCCCTGCGCGCGGCGGCCCGCGCGTACCGGGACGCGATACGGGCCGCGGAAGGGACCGGCGGGGAAGCAACGGGGGAGTAGGGGAGTAACCGGAGGAGCAAGGGGAGGGCCTTCGGGGAGAAGGGGGCGGATACCGTCGGGGTGTGACCGACCAGCACCAGCCCCAGCCCGAGAGCACCGCCCCCGAACTCTTCACCTGGGAGTTCGCGAGCAACCCGTACCCCGCCTACGCCTGGCTGCGCGAGCACGCGCCCGTGCACCGGACGCGGCTGCCCAGCGGGGTGGAGGCCTGGCTGGTCACCCGGTACGCCGACGCCCGGCAGACCCTTGCCGACCCCCGTCTCTCCAAGAACCCGGCGCACCACGACGAGCCCGCCCACGCCAAGGGGAAGACCGGCATTCCCGGTGAGCGCAAGGCCGAGCTGATGACGCACCTGCTCAACATCGACCCGCCGGACCACACCCGGCTGCGCAGACTGGTCAGCAAGGCGTTCACACCGCGCCGCGTCGCCGAGTTCGAGTCCCGGGTGCAGGAGCTCACCGACGGGCTCATCGACCGGTTCGCGGAGCGCGGCTCCGCCGACCTCATCCACGAGTTCGCCTTCCCGCTCCCCATCTACGCCATCTGCGACCTGCTCGGCGTCCCCCGGGAGGACCAGGACGACTTCCGGGACTGGGCGGGCATGATGATTCGGCATCAGGGCGGACCCCGGGGAGGGGTCGCCCGGTCGGTGAAGAAGATGCGCGGCTACCTCGCCGACCTCATCCACCGCAAGCGCGAGGCACTGCCCGCCGAACCCGCCCCCGGCGAGGACCTCATCTCCGGCCTGATCCGCGCCTCCGACCACGGTGAGCACCTCACCGAGAACGAGGCCGCCGCCATGGCGTTCATCCTGCTGTTCGCCGGTTTCGAGACCACCGTCAACCTCATCGGCAACGGCACCTACGCCCTGCTCACCCACCCCGAGCAGCGCGAGCGCCTGCAAGCCTCGCTCGCCGCCGGGGAGCGCGGGCTGCTGGAGACCGGCGTGGAGGAACTCCTGCGCTACGACGGGCCCGTGGAGCTGGCCACCTGGCGGTTCGCCACCGAGGCGCTCACCCTCGGCGGGCAGCACATCGCGGCCGGGGACCCGGTCCTCGTCGTCCTGGCCGCCGCGGACCGCGACCCGGAGCGGTTCGCCGATCCCGACGTGCTCGACCTCGCCCGGCGGGACAACCAGCACCTGGGGTACGGCCACGGCATCCACTACTGCCTGGGCGCCCCGCTGGCCCGGCTGGAGGGCCAGACCGCGCTCGCCACGCTGCTGACCCGACTGCCGGACCTCAGGCTCGCGTCGGATCCGGCCGAACTGCGCTGGCGCGGCGGGCTCATCATGCGCGGACTGCGGACCCTGCCGGTGGAATTCAGCCCATGGCCGAAGTGACTTACTGAACGGTCACCGGATGTCTGCCGTAGCAACCCGCCGGACGGACCCGTGAAGGCCACCGGGTTGCCGCAGAAGTGGCTTTTGCGCATCCTCCGTACGCCTCTGAAGTGACGGTCGGGACCCCTTCGGGCACGGTCCGTCGCACCGTCGTCGGGGCAGTGCGGACATGACGTTCGGTCAGCTCTGTGATCTTCATGTGATCTGCGCGGCATGAACTTGTGACAAGCGATTGTCTGCGGCTACGTTCACCCATCAAGCACGGCGCCTCGGTTGCACAGCTGCGCAGTTCGACTCGCCGTGCGGGTAACTGTTGTCCTGCGAAAGGTCTCCGCATGCTCTCCGGGAACGGTCGTCACCGTCGCCCCCGCCAGGCTCCGGCTTTTGTCGTCGCTGCCGGAGTGACCGGCTCAGCCATCGCGATTCCGCTCCTCGGGGCCAGTGGCGCCAGCGCGGCCGAGGGTGTGACCTGGGACCGGGTCGCGGAGTGCGAGTCCGGCGGCTCGTGGAGTCAGAACTCCGGCAACGGCTACTACGGCGGCCTGCAGTTGACCCAGGCGGACTGGGAGAAGTACGGCGGCCTCGACTACGCGTCCAGCGCCGACCAGGCCAGCCGCGGCCAGCAGATAGCCGTGGCCGAGAAGATCCTCGCCGACCAGGGGGTCGGCGCGTGGCAGGCCTGCGGCCTGCTGTCGGGCCTGGGTGGCGACCTGGGCAAGGCCGGCGCCGACACCGGCGCGGGCGGCGGCTCGTCGTACGACTCGTCCGGTACCGGAAGCTCCGCCACCCCGGCGCCCTCGCAGTCCGCCGGTGCTTCTTCGGGCAACAAGGGCAACGGCGGCGACAAGGGCATCGAGGTCGGTAAGGGCCAGAAGGCGGACGAAGCGCCCGAGTCCGACGGTTCGGGCATCGAGCCCGGCGCCTCCCCCTCCGCTTCCGCTTCCCCCTCCGCCAAGGGGGGCGATTCGGGCAAGTCGGGACAGAAGGCGGGCTCTTCGGATGCGTCCGCGAGTGAGGCCCCCACCGGCCGCCACCGTGGCGCCAGTGCCGAGGAAGAGGTGCGTGAGGACCGTGAGTCCGGAAGCTCCGGCCGGCACGCCTCGCGCGGCGGCCTCGGCCTCTCGCGCGGCCTCGACGTCTCCTCCCCGGCCGACAGGGCCCCCGAGGGCACCGGAATCGGTCCCTCGATCGCCGTCGACTCCCTTGCGCTCGGCGGCGGGTGGCTCGCCCAGTACGGCGGGGGCGGCGCGGGGGCGGATGAGGCGGCGCCCAACCTCATCCTTCCCGGTCAGAGCCTTGCGTTCGGATTCGGATCGGACGAAGGCTGACATTCGAAGAGGCGTGTCGATGGCGGCAGTTGAGGTCGGGTTTCGCGCTGAATGTCCGTTATAAAGGCGATGAGAGATAGGTCTCAGAAGCCCTGATCGTCTTTGATTATCCGCCGTGCGCGTGTCTACCGTCAGGACCGCTCGCCACCGCGGGCCCCGGCTGCCGCCACGCCGAATCCTGCCAGTGGCAGCACGGGAACACTCGTCGCGTCATGCGCCGTAGGCAGGAGCGGGGGAACCAAGGTAGGTGCCGCATCCGGTGATTGACGCCGGATCGGCTAGGGGTGAAGCCGTGTCCCGTGAGGGACGCGGCCGGGCAACTCAACCGGCCCGAACCCGACAGCTCACCTCGTAGGCGTCGGTGAGGGGATCTTCCATGCTGTTTTCCGGCAAGGGCAAGCACCGTCGTCCGTCCAAGGCCACCCGGGTCATCGCCGTCGCAGGCGTCACCGGTGCCGCCGTCGCCGCCCCGCTGATGGCGGCCGGCAACGCTTCCGCCGCCACCGCCTCCGAGTGGGACACCGTCGCCCAGTGCGAGTCCGGTGGCAACTGGTCCATCAACACCGGCAACGGCTACTACGGCGGCCTGCAGTTCTCCGCTTCCACCTGGGCCGGCTACGGCGGCACGCAGTACGCCGCCACCGCCGACCGGGCCAGCAAGGCCCAGCAGATCGAGATAGCCGAGAAGGTCCTCGCGGGCCAGGGCAAGGGCGCCTGGCCGGTCTGCGGCAAGGGCCTGTCCAACGCCGCCTACGCCGGCGGCGGCTCCGGCAACCAGAGCGCCGGGAACCAGAACAGCGGTTCCTCGCAGAGCACCCAGCAGCAGAACACCCAGAAGCAGAACACCCAGAAGCAGAGCACCCAGGAACAGAGCACCCGGAAGCAGAGCGCCCAGAAGCAGAGCACCGGCTCCGCCCCCGAGCGCTCCACCGAGCAGAAGGCCTCCCGCTCCGACGAGCGTCCGGCCGCCGCGAAGAAGACCGTCACCACCCCGACCGGCGAGAAGGTCGAGAAGGGCGACGGCGAGTACAAGGTGGTCAAGGGCGACACCCTCAGCTCGATCGCCGCGGAGCACGACGTCAAGGGCGGCTGGAACAAGCTGTTCGAGCTGAACGACGACATCGTCGAGGACGCCGACCTCATCTACCCGGGTCAGCAGCTGCACCTGAAGTAAGGTGCGGCCGCAGGTCCAGGGGGCTCCGTCCCCACGGAGCCCCTCCCCTCCCCGTCCCCACGGGGTCTCCCCCGCCCCGGTGCGTGTTCCCCGTACGCGCCGGGGCGGGGCTTTTCCGTACGCGGCGGGTCCTCGCCGGCGTCCGGTGTCCGGTGTTCGGCGTCTGGTGTCCGGTGCCGGCCGACGGGCACGAGGGGGTTCCGGTTTCCGGGCCCGTCTTTGTTCCGTTCGGAAACAATTTACTCTCGGTTCCGTCCGAGAGGCGGCCGACCGGATGGCCGATCGCCCGGAGCCGGATAGGCTCGGTCCCGCAGGGTCCCCGTGGCCCGGCTGATCCACGTCACATCCATGAAGGAGATGCTCGTGCCGTCCATCGACGTCGTCGTAGCCCGGGAAATCCTGGACTCCCGAGGCAACCCCACCGTCGAGGTCGAGGTCGGCCTCGACGACGGCAGCACGGGTCGTGCCGCCGTTCCGTCCGGTGCCTCCACCGGCGCCTTCGAGGCCATCGAACTCCGTGACGGCGACCCCGACCGTTACCAGGGCAAGGGAGTCGAGAAGGCCGTCCTGGCCGTCATCGAGCAGATCGGCCCGGAGCTGGTCGGCTACGACGCCACCGAGCAGCGCCTGATCGACCAGGCGATGTTCGACCTGGACGCCACCGACAACAAGGGCTCCCTCGGCGCCAACGCCATCCTCGGCGTCTCCCTGGCCGTCGCCCACGCCGCCTCCGAGGCCAGCGACCTGCCCCTCTTCCGCTACCTGGGCGGACCCAACGCGCACCTGCTGCCGGTGCCGATGATGAACATCCTCAACGGCGGCTCGCACGCGGACTCCAATGTGGACATCCAGGAGTTCATGATCGCCCCGATCGGCGCGGAGTCCTTCTCCGAGGCCCTGCGCTGGGGCACCGAGGTCTACCACACCCTGAAGAAGGTGCTGAAGAGCCGCGGCCTGTCCACCGGCCTCGGCGACGAGGGCGGCTTCGCCCCGAACCTCGGCTCCAACCGCGAGGCCCTCGACCTCATCCTCGAGGCCATCAAGGAAGCCGGTTACGCCCCGGGCGAGCAGATCGCCCTCGCGCTCGACGTGGCCGCCTCCGAGTTCTACAAGGACGGCTCGTACGTCTTCGAGGGCAAGGAGCGCTCCGCCGCCGAGATGACGGAGTACTACGCCGAGCTGGTCGAGGCGTACCCGCTGGTCTCCATCGAGGACCCGCTGTTCGAGGACGACTGGGACGGCTGGAAGGCCCTCACCGACAAGCTCGGCGACAAGGTCCAGATCGTCGGCGACGACCTGTTCGTCACCAACCCGGAGCGCCTGGCCCGCGGCATCGAGGAGGGCTCGGCCAACGCCCTGCTGGTGAAGGTGAACCAGATCGGTTCGCTGACCGAGACCCTGGACGCCGTCGAGCTGGCCCAGCGCAACGGCTTCAAGTGCATGATGTCGCACCGTTCCGGCGAGACCGAGGACGTCACCATCGCCGACCTGGCCGTCGCCACCAACTGCGGCCAGATCAAGACCGGCGCCCCGGCCCGCTCCGAGCGCGTGGCCAAGTACAACCAGCTGCTGCGCATCGAGGAGATCCTCGACGACGCCGCGGTGTACGCGGGCCGCAGCGCCTTCCCGCGGTTCCGCAACGCCTGACGACGCGGCTCCGCCAGTCGTCCGTACGTCCCCGGACACGGTCCCGTACCGTGTCCGGGGACGTACGCGCGTATGAAATGTGAACGGGAGACGGGGACATGGCCGTGAAGGACCGGGACCGCTTCTCCACCGCGACCAGGATCCGGCTGATCGGTGAGCAGACCGCGGCCCGGGTCTACCGTTCGCAGACCAGACGCCAGGCCCGCCGTTCCCGGCTGACCGGCCGGGCCGCGCTGCTCGCCCTGGTGGTCTGCTCGCTGATCGTGGCGCTCGCCTACCCCATGCGGCAGTACGTGTCCCAGCGCGCCGAGATCGCCGACCTCCAGCAGGAGCAGGAGGAGGCCCGTCAGCGGGTCGAGGAGCTGCGCGACCTCAAGGCGCGCTGGCAGGACGACGCCTACGCCGAGCAGCGGGCCCGCGAGCGGCTGCACTACGTCAAGCCCGGCGAGACCGGCTACATCGTGATCGACCCGGGCGCGGCCGAGAAGTCGCGCACCGACCTCGGAGCGGCCGACCGCCCCTGGTACGCGAACGTCTGGGACGGGGTCGACAGGTCCGACGCCGCCGCGCGGTGAGCCCCGGGTTTAGCCTTACTACCCTCAGCCGTCGTTCCGGGCCACCGCCTTCCGGAGCCCCTCCCAGAGCGCCTTCCGGAGTCCGGAAGAGCCGCACGCCCCGTACAGAGACCCGCAGGAAGACACGTATGGACACCCCTCCGCCCACGACCCCGCGCACCGAGCCGACCGACGCGGACGTCGAGGCCTTCAAACAGCAGCTCGGGCGGCCCCCGCGCGGGCTGCGCGCCATCGCGCACCGCTGTCCCTGCGGACAGCCCGACGTCGTCGAGACCGCGCCGAGGCTGCCCGACGGCACCCCCTTCCCGACGCTGTACTACCTGACGTGCCCGAAGGCGAACTCCGCGATCGGCACGCTGGAGGCGAACGGCGTGATGAAGGAGATGACGGAGCGGCTGGCGGCGGACCCGGAGCTGGCGGCCGCCTACCGCGCGGCGCACGAGGACTACATCCGGCGCCGTGACGAGATCGAGGAGCTGAAGAACTTCCCGAGCGCCGGCGGGATGCCGGACCGGGTGAAGTGCCTGCACGTCCTGGTCGCCCACTCGCTGGCCGCCGGCCCCGGCGTCAACCCGCTGGGCGACGAGGCGCTCGCGATGCTGCCCCCGTGGTGGCGCAAGGGCCCGTGCGTGACCCTGCCCGGCGAGGAGCCGGCCGCTCCGCAGGAGGACGGCCGATGACCCGGGTCGCCGCCGTCGACTGCGGCACGAACTCCATCCGGCTCCTGGTGGCCGACGCCGACCCGCGGACGGGTGAACTCGTCGACCTGGACCGGCGCATGACGATCGTCCGGCTCGGCCAGGACGTCGACCGCACGGGCCGGCTCGCCCCCGAGGCGCTGGAGCGGACGTTCGCCGCCTGCCGCGCGTACGCGGAGGCCGTCGAGGAGCACGGCGCGCAGCGCCTGCGCTTCGTCGCCACCTCCGCCTCCCGCGACGCCGAGAACCGGGACGAGTTCGTGCGCGGGGTGCTGGACATCCTCGGCGTGGAGCCCGAGGTCATCACCGGCGACCAGGAGGCCGAGTTCTCCTTCACCGGCGCCACCAAGGAACTGACGGGGCGGGCGGACCTGCGCCGCCCGTTCCTGGTCGTGGACATCGGCGGCGGCTCCACCGAGTTCGTCGTCGGCGACGACCGCGTGCGCGGGGCCCGCTCCGTGGACGTGGGCTGTGTGCGGATGACCGAGCGGCACCTGGTGCGGGACGGGGCGGTGGCGGACCCGCCGACCGAGCGGCAGATCGCGGCGATGCGCGCCGACATCGAGGCCGCCCTCGACCGGGCCGAGGAGACGGTCCCGCTGCGCGAGGCGCGCACCCTGGTGGGCCTGGCCGGCTCGGTCACGACGGTCTCGGCGATCGCCCAGGACCTTCCCGCGTACGACTCGGCGGCCATCCACCACTCCCGGGTCTCCCGGGAGCGCGTCCGCGAGATCACCGAGTGGCTGCTGCGCGCCACCCACGCCGAACGCGCGGCGGTCCCGTCCATGCACCCCGGCCGTGTCGACGTGATCGGCGCGGGCGCCCTCGTCCTCCTCTCGATCATGGAACGGATCGACGCGAAGGAGGTCGTGGTCAGCGAACACGACATCCTGGACGGCATCGCGTGGTCCTTGGCGATCGACGAGGGATGAGACGAGGAGAGACGGGACGCTACAGGTTGCGGTAGACGTCCCGTCGGTTGCCCACCTTGACGACGAGGACGACGAGTTCACCGTCGTTGATCTGGTAGGCGACCCGGTAGCTGCCGACCCGCAGCCGGTAGAGCCCTGAGGGGCCGGTGAGCTTCTTGACGTCGGCGTCCTCGCGGTACGGATCATCACCGAGCGCGGTCAGCGCGGTCAGGATGCGCATGGCATCAATTCGGCTGATGGACCGGAGCTGCCGCTGTGCTGCCGTGGTGAACCTGAACGCGTACTTCACGCCGCGCCTTCACCGCGCTCGTCGAACAGATCCGCCAGCAGCTCGGCCATCGAAACGGTGGGCCCGCCGTCGGCCAGGACTGCTTCCGCCTCGCGAGCCAGCATCACGTCGGCGGCCTCCTCCAGTGCCTCGAAGTCGGTGATCGGAACGACCGCGGCCACTGGGGCGCCGTTGCGTGTGATGACGGTCGGAGTTCCTTCCTCGGCCCGGTTGATGTGTTCCGCCAGGTGTGCGCGCGCTTCCCTGACGGTCACGGTGTTGTCGGTCATGGATCGAGTGTACTCACTTTCGTGTACACGTCGCCAGGCGTGGGAGTCGCGTTCGCGGGACATCCTCGACGGCGTCGTGTGGTCCGTCGCCGTCGGTGAGTGGGACTCTGCCGAGCAGGGCGGACACCGTTTGAGCGGTGGACGGAAGGGCCGATGGGCCCCTTCCGGCGGGTGTCGACGGGAAAGTTCGTGAAGTTCTTCACAAGGAATCGGCCCCCGCAAGTCGAGGAAGGGGGCCCGGTTGACCCTTTCGGGCGGCCAAACCCCCTTTGAACACGTTCAGAAGGGGTGGGTGGGCGCCCTCGGGTCGGGTGCCGTGGAAGCCCTGTCCGTGGTCCCGCGACACCCGAAAATTCGAAGAGGTGCAGCTCACGAGGTATTGACAACGGATCCGGCCGGGCACTCGTTCCCGTTGCCCGGCATGGGCTTGATCACAAAAGCCGGGAAGTGTAACACAGGCGCTGACCGAGCTTGTGAAGGGGCGCACGAACCCACCCCTGAGGGCGGGGGGATACTCGATGGCATGAGCACCACGGAGCGTCCCAGGATCCTCGTAGTAGGCGGTGGGTACGTAGGCCTGTACGCAGCTCGGCGCATCCAGAAGAAGATGCGTTACGGCGAGGCGACCGTCACCGTCGTCGACCCGCGGTCGTACATGACCTACCAGCCCTTCCTGCCCGAAGCCGCCGCCGGCAACATCTCCCCGCGGCACGTCGTCGTCCCCCTGCGACGCGTGCTCCCCAAGGCGGAGGTCCTCACCGGCCGGGTCACCACCATCGACCAGGACCGCAAGGTCGCCACGGTCGCGCCGCTGGTCGGCGAGGCCTACGAACTGCCCTTCGACTACCTGGTGATCGCGCTCGGCGCGGTCTCCCGCACCTTCCCGATCCCCGGCCTCGCCGAGCAGGGCATCGGCATGAAGGGCATCGAGGAGGCCATCGGCCTGCGCAACCACGTCCTCGAGCAGCTCGACAAGGCCGACTCCACCACGGACGAGGAGATCCGCCGCAAGGCACTCACCTTCGTCTTCGTCGGCGGCGGCTTCGCGGGCGCGGAGACCATCGGCGAGGTCGAGGACCTGGCCCGGGACGCGGCCAAGTACTACAAGAACGTGTCCCGTGAGGACATGCGCTTCATCCTCGTCGACGCCGCCGACAAGATCCTCCCCGAGGTGGGTCCGAAGCTCGGCCAGTACGGCAAGGAGCACCTCGAGAGCCGCGGCGTCGAGGTCTACCTCTCCACCTCCATGGACTCCTGCGTCGACGGCCACGTCGTGCTGAAGAACGGCCTCGAGGTCGACTCCAACACCATCGTGTGGACCGCGGGCGTCAAGCCCAACCCGGCCCTGGCCCGCTTCGGCCTGCCGCTCGGCCCGCGCGGCCACGTGGACACCCAGCCGACCCTCCAGGTCACCGGCAGCGACTACGTCTGGGCCGCGGGCGACAACGCCCAGGTGCCGGACCTCGTGGGCCGCAAGGCCGGCAACGAGAACGCCTGGTGCCCGCCGAACGCCCAGCACGCGCTGCGCCAGGCCAAGGTGCTCGGCGACAACGTGGTCTCCGCCATGCGGGGCTTCCCGCAGAAGGAGTACAGCCACGCCAACAAGGGCGCGGTGGCGGGCCTCGGCCTGCACAAGGGCGTCGCGATGATCGTCATGGGCAAGATGAAGATCAAGCTCAAGGGCCGTCTCGCCTGGTACATGCACCGGAGCTACCACGGCATGGCGATGCCGACGTGGAACCGCAAGATCCGGGTCTTCGCCGACTGGACGCTCGCCATGTTCCTCAAGCGCGAGGTCGTCTCGCTGGGCGCGATCCAGTCCCCGCGCGAGGAGTTCTACGAGGCCGCGAAGCCGGCCCCGGTACCCGCGGCCGCCGAGCCGGTGAAGACCGAGAAGGCTGCCAAGGCCGACAAGGCCGAGGCCAAGGCTTCCTGACCCACCGGCCTCCGGTCCCGGACCCGTCCGGTCCCAGGCCCGTCGGTCACCCGAAGGGGTCGCCCGCCATCCGTGGTGCGGGCGGCCCCTTCGGTGCTTTTGCCTGCTTCTGACGCGCGCCGGGTACTGTCCGGCGGCCGCAGGTGTTTACGTGGTGAGGACATTCCGGGATCGCCTTCCCCGAGCGCTCGGCCTCGATCGAGCAGGGGACGCACTAGCGGAGGTGTACACCATGAGAGACGCCGCTCCGCGGCTGAAGGGCCTCGTCGAACAGTTGCTGGGCACACCCGTCCCCCTGCGCATCCGCGCCTGGGACGGATCCCAGGCCGGCCCCCCGGGCGCACCGACCCTCGTCGTACGCAACCGCCGGGCCGTGCGCCACCTGCTGTGGAAACCGGGCGAACTCGGCCTCGCCCGCGCCTGGGTGACCGGTGACCTCGGTGTCGAGGGCGACCTCTACACCGCCCTCGACCTGCTCTCCGGCCTCCTCTGGGAGCGCGCCGAGGACGCCCCCGCCCCGGACCGGTCGCTGCGCGACCCCGAGGTCCGCTCCGCCGTCCGCGGCCTCCTCGCGATGGCGGGCCCGCCGCTGCCGCCCGGCCCGCCCCCGGAGGAGGCCCGCGGGCCCCGCCGCGGCCTGCACACCAAGCGCAGCGACCGACGCGCCATCAGCCACCACTACGACGTCGGCAACGACTTCTACGGGATCGTCCTCGGCCCGTCCATGGTGTACTCCTGCGCCTACTGGCCGGCCCCGCCCCCGCGGGGCACCCTCGAGGAGGCCCAGCGCGACAAGCTGGAACTCGTCTGCCGCAAGCTCGACCTGACGCCGGGCCGGCGCCTGCTGGACGTCGGCTGCGGCTGGGGCTCCATGGCGATCCACGCCGCCCGCGAGCACGGTGTGAGCGTCGTCGGCATCACCCTCTCCCAGGAGCAGGCCGCCCACGCCCGTAAACGCGTCGCCGACGAAGGGCTCACCGACCGCGTCGAGATCCGGGTCCAGGACTACCGCGACGTCCCGGACGGCCCCTACGACGCGATCTCCTCGATCGGCATGGCCGAACACGTCGGCGCCCAGCGGTACCTGGAGTACGCCACGGCCCTGCACCGCCTCCTGAAGCCCGGCGGACGGCTGCTGAACCACCAGATCGCGCGCCGCCCGCAGCGGGACGAATCGGCGTACCGCCTGAACCCGTTCATGGACGCCTACGTCTTCCCCGACGGTGAACTCGCCCCCGTGGGCACCACGGTGTCCCTGCTGGAGCGGGCCGGCTTCGAGGCGCGCGACGTCGAGTCGATCCGCGAGCACTACGCCCTCACCCTGCGCCGCTGGGTGGCCAACCTGGAGGCGGGGTGGGACCGGGCGGTCGAGCTCGCCGGCCCGGGACGCGCCCGCGTCTGGCTGCTGTACATGGCCGCCTCCGCGCTCGCCTTCGAACACGGCCGCCTCGGTGTCAACCAGGTGCTGGCCGTGAGGACCCCCGCCTCCGGCGCCTCCGGCCTCCCCCTGCGCGCCCGCACCTGGAACTGACCGGACCGCCCCTGGCCCCGACGCGAAGGAGCGGGCCCCGTCGCGGTGACCGGTCGTCGGTCACCGTGACGGGGCCCGCCCGCGCGTGCTGTCCGGCCGCGCGTGCCGCGCGTGCCGCGCGGCTACTCGGTCTTGATCGCCTGCAGCATGTTCAGCCGTGCCGCCCGCCGGGCCGGCCACAGCGCCGCCAGTACGCCCACGACACCGGCCAGCAGCAGGAAGACCGCCAACCGGCCCCAGGGCAGCACCAGTTCGTACGTCGACATCTTGGTGCCCAGGAGCTGACCGGCCGCCCAGCCGAAGAACACGCCCAGCCCGATGCCGAGCACCCCGCCGAACAGGGAGATCACCAGGGACTCCAGGCGGACCATCCGCTTGACGCCCCCGCGGTCCAGGCCGACCGCGCGGAGCATGCCGATCTCCTGGGACCGCTCGAACACCGACATGGCCAGGGTGTTGATGACCCCGATCACCGCGACGAGCACGGCCATGGCCAGCAGTCCGTAGACCATGTTCAGCACCAGCGTGAACATCTGCGCCAACTCGTCGGAGAGGTCCTGCTTGCCCTGGATCTTGATCGCGGGGTTGGTGCCGAGGGCCTTCGCCAGGTTCTCCTTCGCCGTGTCGGAGGCGCCGTCGGAGGTCTTCACCAGGACCAGCATGTCGTTCGGGTCCGGCTGGTGCGGGGCGAGCGTCGCGGTGTCGAGCATGATGCCGCGGAACATCTCGTTGCCCTCGTAGACACCGGCGACCGTCAGCTTCTGCTTCTTGCCGTCCTCGTAGGCGACGGTGAGGCCGGAACCGGCCTTCCAGCCGCGGCGCTCGGCCGTTTCGTGGTCGACGACGATCCGGGTGCCGCCCACCTCGAAGGAGCCCTCCCGGACCGGGAACCGGGTCAGCTCGCCGATCGCGGCGCCGTCGACACCGGTCAGGTACTCGGTCTTCCCGTCGATGCGGGCCGCCGCGTTGCGCATGGGGCTGGTGGCGGTGACGCCGTCGGCCTCCCGCAGCGTGCTCCCCACGTCCGGCGTCAGCCCGTGGCCGTTCGCCATGGACACCACGTAGTCGGCCTTGATCGAGGAGGCCGCCATCTTGTCGATGGACTTCTGCAGGCTGCCCGCCACCACCGTCATACCGGTGATCAGGGTGAGCCCGATCATCAGCGCGGACGCGGTCGCGGCGGTGCGGCGCGGATTGCGCACCGAGTTCTGCCGGGCCAGCTTCCCGGCCACCCCGAAGACGCGGAGCACCGGAGCCGCGGCGGCGATCAGCGGACGGGACAGCAGGGGCGTCAGGACGAACACGCCGATGATCAGCAGCACCGCGCCGAGCCCCATGGGGGCCTGGCCGTCCGAGGCGTCCATCGTCGTGGCCACGAGGACCACCGCGATGCCGGCCCCCGCGAAGAGCGCGCCGAGCGTGTTGCGCAGCACCAGCGACTTGGCCGTCGCCTGGGCGTGCACCGAGCTCATCGCCGCCACCGGCGGGATCTTCGCGGCCCGGCGACCGGGCAGCCAGGCGGCGAGCATGGTGATCAGGACGCCGACCGCGAACGCGGTGCCGACGGTGCCCGGCGTGACCACCAGGGGGCCGTCGGGCATGGTCGCGCCCAGCGAGCCCACCAGGGAACGCAGTCCGGCGCCGATGCCGACACCGGTGAGCAGCCCGACCACGGCGGCGACCGCGCCCACCAGGAACGCCTCGATCAGCACCGACCGCGTGACCTGCCGGCGGGAGGCGCCGACCGCGCGCATCAGCGCCAGTTCCCTGGTGCGCTGGGCGACCAGCATGGTGAAGGTGTTGGCGATGATGAACGTGCCGACGAACAGCGCGATGCCGGCGAACACCAGCAGGCCCTGCTTCAGCCCGCTCATCGACGAGGCGATCATCTCCGCCTGCGCGTCGGCGAGTTCTCCGCCGGTCCTGGTGCTGACGGCGCCGGCGGGCAGCGCCTTCTCCAGCTGCGACTGCAGAGTGGCCTCGGAGACGCCGTCCTTCGCCTTGACGGCGATCTCGTCGAACGTGCCCGCCTTGCCGAACAGCTTCTGCGCGGTCGCGGTGTCGAACAGGGTGAGGCTCCCGCCGGCCGCGACGTTGCCGTCGTCCGTGGTGAAGACACCGGTGACGACCGGCTCCAGCACGGGGCCGTCGACCGACATCCGTACGGTGTCACCGACCCGGTAACCGGTGCGCTTCGCGGTCTCGGAGTCGATGAGGATCTCGTCGGCGCCCTCGGGCGCGCGTCCCTCGGTCAGCGGGTAGCGGGGGTCGTCGTCGCCCCAGTAGTTGCCGCCCTGCGACTGGAAGCCGTCGCCGACCAGCTTGCCGTCCTTGTCGGCGAGGGCGGTGAACCCCTGGACGATCCCGATGGCCCGCGCGGCGCCGGGCACCCCGGCGCTGTCGTCGACCATGGCCGGGGTCAGCTCGTGATACCCGCCGATCCGGTCGCCCTCGGGCTCCTTCCACTCGGGGGTGACGGCGACGTCGATGTGGTCGAAGCCCTTGGCGGACTGCTTCTGGAGAGCGTCGGAGACGGTGTTGGTGAAGACCAGGGTCCCCGACACGAAGGCCACGCCGAGCATCACGGCGAGCACGGTCATCAGGAGCCGGGCCTTGTGCGCGAGCACATTGCGCAAGGCGGTACGGAACATGGGTGTCTTCTCGAGTTCAGAGGTACGAGGGCGGGGCGGGGCGCCGACCGGTGACGGGGCTTCGATCAGCTTCATCAGCGCTGTCGATGAGACTGATTCAGCTGGTGCGGCCCTTGGCGTCGAACTTCTTCATGCGGTCGAGCACCGAGTCGGCCGTCGGCCCGTGCATCTCGTCCACGATCCTGCCGTCCGCGAGGAACACCACCCGGTCCGCGTAGGCCGCGGCGACCGGGTCGTGGGTCACCATGACCACCGTCTGCCCCAGCTCGCGCACGGAGTTGCGCAGGAAGCCGAGCACCTCGGCGCCGGAACGGGAGTCGAGGTTTCCGGTGGGTTCGTCGCCGAAGATGATGTCGGGCCGGGAGGCCAACGCCCTTGCCACGGCGACCCGTTGCTGCTGACCGCCGGACAGCTGCGCGGGCCGGTGGCTCAGCCGGTCGGACAGGCCGACCATCCGGATCACCGTGTCCAGCCACTCCTTGTCCGGCTTGCGCCCCGCGATGTCCATCGGAAGGGTGATGTTCTCCAGGGCCGTGAGGGTCGGCAGCAGGTTGAACGCCTGGAAGATGAAGCCGATCTTGTCCCGGCGCAGCTTGGTCAGCTGCTTGTCCTTCAGGGAGCCCAGCTCGGTGTCGCCGATGCGCACGGAACCGGACGAGAACGTGTCGAGACCGGCGACGCAGTGCATCAGCGTGGACTTGCCGGACCCCGACGGGCCCATGATCGCGGTGAACTCCGCCTGCCGGAAGCCGACGGAGACCTGGTCGAGGGCGACCACCTGGGTCTCGCCCTGGCCGTAGATCTTCGACAGGTCCGTGGCGCGCGCGGCCACGGCGGTGGCCCGGTCGGCTGAGGGTCCCCCCGGACGGAGTTCGGGGGAAGGTGCGGTGGTCACGGGATGGGCACTCCTGTCGGGACGGCTGCTGCGCGACGACATCTTTCGCGACGACGCGCGGTGCGACGACGTGCGGTGCGACGGCGCGTGGTGCGACGGCGCGTGGTGCGACGGCGCGTGGCTCGGGAACGGGGACGTGGTCCATCGTTTCGCGTTCTCACTGCCGTGTAGTCAGCCGCTGCTCCGGTTGTGGGGGGCGACTCGGGGCTGACCGCCGGGGCGGCGGTCATACCTGGGGATGACGGCCGCCCCGGCCCCCGGGAGGAGACGACCCGAGCGGTGGACATCGTCAGAACGGGTGGAGCGCCCTTGTTCATACGGTGAAATTCCGTCATTCCGCATGCGCGGCCGGCCCTCGCCCGCAAGGCTGGTGGCAAGTGCTGATGGCGTTTTCCATGGCCTGATGCACCCTCAGGCGCCAATAAAATAAGACAACATGGGGCTACCGCCCTGCTGTGGGAGAGAGGGGTCCCGATAGGCTCGGCGGGTGCCCGACGCGGAGCCCATGGCCTGCCCGGATGGTGGAATGCAGACACGGCGAGCTTAAACCTCGCTGCCCCGGCGAGGGGCGTGCCGGTTCAAGTCCGGCTCCGGGCACTTTCCGGTTCAGCGGCGCTGACCAGCGGAAACGACTGGTTGGCGCCGTACCTCTTGCGTGTCGTGGGAACACATCGTCCCCAGCGTGCCCGTACGGCATCTGCGCACCCGCGGGAGAACAAAGAGGGCGAGGCGCGCACCGATACGGGCGCGACGGGAATCCGCTGTGCTCCTACTGCTTCACCGCGCAGTCGGCCAAGTGGGGTTCTGCCGTGAAGCACACGCGACTGCAAGACGCCTTGCCTGTGGCTGGCAGGGGTGCGGGCCGTTAGTCTCCCGGCCATGAGCGACTACGTGCAGGTCTCGACTGCTACGCCCACCCGCGAGCAAGCCGTCGGCCTGGCCCAAGGGGCGGTCAAGGCTCGGCTTGCCGCGGGCTCGCAGATCATCGGCCCCGTCACGTCGGTGTTCTGGCACCTTGGGGAGTTCGGCGAGGGTGAGGAGTGGCGGCTGCTCCTCACGACGACGAGCGAGCGGTACCAGGAGCTGGAGCGGTACCTCCTCGAGGCGCACCCATGGGACAACCCGGAGCTGATCGCCACGCCGATCACGGGGGCGGCCCGCTGCCTGGAGTGGATCAAGGGCAGCGTGGACCCCGCGTCGTCCTAGACGGTGGCGCTCTCCAGCAGGTGGCGGACGGCCGGCACGTCCCGGTGCCGACCCAGCTGCGCCAGTACCGGGGTGAGCCGCCGACGGGGGCGTACGGATGCCACGCCGCTGGACAGCTCCAGCGCTCGGCCGGTCACTGCGGCAGCCTCCTCGATCTCCCCGGCCGTGAGGTAGGCATCCGCGAGCCATGAGAGGTAGAGCGCCTTGTCCCGGGCGTGGGCGTCGTCGTACCGCCCCAGGGCCTTCGTGAGGACGGGGACGGCTCGGAGGGGGCGGCGTAGCTCTGTCCAGCAGCGGCCGGTCATGATGTCCAGCTCTGTCCGGTCGACCCAGGCGGCCCAGTCCGGCTGTTCTTCGCCGTGCTGCTGCTCGTCCAGGGCGGTGTGGGCGGCGGCGAGGGCTCGTTCCGTGTCGGCTGGCCGGTTGGCGACGGCGCATGCCCAGGCCATCCGCTCGTAGAGGAGGGCCCGGACGGTGGCGGGTGCGTTGTCGGTGAGGGAGGCGCAGCTGTGGGCGGCCATCGCGGCGGCTTGGTCGCGGTCGGCGGTCTGGTAGGCGAGGAACGCGAAGCCGTTGCCGAGGAGATCACCGTCGCCGGCCTCGCGGGCTGCCGCCACGCTCTCCTCGTACAGGCTGCCGGCCTCGGCCGGGCGGCCTCCGTCGAAGGCAGCCCACCCGGCTTGCTGGGCTTGTTCGGCGAGGAGGGAGAGGAGGCTGCGGCGGGTGTCGGGGGTGGTGCTGGCGGTGCGGAGCCGACCCTTGGTGTGCTGGTATTCGCTGAGGTAGACGCGGTAGGTGTCGCCTCCGCCGAGGATGTTGTCGAGGCGGCGGAGGCGGGCGGTGCGGGCGCGGAGCTGGGCGACGTCTCCGGGGCCGATGTGGTTGGGGGGCGAGGGCTGGTGGAGGGCGGGCAGGGCGGCGGCCAGGCCGGTGGAGGCGGCGGCCAGGACGGTTCGGCGGCGCATGGGGGGTCCGATCTCTCTGCTGTGCGTGTGTGCAGGAGAATCGCCTGTTTCCCAAGGGCGGGGAGCCAGGCCGACCATGTGCCCCGGGACGCGTAGGGCGTCCGCGATCTGCACGACCTTGTCGAAGGTGGTGATCCGGCCGTTCCCCCGGGCGAGGCTGCCCACCCGTTCCGGCTTGATGTCGCACTCGGCGGCGATCCGCGAGTAGCTGATCCCGGCCCGTTCGCGGGCGAGCCGGAACACCGTTCCGAAGTCATGAGCAGCCAGGGAGCGTTGCGTCTCCTCGTCGTCGAGGAGCCCGGGGGGCAGTGCGGTTGGCGGTTGGTAGATCATGCGGCACTTCCTGCTCGCCTGAGTCTGCGGGACGACTGTCTGAGGTGTGTACCCATCATGGGGATACCCCGCTGCGGGATGCGCGACATCCGCCGGAAAACCACCCTTGCGCGAAAAGCCCCGGGGCCGTGGTGTCGGCCTCCGGGGCGACGACTGCCAAGGAGTCGCCATATGGATGAGCGTACCCAACCCGCAGTAAATCAAGAGGTGTTGGAGAGACTAGCGCAGGCGGATACCGGGCTGCCCGCGCGCCGGGAGCTGGAGACGGACGAGGTACCCAGCAACGACATCCGGACCGTGGAGGGGGCGGCCCTGGTGACCCGAGCGGAGCGGGACCTCGCCGTCTCCCATTGGCTCCTGTCCGCTGCGGAGAACCGCGACCTGGCCCGCGCGCAGTGGAGGGAGCGCGACAGGATCGCCCTCCTGGCCTGCGGCGGCATCCTCTCCGCGATCCGTCTCCCGGCCCGCCTGGTGTGGTGCGCGGCCGGGTCGGAGGAACTGAAGGAGGTGGACGTCTACCTCCGCCAGGCCATCGATGGCCCGGTGTTCATGAGCCTCCACACCCTCCGGTACTACGCCCTGGTCCCGGGGCGTGCCCTCGGGCAGTTCCCGGCCCGGGACTTCCCCGGGGCGGCATGCATCGGCCGGGATCACTACCTGGGTGTGCCGGACGTCGGTTGCACTATCCCGCGCGGACGCTCGTACTGGTGCGTCCCCATGGACTCTCCCGGTGAGCTCTGCCCCGTGGAGGCCGTGGAGGCGATGGCCCGCAGGGGTCGGGCGCGCGATCGCCAGAGAGCGTGCCGGTGACCCCCGTCCTGGCCCCGTAGCCGCCCTTGACTCCCCGTCGGCGCGAGACCTGACCGCGCCGACGGGGCTCCACCTCCGGCCGTCCGCCACCCCCGTCGGGCGGCCGGAGTCGCGCTTTCACGGACAACGAGCAGCCCATAGGGAGGCGTTTTCGTGACCACCGGCGTCTATGCCGCTCCCGCTCAGCACAGCCTCACCCGGCCCACCGTGGCCGAAGTGTTCCTCCACGCCGCCGCCCGGATCCACCAGGCCGCCGCTGACCTCTGGCCCGGCGAGCCCGTTCTCCTGGACCGGCACGTCCCCAGCGTCACCGGCTACGTCCACCGCGTCCGCGTCGGCGACCGCACCGTGTACGCCAAGACGTCCATCCTGGGGGTCTCCCTCGTCTCCCTGCTGCGCGGCACCCGGGGCCCCTGGCCCGCCGTGTGCCAGGCACAGCAGGAGTACGCGCAGCGGCCGGACGCCCTCCTAGCAGGGGAGGCCACGCAGCTGCGGGTCCTCGCCGGCCTGGACGGTCCGCGGGTGTGCAAGGTCGTCGGTATCCGGGACGGGGTCATCTTCACCGAGGCCGTTCCGGGGCCCACCCTTGGGGAACTCCTCCTCGCGCGGCCCGGTGAGGCTCGCGAGCTGCTGGAGCGCCCGCTCGCGGAGCTGCGCCCGCTGTACCGGCCGGGCGCCGCCCGCCGCCTGGGTGCGGCCGGGGTCATCGGGGAGCGCAGCATCGACGGCACGTTCCTCCGCAAGTTCACCGGCCCAGAAGGCGCTGCATACGTCGACCAGCTCGGCGCCGAACGCTGCCCGGGGCAGCGCGAGGAGATCGCGGAGATGGTGCGTGCCAGCGTGCGGCGGCTCCAGGGATTGCGGGCGATGCTGCCCTCGGTCATGGGCACGACCCTCGCGTACGGCGACCTGAAACCCGAGCACATCGCGTTCCCCGACGGCCCGGACGGGCGGCCGGTGTTCCTCGACCCGGGCATGGTGCGGGCGAGCCCGATGGCCGACATGGCGAAGCTGCTGAGCCGCACCGTCCTGGTCCTCATCGCGCGCCGGCCGAATCCGGAGACCGCCGGCCTGGTCGTCGACGGCCTCGCCCTCGTCGCCCGGTCCCGCGCGGGGGGCATGTCGGTGAGAGAGCGGCGGGCATGGCTGTGGCACCTGCTGGTTCTGTGGCTGATGGACACGCTCAACATCCTCACGACGTACCTGTCCGCGCCGGCCGCGCTGCCGCTTCCCGGTCTCGGCCTGGCCCTCGTCGAGCGGGCAGTCCCGGTGTGCCGTCTCGTCGACGCGGTGAGCGCCGACCTCCTCGACCCCCTTCTCTGCCGGGGCAGGGGAGAGCGGACCCTCGACAGGATCGTCGAGGTAGTCGCATGACGGCCGCGGCGCCGACGGTCGGCGTCATCGGTACCGGCGCGGTCGGCCAAGCTGTCGGCGGTGCCCTGGTGGCCTCCGGGCTGTGCGACAGCGTCCTCGTCGCCTCCCGCACGGCCGGGCAGGCCGAGGCCCTGGCGGACGACCTCGACGACATGCGGGCCGCGCTCGGCTCCCCGGTGCGGCCCTTTGAGGCCACCGTCGCCGAGCTGCGCGTGTGCGCCGCCGTGGTGGTCACCGCCCGGGCTCAGTTCACGAACGCCCGCACCACCGACGTCCGGATGGGCGGGGCGCAGGCCAACGCGCCCGTCATCCGGTCCCTCGCCGGGCAGCTCGCCGGATACGGGGGGACGGTCCTGGTGGTGACCAATCCGGTCGACCTGATGACCCGGTTGTTCGCCGAGGAGTCCGGCTGTCAGCGGGTGTTCGGGATCGGCTCCGGCCTGGACTCCGCCCGCTACCGGCTCGCCCTCGCCCGGCTCCTGGCGGTGCCGGCGGATGCGGTGTCCGGGCACGTCATCGGCGAGCACGGGGAGGCCGCCGTCGTGTGCGCCTCGTCGACCACCGTCAACGGGCAGCCCGTGCCTGTCCCCCTTCAACAGGTCCGCGACGAGCTGACCGCGCGCCCCGGCCGGATCAATGCCGGGATCGGCCGCACCCGGTGCGGTCCCGCAGGTGCGGTGATGTCCGCGCTGCGCCTGGCCTGCGGTGTCGAGGACGGAACGACCGAGCTGTGCGCTTCACACAGGGGCGGTTGGGCCGGAATTCCAGTGCGCTTCACCCAGGGCCGGCCCCTACCTTTCCTGCCTCCGCTGGACGCTGCCGAGGCCCGGCAGTGGGAGGCCACCCATGCCAAGCTGCGCGCCGCTTATCCGGCGGTGCGTGGCATCCCGTTGCAACCACTTTCTGGAAGGAATGGATCATGACTGCTCACGCCGTACGCCTGGAGAGCGTCGGCGCGTCCGTGACCGTCGTCTCGCCCGAGCGGGCCGTCACCGACTGGTCGGCCCGGTACTTCGGCCCGTGGTGGAAGGCGGCCGAGGTGCCCGCGGAGGGTGTCTGTGCCGGGTCCCTGGTCACCACGACCGTGGATGACAGCCAGTACGACAGCGCGGCGTTCGCGGTGACGCAGGCCCCTCACACGAGCACCGTCTACGCGCGGGCTCAGCTCCTCGTCGCCCGGGATGTGTCCGCGGGTGTCATCCGGGCCGTCGGGCCGGAGCAGGGTCTTGCCTACCGGTCCGAGCCGGGCACGGGACGGCTGGACGTCATCGGTCGCGACGCTGAGGGCGTCGCGACGGCGACCGCGCGCCTGGCCCGCGAGATGATGCGCGGTCAGCTGCTGCGGGACGGGTGGGCGGTGCTGCACGCCTCGGCGGTCGTCGCCGAGGGTGGGCGTACGGTCCTGACGTTCGGCAGTAAGGGCGCGGGCAAGACGACCACGGCCCTCGCCCTGGCCTCCGGGCGCGGGCTCGGGCTGCTCGCGAACGACCGCGTGTTCGTCCGGCCCAACGACCGCGGCGGGGTGGATGTGCTGCCGTGGCCGGCGGCCGCCGCGGTCGGTCTCGGGCTGCTGGAGGCGCTCGGCTGGTTCGAGATTGCCCGCGGGCGGCTGGAAGGCGGTGACGCGCTCCACCCGACACAGGATGAGCGGGTCACTCAGGCGCTCCTCGCCGGGGACCGCACGCCGTTGTGGGAGAACGGCAAAGAGTTGAAAACGCAGGTGTGTCCGGGCCAGTTCACGAGCTGGTTCGGGGTGCCCCTGGCGACCGAGGGCGAGGCCGCGGCGTTGCTGTTCCCGCGCGTCGAGGCGGGCGCGGCCCCGGCCGAGGAGGAGACCGGCCGCACCCTGGGCGCGGCGGACTTCATGAGCGGGGCCACCGAGGACCGGTACCCGGACGTGCTCGGTCTGGTGGGCGTCGACGGGGGTGGTACCGAGGCGGCGCGTCGGGAGGTCGCCCGACGGCTGGCCGCCCTGCCTCACCACGGCGTGGTCCTCGGCCACGACCTCGGCGCGAATGCCGATCTCCTGGCCAAGACGCTCGGGCTCTGACTCGCTGAAGAGGAGTTCTCTCGTGCATTCCCTGATCGCCAGTCCTTTCCTGGAACAACACGTCCTCGTGCGGCCGGGCCACCGTGGCGGTGCCCTCCTGCCGCCGTCCCGGTATGAGGAGCTTCGCGCCCTGGACCCTGTCGCGTCGGCTCCGGGCTGGCTGGTGGAAGCCGCCCGGGAGCAGTGGGAGGACCTGGACGTGGCTGGCCGTCCGGCGGGTGACGTCCTGCTGGTCCGGGAGCCGTCCGCTTGGGGCTACGGCAAGGCCTCTTGGGAGGTCAACCTCGGCTGTAACTACGACTGCAAGCACTGCTACCTGGGGCTCAAGATGCAGTCCGGGATGCCGTGGGAGGACAAGCGGCGCTGCCTGGACATCATGGCCGAGGCCGGCGTGCTGTTCCTCCAGGTCACTGGTGGTGAGCCGACCATCGACCGGGATTTCATGCGCTCCTACCGGCACGCGTTCGAGCTGGGCATGATGATCACGGTCTCCACGAACGGGTCGCTGCTGTGGCGGGAGAACCTGCTGAGGCTCTTCCGGGAGTGCCCGCCGTACCGCGTCACTGTGTCCATGTACGGCGCGACCAAGGCCAGTTACGACGAGCTGACGCAGCGGGCCGGCGCGTGGGACCAGTTCGTGCAGGGCATGAACGCCGCCCGCCACGCGCGGCTGCCGCTGCGCATGAGCATTGTCGTCACCGAGGACAACGGCCATGAGGAACAGGCCATGGTCGACCTGTGCGAGTCGTGGGGCGTCGAGTACGAGGTCTTCACCAACATGACGCCCACGATCTACGGAGGCGGCGAGGTCCTGACCGCGCAGTCCAAGGAGCACCTGCGCGTGCGGAAACAGTTCACGGGCTGCAACGCCGGACACACCTTCTTCCACATGGACCCGCACGGGCTGGTGTCCATCTGCAAGATCGGCCGCGACGACCAGATCAGTCTGGTCCACGAGGGGATCGACGGCCTCTCCCGGCTCGGCGCCATCGCCGACCGCCTGATGCTTCGCACTGGAGGCTGCTCGGGATGCAGCCTGGCCGGTTCCTGCCGCGTGTGCAGGCCCCTGGCCAAGCACTACCAGGAGGCGAAGGCCCCGCTGGCGGCGTATTGCCAGCACGGAGATAGAAAGCAGGGTGAACGATGACCGCTGTAGCAGTCGAGATCGCGCCGAGGCGCCCGTTGCCGAGTGACGGCCCGCCCCAGACCGGCCAGCCGTACCTGACACGGCCCGTCCTGGCACCGGTGGAGCCGGTGACCCGGATCACCGCGGTGGACGACCTGGACACCGTGATGGACAGCGCGAAGTGCTCGTGCGCCGCCGGCGACGACAACCCGCACTAGCCTGACCTGGTCCGGTCGTGAATGAGCAGGCCCCGGCGTCTTCGGCGTCGGGGCCTGCGGCGTGTGCGCGTCGTGGGTAGCGTGCGGCCATGGATTTCCGCTGGGACTGGATTGAACCTGCGATGCCTGTGCCGTACGTGCCGACCCTCGGCCCCGTCCACCCGGACAGCGCGCTCCCTGACCTCTTCCGCGCGGTGCTGGAGGTCGCCGGTACGGGTGATTTCCTGCCGTACGACAAGGATCGCCGCTGGTCGTTCAGGAAGGAGGAGCGCATCCTGGTCGACGCCGTTGAGCAGGGCCCGGACCGTGTCCTCGTCCCCACGTTGGTGGAGCGCGGCGTCGGCATGGTCAAGGTCCACGTATACGGGGCGGCCCCCGGGAGTCTGTCCGTGGGCGCGGACCTGGCTCAGAAGCTTGCGGCCGCGCACGGCGCCGGGAAGGCCCGGATCGTGTGGTCCCTCGGCACGGATCAGCCGGAGACGTACGCCCGGGGCGGGACCCGCGTCCAGCTCAAGGAGTTCACCCGGCCGGGAGCGGGGCCGGACGCGCCGGTCCAGGAGTACGCGCACCTGCCCGAGGGGGCGGGATTCGCCGCGTTCGCGGAGGAGATGGCCGCGGACGGCTTCCGGTTCCTGTACGGGCACATGCAGGCCGGGACGGCGGGGCCCGTCCTCACCGTGCTTCGTGACGGCCGGGTGGCCGGCGCGATCGGCCCCATGGAGACGATGCTCGACGGCGTCGGGCGGGTGCGGCTGCTGCCGCAGTACTTCGGTGTGCTGCCGGAGCACCGCGGGCGCGGCTACGGGCGGGCCCTGTGGCGCGCGGCGATGCGGTGGGGGCACGAGCGCGGCGCGGCGTACCAGCTCCTCCAGACCGAGGTGGGGGGTGCATCGGACCGGTTGTGTGCGGCGGAGGGCCTGACGTCCCTCGGGTACGTGCAGCAGCGGGACTGCGCCTGACGAGGTGTAGGGAAGGGCCCTGCCCCCAGGGGAAGAATGTCGGGCCCGCCGCGCGATTGTTCTGCGCTCAATGTTTTTGTCGCTCTTATGAGTGACCAGGACGTACGGGGCGCGCTGGGGCGGTCACTATGGGGGCGCACGGCTTTCCAGACCTCGCGTTTCGGCCATTGCGCGGAACGCGGTCGTGGCTCCCGGCTGCTCCTCACCCGGGCCCTGTGGCGCGGGGCCGAACCCGTCTGGGAGGAACAGGCCCGCGCCGCCGGGCTCATCGTGGAGCACGTCGACGAGCGGCCCGACGAGCCCGAGATGTGGGGGCGGCTCTACCGGCAGTGGATCAGCCACGCCGACGAGCTACGGCGCGACCTCGGCGACGTCCAGGCGGAGCGCATGCTCGGCGAGGCCCACCGGATACTGCCCGCGCCCCGGCCGCCGCGCGGTCCTTCCCACTGTTCAGCCCTCGCCGTCCTCGTCGAACCGTGTCAGCCGGGCCGTTACGTCGTCGACGAGCCGGGCGAGGAGCCGGGCGAGGTCGTCCCGGTCCTGTGGTGACCAGTCGGTGAGTGCTTCGGCGAACCAGGCCAACAGGGAGGTCACGTACCGGTTGGCTCCCTCCGCACCTGCCTCGGTCGGTTCGATGAGGCTCGCTCGGCGGTCGTGCGGGTCGGCGACACGTCGTACGAGGCCGCGTTTCTCCAGGGCCTGGACCTGGCGGGTGACGTGCGGGCCCACGACCTGCATGCGGTCGGCGATCTCGCCGATCCGCAGTGGCCTGTCGGCTGTGCGGAGGGAGAGCAGCACGCCCATGGCGGGGCGGTCGAGGGCGAGGCCGGCCGCCTCGGTGGCGTGCTCGATGAGCCGACCCCTGGTGACAGCGGCGCTGAACTGGATGATCCGGGGCAGCACGGCGAGCAGGTCGGTGGGCGGAGGATTCTCCGACACGGGCGACACGGGCGACACAGGGGACTCGGGCGACTCGTGGGTCACGGCACCTCCATTTACATACCTGAGTTAGGTATCTATATTGCAAGGGGGGGTGGTCGACGCCATCGAGGCGCCGCATGACCTCCTTAAGGATACCTAAGTAAGGTATGCGTCTTTGTGCACGCGGCGCGTACCCCTTCGTGCCGGGCATGTCCCGGAGGAAAGGTGAGAGCCATGGACCAGGCGTCCCGACCCGTCCGTCGCGTACTGATCTCCGGAGCGAGCATCGCGGGCCCCGCCCTCGCGTACTGGCTCGACCGGTACGGCTTCGAGGTGACCGTCGTCGAGAAGGCCCCCGCCGTGCGAGGGGGCGGGTACGCGATCGACATACGCGGCACGGCCCGCGAAGTCGTCGACCGGATGGGCATGCTGCCGCGCCTTCGTGAGGCGCACGTGCACAGCCAGCGGATCACCTTCGTGGACCCGGTCGGCGAGACGATCGGCTCGCTGCGGCCCGAGCAGGCGACCGGCGGAGAGGCGGGATTCGACCTCGAAGTCCGGCGCGGCGACCTGGCCGACACGCTCTGCGCGCCGTTACCGGCGCGGATCGAGTTCCTCTTCGACGACTCGATCGCCGCGCTGGACGACGATGGAGAAGCCGTGCACGTCGTCTTCGACAGCGGAACTCGCCGCACCTTCGACCTGGTGATCGGTGCGGACGGACTGCACTCGAACACGCGCCGCCTGGTCTTCGGCCCTGAAGAGCCCTTCCACCACTATCTCGGCCATATCTTCGCCGGCTTCACGCTGCCGAACGAGTTCGGACTGGCACACGAGGCGGCCATCTGGAACGTGCCGGGACGAGGCGCGGTCCTCTACGCCCACGAGCCGTCCGAGCGTGTGCACGGCTTCCTCACCTTCACCCGCGAGGTCCCGCCCTTCGACGCCTTCCGTGATCCGCAGGCCCAGCGTGACCTGGTCGCGGCGCACTTCCCCGAGCGGGTCTGGCACCTGCCGCGCCTGGTGGAGGCGATGCGGGAGGCCGACGACCTCTTCTTCGACGTCGTGAGCCAGATCCACATGCCTACGTGGTCCCGCGGTCGCGTCGCGCTGGCGGGCGACGCCGCGCACGCGACCTCGTTCCTCTCCGGTCAGGGATCGAGCGTCTCGCTGGTCGGTGCGTACGTCCTGGCGGGCGAATTGGCCACGCACGCGGATCACGGGGATGCTTTCGCCGCCTACGAGCGCCGGATGCGGCCTTTCGCGGAACGCAACCAGGCACTGGCCACCGAGGGCGGCACCGTGGTGACGCCGACGACCCAGGAGCAGCTCGACGCCCGCAACGCCGTGGTGCGTGACCCGCAGGCGGGGAGGGTGACGGTGAGCGCCGAAGAAGGGCGTGCGGCGCACTCGGGGCTGGTGCTGCCCGACTATGCGGTGACCGTCTGAGGACGGTGTCCCGCCGGGCGGTGCAGCAGCGATCCCCCTCTCGTGGCCCGTGGGCGCCACGTCGCTGAACAGTGGGGGGCATCATCAGGCGCTGCCGCGCCACTGCGCCGCTCTACGGGGCGAGGGGACGTTCGCGGCCTCTCCGTCGACACGGAACTCGTTGCTCTCGCGGCTGCCGGGGCCGACGACGACCGGGCCGACTGGACGGGGTCCCGTACCAGGGCCGGGTCGTCCGCAGGGGTATGTGCTCGGGTACGGCTGCGTACTCGGGCATGAGTACGACGACTCATCGGAAACGGGTCAGGGGATGTGATGATCCGGGTGTCCGGGGCGGTTCGTGCCTCGGGGCCTTTCCTCCGTTCGGAGTACCGCGGCCTTCCAGTACACCGGCCTCGCCGTCGACACCGACGGCGGACTCCGGGGGTGGGGCTCCGGGCTGGTGCTGGGCGACCACGGCAAGGGCCGGGCCGACGGGACGCCCGTGCGCATCACCGCTCCCGGGCCGGTCCTCGAGGTCCCCGGCCGGCACGTGATCGTCGAGGCGGCCTCCGAGGAGACCGAGGACGGTGCGGGGGCGGCCGACCGGGGGTGGTCTCCGGCCGGTTCCGGACAGGTCCCAGGTCGGTCATGGTTCGAGCCCGTGCGGTGAGGGGAATCACGTGGCCGCGTAGCGTGTTGTGCAGCATGACGAGGGAAAGATCCTCCCGAGGCAGGGGGGTCTTTCCTTTGCCTACCCATTACTGTTGAGCCCAAGGCCACGCCGTGTGGCCATGGAGGAGTGCAATGAGGAGCAGAAACCCGGTCTTCTCGCGACGGGGGTTCAGCCGCGACAACGGCTACGCGGGCTTCAACACCGCGCCGCAGGCCGGGGGTCCCGCTGTCGCCACGCAGGGCAACCCGTACGCGCAGCCCACCGGCAACCCGTACGCGCAGAACCCCTACGCGCAGAACCCTTACGGACAGCAGGATCTGCAGCACGGTGCGCCGCAGGCGCCGGCCACGACCGGCCGGATGACCATCGACGACGTCATCATGCGCACGGCGAGCACGCTCGGCCTGCTCATCGTCGCCGCGGCCCTCTCCTGGGCCCTGCTGCCCGTCGACGAGGCCAACATCAGCCGGTCCTACGGCATCGGCATCGGCGCGGCGCTGCTCGGCATGGTCCTGGCGCTCGTGCAGTCGTTCAAGCGCAAGGCCTCGCCCGCGCTGATCCTGACGTACGCCGCCGTCGAGGGCGTCTTCCTCGGCGTCATCTCCAACATCGTCGACACCCACGTCGCCAACGGTGCGGCCATGCAGGCCGTGCTCGGCACCATGGCGGTCTTCGCCGCCGTGCTGGTGGCGTACAAGGCGGGCTGGATCCGCGTCAACCGCCGTTTCTACGGCTTCGTGATGGCGGCCGCGCTCGGCTTCATCCTGCTGATGGGCGTGAACCTGCTGTTCGCGGTGTTCGGCGGCGGTGACGGCCTCGGCTTCCGCAGCGGTCCGCTCGGCATCGTCTTCGGCATCGTCGGCATCATCCTCGGTGCCTGCTTCCTCGCCCTGGACTTCAAGCAGGTCGAGGACGGGCTCGCCTACGGCGCCCCGCGCGAGGAGGCCTGGTTCGCGGCCTTCGGCCTCACGCTGACGCTGGTGTGGATCTACCTCGAGTTCCTGCGGCTCATCGCGATCTTCAACAGCAGCGACTGACGCCACGCCACGCCGGTGGCACGTGCGGGCGAAGGGCCCCGGGGTCTCCCCGGGGCCCTTCGCCGTGGTGCGGACGGGCGGACGGACACCTAGAGCAGCTCGCGCGCCGCCCTTCTCCGGTCGTACTCGTGGACGATCGCCTTGGCGTGGCCGTACGCCAGGTCGTGTTCGTGGCGGAGCCAGCTGACCTTCTCCTCGAAGCGGAGGAGGGAGGGGCCTTCCTCGACGGTGCGCAGCCAGTCGGAGATCTCACGACCGGTGCAGCGCGGGATGCGGGCGAGCAGGTTGCGATGGGTCTCCTCGGAGAAGACTTGGGACATCGGCGCCTCCAGCGCAGGAATGTGAGCCGGTCCTTCAGGTCACCGTGCCCGAGTGTTCGTCCGTTGGCAACAGCCCTGCCACGCCGCGTACGCTCACCGCGTGCTTGATACGACGCCCCTCACCCGTGCCGTGGACCACTTCGCCGACCGTCTGCGGGCCGCGCCGCAGAGCCGGCTGCAGCGGGGAGCCGCTGCCGAGGCACTCGCTCTGGCCAGGGAGCTGGCGCGGTGGACCCAGCGCGTCGAGGAGCCGGGCACCGAGCCCCGCGAGATGCCCGACGCGGGCATGTTCGCCGCCGCCGACCAGCTCTCCGTCGCCGGCCACGACCTGGCCCTCGTGCTGGAGAACGAGGAGGAGGTCGAGGAGGCGGTACTGCTCGTGGAGGAGGCGCAGAAACGCGCCGGGGTGTAGACGCCCGCGGGGGCGGCGCCCCGGGCCGGCTTTGGGCCGACCCCGGCTCGGCCCCGGGTCACAGGGACGCGATGACGCGGTCCGCCAGGATGTAGACGTTCTCCTCGCCGCAGGCGAAGGTCAGGGTGTACGCGCCCGAGATGCCGGAGCCGCCGAGCAGGAACGGGGTCTTGCCCTCGCGCAGCGCCGCGGCCAGGCGCTCCGCGGTCTCGCGGTGGCCCGGTGTCATGCACAGCGTCGTGCCGTCGGCGAAGACGTAGACGTCCAGCGTGCCCAGCGGGCCGGGACGGACGTCGGTCAGCTCCACCTCGGAGGCGGCCAGCTCCTCCAGCGTGGCCACGGTGCGCTCGTCGTCGGCGACGGCCGGGGCCGGATGGGGCACGAAGTCCGGGTGCGAGGGGTGCCGCCGGCGGGCCGCGGCCAGCTCGGGGGAGTCCGCGGAGCCGCCGCCCTGGGCGAAGTCCTTGGCGTCCGTGACGTCCTTACGGTCCTTGGGCGTGTACGTGTCGGCGTCGGCGCCCGGTTCGGTCACCGGCTCCAGACCGACGAGATCGGTCTGCCGCGGAAGGAACAGCTCGCTGTCGGCCAGCCCCAGCAGGGTCGGCGCGTCGGAGATGTCACGGGCTTCCTGGGCGGCCCAGAACGCCCGCGCCTCGGCGAGCTCCCGTTCCCGCTCCTCCGCGAGTGCCTCGGCCACGGCCGCGCGTATCTCCTCGGCGTGGGCCGAGCGGGCGGCGGGCAGCAGCGCGCTCAGGGCGGCGGCGTTGTTCCTGGCCAGCTCGGTGTGCAGAGCCGCGACCTGTCGGCGCAGCACCCAGATGCTGCGCAGGACGGCGACGCCCACGGCGCCGGTGGCGGCCGTGGTGACCAACAGGGCGATCGGCATGGCGCTCACTGACGTACTCCCGGTTCACAGTCGACCCCGACTTCCTACATCAGCTTGAAGGGTGGACTAACCATCTGTCAGTGCGTAACGTCACGAAACGGACAGAGTGTGGTTTCCAGACCGGGTGGGGTCAGGGCTCTGACCTGCGTGAACCTCCTCGGCGAGGGAGATAGGTCACATCCTGGGGGAGATTGGATCACGGAACGGCCCGGAACCCCGGTGGTGCGGGGGTTCCGGGCCGTCGTCTCACCGACCGTGCCGCTCCGGCTACCGTGCGGCTCGCCGTGAAGGGCGGCCGGGGCGGCCGGGGCGGTCGGTCGGGCCGATCAGCTGAGGCGCTCGATGACCATGGCCATGCCCTGGCCGCCGCCGACGCACATCGTCTCCAGGCCGAACTGCTTGTCGTGGAACTGCAGGGAGTTGATGAGCGTGGCGGTGAGGCGGGCGCCGGTCATGCCGAAGGGGTGACCGACGGCGATGGCGCCGCCGTTGACGTTCAGCTTCTCCAGCGGGATGCCGAGCTCACGGTAGGAGGGGATCACCTGGGCGGCGAACGCCTCATTGATCTCGACCAGGTCGATGTCGTCGATGGTGAGACCGGCGCGGGACAGGGCCTGCCTGCTCGCCTCGACCGGGCCGAGGCCCATGATCTCGGGGGAGAGGCCGGAGACGCCGGTGGAGACGATCCGGGCGAGCGGGGTCAGGCCGAGCTCCCGGGCCTTGGTGTCGCTCATGACGACGAGGGCGGCGGCGCCGTCGTTGAGCGGGCAGCAGTTGCCGGCGGTGACCAGGCCGTCGGGACGGAAGACGGGCTTGAGGCCGGAGACGCCCTCCAGGGTGACCCCGGCGCGCGGGCCGTCGTCCTTGGTGACGACCGTGCCGTCGGGCAGCGTCACCGGGGTGATCTCGCGCTCCCAGAAGCCGTTCTTGATGGCCTCCTCGGCGAGGTTCTGCGAGCGGACGCCGAACTCGTCCATGTCCTGGCGGGTGACGCCCTTGGCGCGCGCCAGGTTCTCGGCGGTCTGGCCCATCGCGATGTAGGCGTCCGGGACGAGACCGTCCTCGCGCGGGTCGTGCCAGGTGGTGCCCTCCTGCTCCGCGACGGCGGCGGTACGGGCCTCGGCCTCGGCGAAGAACGGGTTGCGGGTGTCGGGCAGGCTGTCGGAGTTGCCCTTGGCGAACCGGGAGACCGTCTCGACGCCGGCCGAGATGAAGACGTCGCCCTCCCCGGCCTTGATGGCGTGCAGCGCCATGCGGGAGGTCTGCAGGGACGACGAGCAGTAGCGGGTGACGGTGCAGCCGGGGAGGTGGTCCATCCCCATCTGCACGGCGACGATGCGGCCGAGGTTGTTGCCCTGCTCGCCGCCGGGCAGACCGCAGCCGAGCATCAGGTCGTCGATGTCCTTCGGGTCCAGCTCGGGGACCTTGGCGAGGGCGGCCTGGATGATCGAGGCGGTCAGGTCGTCCGGGCGTACGTCCTTCAGGGAGCCCTTGAAGGCGCGGCCGATGGGGGAGCGGGCGGCTGAGACGATCACGGCTTCGGGCATCACGGCTCCTGACGGAAGGGGCGGGGCTGCTTGGGAAGTTACCCGGACGTAAGCCGTCGGTCACGGCCATCAGCGTGTGATACGGACCTCTTCTCTAAGCGCCTGCTTAGAGTGTATGGCGGCCGGGTCGGACGGGGGCGTCTCCGCGGGCGCCGGGGGTGCCGGGGGTGCCGGGGGTGCTGCGGGCGCCGCGGGTGCCGTCGCGGGCGCCGGGGTCAGCAGCCAGCCCACCGGCGGCCGGGTCAGCGGCTGGACGAGCCTGCGGACGAACGGCGAGGCGAGGACCACGGTGAGCAGCACTCCGAAGGCGACGAGCGCGGCCAGCTCCGGCGGGGTGTCCGCCCGGGCGATCAGGCCCTTCTCCCGCAGCGGCAGGATGACCAGCGGATGCAGCAGGTAGACGGTGAACCCGCCCGCCCCGAGCGCGGAGACCAGCGGCACCCGCCGCCTGGGCGTCAACCGCAGCATGCAGAGCACCAGCGCCGCCGCCGAGGCCAGTACGGCCAGCCGGATCAGCCAGGCGCCCTCCAGGCCGAGCGGGGTGTCGGCCCGGTAGGCGTGGCGCATGGAGAGCCAGTACCCCGGGATGTCCCGGTGCCACAGCGCTGCCACGGTGAGCGAGCCGAGGACTCCGGCCACGGCGACCGGCAGGCTCCACCGGCTCTCGAACCACTCCCGGAGCATGCCCTGGCCCAGCCGCCAGCCGAAGTAGAACAGCGGCAGGTACACCAGCGTCCGGCTGGCCGAGAACTGGAGCCCGAACTCCTCCACGTACCCGAGTCCGAGCGCCACGGCCGTGGTGACCAGCAGCGGATGGCGCAACTGGACCACCAATGGCAGCAGCAGCCGCCAGCAGAACAGCGACATCAGGAACCACAGCGTCCACGGCAGCTGGGCGATGTGCAGATCCAGGGGACCGCCGAGCGCCTTCGTCTCCAGCGAGAACAGCAGGCTGAAGATCAGGGCAGGCAGCACGATGCTCCCCAGCAGGGTGCGCAGGTGGCGCGGGCCGAGCGGCCCCGCACTGCTGAAGACCCCGGCCAGCACGACGAAGGCCGGGACCCGGAAGGCCCAGGCCGCGACGTGGAAGGCGTGCAGCGAGTCGTGCCGGTCCATGATGCTGCCCACGGTGTGCAGGACCACGATCAGTGTGGCGGACACGAACCGGGCGTTGTCCCACCAGGGAGTACGGGTCCGGCTCTGACCGGTGGATCCCGGAAGCGGCTTTTCCATCGCGGGGGCGTGCTCCTGACAGCGGTGCGGCAGTGGAGACACACCATCGCGAAAGGTGAGGGAGATCCGGTGACGCGCCGCCTCTCGAACGGTGAACGGTGCGTGTACGAAAGGCGGCCCGCGTGAAGGGGGCAGGGGCGGGACCCGGCTTCACACACCGGACGGGCTGGCGGGGGACGGTTCCGTCGCGCCGACCCGGCGCCGCCGCCTGCGCTTGAGCAGGGCCCAGGGACCCCGGGAACCGGTCGGCGTCACCGCCGCGACCTCGGTGCCCGCCTCGGACGCGGCCTCCGCCGCGGCCCGGGCGACCGGCAGGAAGCCCTCGCGGCGGGAGGCGTCGGGGCGCTCCTGGTCCGCCGGCCACAGGCCGAGGACCGCGCAGACCGTCGGGAGGACCGCCATCGCCGCCGTGGCGTACCCCTCCGCCGAGGGGTGGTAGTTGTCGGGGCCGAACAGCTCGCGGGGGTTCGCCGCGAACTCGGGGCCCAGCAGATCCCCCAGGGACACCGTGCGCCCGCCCTGTTCGACCGTGCCGATCGTCTGGGCCGCCGCCAGCTGCCGGGAGGCCCGCCGGGCCAGCCAGCGCAGGGGCTGCCACACCGGCTCGATCGTGCCCAGGTCCGGACAGGTGCCGACGACCACCTCCGCTCCGGCCGTCCGCAGCCGGCGCACCGCCGAGGCCAGGTGACGGACGGAGAGGGAGGGCGACAGGCGGTGCGTGACGTCGTTCGCCCCGATCATGATCACGCAGATGTCGGGCGCCCGGGCCGGATCGGCCAGGGCCTGCCTCACCTGCCGGTCCAGGTCGTCGGAGCGGGCCCCGGGCACCGCCACCGTGCTCAGCCCCACGGGCCGTTCCGCGAGCGCCGCGAGGCCCGAGGCCAGCAGCGCGCCCGGGGTCTGCCCGGCCCGGTGCACCCCCTGGCCGGCGGCCGTGGAGTCGCCCAGCATCGTCAGCCGCAGCGCCGGTTCACCGGGCACCGTGTAGGCGGCGCCGTACAGGCCGTCCGCGTTCGGTACGTGAGGAGTCACGCCGTTGCCCACCCGCCACCGCGCCAGCCGGGCCTCGGCCAGCAGCAGCCCGACGGCGGCCGCGCCGGCCAGCCCGACGCCCCCGCCGCCGTACGCCGCGCCCGCCGCGATCCGCCGGGCCGCTCTCGCCCTCGACATGCGTGTCATGTCTCGCCGCCACCTCCTCGAACCCGTACACCCAGTGCTTGCCCCGTACGGACCGTGTTCCAATCTCGACGGTGGGTGAACGATCCGGCCGGGTCGTGGCGGACGGTGAATCGGGGGGCAGGCTCTAGGCTGGCAGCACCACGCCAACCACACCTTTTGCAGTATCCGGAGACAACGGTGCAATTCCACGACTCGATGATCAGCCTCGTCGGCGACACCCCGCTCGTGAGGCTCAACAACGTCACCAAGGGCATCGGGGCGACCGTCCTGGCCAAGGTGGAGTACTTCAACCCCGGCGGATCGGTGAAGGACCGCATCGCCCTGCGCATGATCGAGGCGGCGGAGAAGAGCGGGGAGCTGCAGCCGGGCGGCACCATCGTCGAGCCGACCAGTGGCAACACCGGGGTCGGTCTTGCCATCGTGGCCCAGCAGAAGGGCTACAAGTGCATCTTCGTCTGCCCCGACAAGGTCTCCCTGGACAAGATCAACGTGCTGCGGGCGTACGGGGCGGAGGTGGTCGTCTGCCCGACCGCCGTCGACCCCGAGCACCCCGACTCCTACTACAACGTCTCCGACCGGCTGGTCCGTGAGACGCCCGGGGCCTGGAAGCCGGACCAGTACTCCAACCCCAACAACCCGCTCAGCCACTACGAGTCCACCGGCCCGGAGCTGTGGGAGCAGACCGAGGGGAAGATCACCCACTTCGTGGCCGGAGTCGGCACCGGCGGCACCATCTCCGGGACCGGGCGCTACCTGAAGGAGGCCAGCGACGGCCGCGTCAAGGTCATCGGCGCCGACCCCGAGGGCTCCGTCTACTCGGGCGGCTCCGGGCGGCCGTACCTGGTGGAGGGCGTGGGCGAGGACTTCTGGCCCACCGCCTACGACCGCACCGTCGCGGACGAGATCGTCCCGGTGTCCGACAAGGACTCCTTCCAGATGACCCGGCGCCTGGCCAAGGAGGAGGGCCTGCTCGTCGGCGGCTCGTGCGGCATGGCCGTCGTGGCGGCGCTGCGGGTGGCCGAGCGGCTCGGTGAGGACGACGTCGTGGTGGTGCTGCTCCCGGACAGCGGGCGCGGCTACCTCAGCAAGATCTTCAACGACGAGTGGATGGCCGACTACGGCTTCCTCGAGGACGCCGGCCCGAGCGCCCGCGTCGGTGCCGTCCTCGACCACAAGGAGCACGGGCACATCCCGTCCCTCGTGCACATGCACCCCGAGGAGACGGTCGGGCAGGCCATCGAGGTGCTGCGCGAGTACGGCGTCTCGCAGATGCCGGTCGTCAAGCCGGGCGCCGGCCACCCGGACGTGATGGCCGCCGAGGTCGTCGGCTCGGTGGTGGAACGGGAGCTGCTGGACGCGCTGTTCAGCAAGCACGCCTCGCTCGAGGACCCGCTGGAGAAGCACATGTCCGCCCCGCTGCCGCAGGTCGGCTCCGGTGAGCCCGTCGCGGACCTGATGGCCGTGCTGGGCGAGGCGGACGCGGCGATCGTCCTGGTCGAGGGCAAGCCGACCGGTGTGGTCAGCCGCCAGGACCTGCTGTCCTTCCTCGCCAAGGGAGGCAACTGACAGCCGGGAACGGACAGTCGGGAACCGGCGGCCGGGAACCGGTGGCCGGGCCGGTGGCGGGTCCGTGGCGGCGACTTCGCGGAAGTGGTACGCGGGCGTCATGTGCGCGCAGCACGCGCTTGACACCGGTCCGGCAGGGTGAGGGGTGTCGGCGTCGAGGACTTCCGGAGCGGCTCCCGGACCTCCACGGACGCCAGGACGCGCGGCCCGGCCGCCCCGCGTCCCCGCGCGGGGACCGCCGTCGTCCCGCCCCCCGGTGACGGGGGTGCGGTGGTCCCCGCGTCCAGCCTTCCGCGGTCGCCCTCGGCGGCCGTCCGGCTGCTCACTCCTCCCAGGCGCCGTCCGGCTCCTGCCGCCGGCGGTGGCCGCCGAACAGGCCGGGGTTGACGCGTGCGGCCTGGACGACGTTCACGCCGACGATCCCCAGCCAGGCGACCACCAGACCGGGCAGATGGCCCACACCCCCGCCGATCGCGGACAGCGGCACCGCCAGGACCAGGGAGACGATCCCGAAGCCGAAGCGCTCGCCCCAGCTGTCGGTGGCCTTCGGCGCCCGGGAGTCCCGGGCCACCGTCATCTGCTGTTCGGCGAGCTGCCGGCGCACCCGGCGCTCCACCGCGCCGTCGATGCGCTGGTCGACCTTCTCCAGGAAGGAGTCGACCAGCGCGGACTCGTACTCGTCGCCCAGTTCCCTGCGGGCCTGCAGGGTGGCGTCGAGTTCCTTCTTCAGCTCGGCGTCCCGCGTGTCCATTCCGCTCATACCGACCACGGTAGGCAGGCCGACGGCCCGTGGCACTGGGGACAGCCCCCTTGTCAACAGGGGGCCCGCCGGGGTCCGGCGGGCGCTCCGGGGCCCGTTCCCGGTCGTGCCCGCCCTCCGTTCGCCTGTATAACGGCATACAGGAACCGCGGTGTGTGAATAGGCAGGGGAGCCGGCCGGGCAACGGACCGCGAGCGACGGACCACGAGCAGCAGACCGAGGGAAGACCGGGGAACGGGTCGAGGGGGAGCCACGTCATGAGCGTCACCGAGGGCCCGGGCGCGCGCCTGCAGGCGCTCTTCGAGGGGCACCGGCTGACGCCCACGCAGCGGCGCATCGCGCACAGCATGGTGCGGCGCGCCGCCGAGGTCCCGTTCCTGTCCAGCGTGGAACTGGCCGAGCTGGCCGGGGTCAGCCAGCCCTCCGTGACCCGGTTCGCCGTCGCCCTGGGCTTCGACGGCTACCCCGCGCTGCGGCGGCATCTGCGCGAGGTCGCGCCCCCCGGGCCCACGCCGGAGACCGGCCCGTACAACGAGTACCAGCAGGCCGTCGAGGCCGAGATCGAGAACCTGCGGCACCTCGCGGAGGTGCTGGCCGATCCGGAGCCCGTACGGCGGGCGGGACGGATCCTCGCGGACAGCAGGCCGCTGCCCGTGCTCGGGCTGCGCGCGGCGGCGGCGCAGGCCCACGGCTTCGCCTACTTCGCCGCCAAGGTCCACCCCGACGTGCGGCTGCTCAACGAGGGCGGCACCATGCTGCACGACCGCATCGACGCCGCCGCCGGGGCCGGTGCCGGGGCCCTGCTGTGCTTCGCGCTGCCCCGGCACCCCCGCGAGGTCGTCGACGCCCTCACGCACGCCAGGGAGGCGGGGCTGACCGTCGTCACCGTCGCCGACTCCGCCTTCGCACCGGTCGCCAAGGTCTCCGACCTGCTGCTGCCCGCCGCCGTCGGCACCGGGCTCGCCTTCGACACGGCGTGCGCGCCGATGCTGCTGGGCCGGGTGCTGCTGGAGGCGATGTGCGACGGCCTGCCCGACGCGCAGGCCAGACTGGAGGATTTCGACACGAAGGCGGCGGCCCGCGGCCTGTTCGTGGACTGAGGGCGGGGAGGCCGGGCAGGACGGGGTGGTGTCTCGGACTTCTCCGTCTCAGACTTCTCTCACGTCGGTTCACTACCCTGCGTCCCGGGACCATGAGGACGCTCCACTGACGTGGGACGGGAGGCTGGACGTGATGCGCGGAGGACAGGGGCTGGCTCGGGTGGCCGTCGTCGTACGGGCCGGGGCCGCCCCGCTGTGGTGGCTGGGCGTGTTCGCGGCGGGCATCGGGGTGCTGGTGCCGGGGCTGACCGGCCGCCGGATCGGGGTGCTGGCGGGGGCCGCGCTGTTCCTGGTGGCCATGGCCGTGGTGGCGTACGCGCGGCGGGGACGGTACCGCGCGCTGGCCCGGCCGGCGGTCCGGGCGGGCAAGCACGATGTGCTCCAGGACCGTGCGGTCAGCGTGCGCAACTGGCGTCGCGGCCACCGCTGGTGGCTGCTGCTCGCCTTCCTCGCCGCCCTGGGCGGCTCGTTCGCGCTGCCCGCGGCGGGCGGTCTGCTGCTCGCCGGGTGCGGCGTCGGCCTGTGGTGGAAGGCGTCCTGGATCGGCCGCCTGGAGGAGGCCGACCAGAACCTGCTGTGGGTCCGCGTCGACTGGCTGCGCGCGGGCGCGGGCAGCCCGGCCGGCAAGGCGGTCGAGGCGTACCGCACCACCGGCATCGCGGCGGGCGACGCGATGCCGGGCGGGGCCCGCCGCCGCGCCCCGGCCCCGGCCTGACCCGGGCCGGGGGCCGGACGGACGGTCGGGTGGCCGGACGGTCGGGTGGCCGGGCGGTCAGGAGATCAGGGCGTCCGCGTGGGCGCCGCCCGATTCGGCCACGATCTCCTCGACGCTCTGGGCCGGGCGCACGAGTGCGAACGTGACCCGGCCAAAAGCGTCGGCGGTGAAGCCGTGGACGGCCGGGCGGGGGAGCGAGTTGTAGGCGTAGTGGTGGGCGAAGCCGTACGCGCCCGTGTCCAGCGCCGCCGCGTAGTCGCCCTGCTCCAGCAGGGGCAGCGCCTGCCCCCGGGCGAGCAGGTCGCCCGCGAAGCAGGCCGGTCCCGCCACGTCCTGCACCACCGCGGTGCCCTCCTTCGGCAGCCCCTCGGCGTCGTACGCGGCGATCCTGAGCGGCCACACGGCCGGCGCGTACACCGTCCGGGTCGCCACCTGCACGCCCGCGTGCGTCACCGCGACCGGGCGCCCGCCGGCGCTCTTGGCGTACTCCACCCGGGCGACGACCGTGCCGTGCTTGGCCAGCAGCGACCGTCCGAACTCGGTGACCAGCCCGTACCGCCCGTCGAACAGTCCGGGCACGGTCTCCTTCAGCAGCCGCGCGTACCGCGCGTACGTCGGGCTGGTCGCGTCGGAGGCGAAGTTCACCGGCAGGCCGCCGCCGATGTCGACGGTGTCGACCTGATGCCGCCCCGCGCGCCGGTTGATCTCCTCCGCCAGCGCGTACGTCTCCGCCACCCCCCTCGCCATCAGGGACAGCGCGATGCCCTGGGAGCCGGTGTGCGCGTGCAGCCGGGTCAGCCACGGCCGGTCCAGGTAGGCCCGCACGACCCACTCCCGCGCTCCCTCGTCGCGCAGCGCCACCCCGAACTTCGAGGTCGCCGTGGCGGTGGACAGCGCCTCGATGGTGCCACCGCCGACCTGCGGGTTCACCCGGACGCCGACGGGAGAGCGGGAGGAACCGGTCTGCGGCGCCGGGGCGCCGGCCGGCAGGGCGTCGATGCGCGCCAGCTCCTGCGGGTTGTCCACGTTGACGGCGATGCCAAGCGCCAGGGCCTCCCGCAGCTCGGCTGGCGTCTTGGCGGGCGAGTCCAGCACCGTCCGCTCCGGGGGCACTCCCGCCGCCCGCGCCAGTGCCAGCTCGCCGGGACTCGCCACCTCCGCCCCGATGCCCTCCGCGTGCAGCAGCCGCAGCACCGGCACCAGCGGGCTCGCCTTCACGGCGAAGGCGTGCAGCACGGGAGTGCCGGGCGGTGTCACCGCCGCGAAGGCCTCCCGCAGCTCGGCCGCCGACTCCCGGATGCCGGTGACGTCGAGCAGGGCCGCCAGGGGACGGCCGGGACCGAGCAGCCCCTGTTCCACCGCGGCCCGCACCGCCGCCTCCCGCCGGGCCGCCCGCCCGGCTCCCGCCCCGCCCTCGTCATGAGTCACCGCTTCCCTCGCCTCCTCGGCGTGCTCGGCCTTCTCGGCGTGCTCGGCCTTCTCGGCGTGCTCGGCCTTCTCGGCGTGCTCGGCCTTCTCCATGCCAGTGCCCATACGGTCCAGCCGAACACAGCCCGGCGGCCCGCGCCGACACACCGGCCGTATTGACTAGCCCTATTCAGGCTGCGAATGTGTGAATATCTGCAGTAAGGGCGGGAGCACGTCACCAGGAGGCGGACCATGCCGGGACCCCGAGTCGTCCGAGCGTCGCGCGGCACCGAACTGAGCACCCCGGGCTGGCCCCAGGAAGCCGCTCTGCGCATGCTGCAGAACAACCTCGACCCGGAGGTCGCCGAACACCCCGAGCGGCTCGTCGTCTACGGCGGCACCGGGAAGGCGGCCCGCGACTGGCGTTCCTTCGACGCCATGGTCCGCACCCTCAGGACCCTGAAGCAGGACGAGACGATGCTCGTCCAGTCCGGCCGTCCCGTCGGCGTCATGCAGACCCACGAATGGGCCCCGCGCGTCCTCATCGCCAACTCCCACCTCGTCGGCGACTGGGCCAACTGGGAGGAGTTCCGCCGCCTGGAGGCCCTCGGCCTGACCATGTACGGGCAGATGACCGCCGGCTCCTGGATCTACATCGGCACCCAGGGCATCCTCCAGGGCACCTACGAGACGTTCGCCGCCGTCGCCGCCAAGAAGTTCGACGGCACCCTCGCCGGGACCATCACCCTGACCGCCGGCCTCGGCGGCATGGGCGGCGCCCAGCCGCTCGCCGTCACCATGAACGACGGCGTCGCGATCTGCGTCGACTGCGACCCCCGGGCCATCGACCGCCGCATCGAGCACCGGTACCTGGACGTGCGGGCCGACTCCCTCGACCACGCCCTGCGGCTGGCCACCGAGGCCCGCGACGCCCGCCGACCGCTGTCGATCGGCGTCCTCGGCAACGCCGCCGAGGTACTCCCGCGGCTCCTCGCCCTGGGCGCCCCCGTCGACATCGTCACCGACCAGACCTCCGCCCACGACCCGCTGGCCTACCTGCCCGCCGGGGTCGCCTTCGAGGACATGGCCGACGCCGCCGCCAAGGACCCGGCCGGCTTCACCGCCCGCGCCCGCCGGTCCATGGCCCGGCACGTCGAGGCGATGGTCGGCTTCATGGACGCCGGGGCCGAGGTCTTCGACTACGGCAACTCCATCCGGGGCGAGGCCGAACTCGCCGGATACGACCGGGCCTTCGCCTTCCCCGGCTTCGTCCCCGCCTACATCCGCCCGCTGTTCTGCGAGGGCAGGGGCCCCTTCCGCTGGGCCGCCCTGTCCGGCGACCCCGCCGACATCGCGAAGACCGACCGGGCCGTCCTCGACCTGTTCCCGGAGAACGAGCCCCTGGCCCGCTGGATCCGACTGGCCGGTGAACGCGTCCGCTTCCAGGGCCTGCCCGCGCGCATCTGCTGGCTCGGATACGGCGAGCGGGACAAGGCCGGCGAGCGGTTCAACGACATGGTCGCGAGCGGTGAGCTGTCCGCCCCCGTGGTCATCGGCCGCGACCACCTCGACTGCGGCTCCGTCGCCTCCCCGTACCGCGAGACCGAGGCCATGCTCGACGGGTCCGACGCGATCGCCGACTGGCCCCTGCTCAACGCCATGGTGAACGTGGCGTCCGGGGCCTCCTGGGTCTCCGTCCACCACGGCGGCGGCGTCGGCATGGGCCGCTCCCTGCACGCCGGTCAGGTGACCGTCGCCGACGGCACCGGCCTGGCCGGCGAGAAGATCCGGCGCGTGCTGACCAACGACCCCGGAATGGGCGTCATCCGGCACGTGGACGCCGGGTACGACATCGCGGACTCGGTGGCGTCGGAGCGAGGGGTGCGCGTGCCGATGCGCGAAGGCAGCGAGAGCAGCGAAGGCCACGGGAGCCACGAGAGCCGTGAGGGCCACGAGAGCTGTGAGGGCAGCGAAGGCCGCGCGGACGGGGGCGAGCGCGCGTGACCCACGACGAGAGCGGGATCCACGGCACCGCACCGGCCCCACCGGCCGCACCCCCCGCCTTCCAGGCGATGTGGCGCGAACTGCTCCCCCTCGGCCGCCACCCCGGCACCGGCGGCTACCGGCGGTACGCCTGGACCGGCGCCGACGCCGAATGCCGGGCCTGGTTCGCCGCCCAGGCCGAACTGCGGGGGCTGCGCCACGAAGTGGACCGGAACGGGAACCAGTGGGCCTGGCTGGGCGACCCCGCCGCCGGGGACGCCGTCGTCACCGGGTCCCACCTGGACTCCGTGCCGGACGGCGGCGCCTTCGACGGGCCCCTGGGCGTCGTCTCCGCCTTCGCCGCCCTCGACGAACTGCGCCGCAGAAGAACGTCGTTCGGCCGCCCCCTCGGCATCGTCAACTTCGGCGACGAGGAGGGCGCCCGCTTCGGACTCGCCTGCGTCGGCTCGCGGCTCACCGCCGGACGGCTCACCCGCGCCCAGGCACACCGCCTCACCGACGGCGACGGGACCACCCTGCCCCGGGCGATGGAGGCCGCCGGGCACGACCCCGACGCCATCGGCCCCGACCCCGGACGGCTCGCCCGCATCGGCGCCTTCGTCGAACTGCACGTCGAACAGGGCCGGGCCCTCGACCTGTCCGGCGACCGGATCGGCATCGCCAGTGCCATCTGGCCGCACGGCCGCTGGCGGTTCGACTTCCGCGGCGAGGCCAACCACGCCGGAACCACCCGCCTCGCCGACCGCCGCGACCCCATGCTGCCGTACGCCGAGACCGTCCTCGCCGCCCGCCGCGAGGCCGAACTCGCCGGTGCCGTCGCCACCTTCGGCAAGATCGCCGTGGAACCGAACGGCGTCAACGCCGTCCCCTCCCTGGTGCGCGGCTGGCTCGACTCCCGCGCCGTCGACCAGCCGAGCCTGGACACCGTGGTCACCGCGGTGGAGAAGGCGGCCCGCGAGCACGCCGCCGCCCACGGCGTGGAGCTGGACGTGGTCCGCGAGTCCCGCACGCCCGTCGTCGAGTTCGACCACGCCCTGCGCGACGAACTCGCCCGCATCCTGGGCCGCGACCGCACGGCGCCCGTCCCCGTCCTCGGCACCGGCGCCGGACACGACGCCGGAATCCTCTCCGGAAGCATCCCGACCGCCATGCTGTTCGTGCGCAACCCCACGGGCGTCTCACACTCCCCGGCCGAACACGCCGACGAGGACGACTGCGTGGCCGGGGTGCTCGCCCTCGCCGACGTACTGGAAGGACTGGCCCGCACGTGACCACCGCACGGACGTACTGGCTCGAGCACGCCTGGCTCGGCACCTCCGCTCGAGCAGCGGGGATCCCCGTCGAACCGGGTGTCGCCGTCGAGGTCGCGGAGGGGCGCATCACCGACGTCCGCCCGGGGACACCCGCCCCGCCGCACGGCGCCGAGGTGCTGCGCGGCCTGACGCTCCCCGGCCTGGCCAACACCCACAGCCACGCCTTCCACCGCGCGCTGCGCGGCACCGTCCAGGTGGGCTCCGGGACCTTCTGGACCTGGCGCGAGGTCATGTACTCGGTCGCCGACCGGCTCACCCCCGAGAACTACCACCGGCTCGCCCGCGCCGTGTACGCCGAGATGGCCCTCGCCGGCATCACCGCCGTCGGCGAGTTCCACTACGTCCACCACGCGCCCGGCGGCGCCCGCTACGCCGACCCCAACGTCATGGGCGAGGCCCTCATCGAGGCCGCCGCCGAAGCCGGCATCCGCATCACCCTCCTCGACGCCGCCTATCTGTCCGCCGGCTTCGGCGAGCCGCCGGGAACCCACCAGCTCCGCTTCTCCGACGGCACCGCCGAGGCCTGGGCGGAACGCTGTTCACTTCTCGAGGAACGGGACCACGCGCGGATCGGTGCCGCCGTCCACTCCGTACGGGCCGTGCCCGCCGGGCAGCTGGCGACGGTGGCACGCTGGGCCGAGGAGCGGCGGGCCCCGCTGCACGTGCACCTGTCGGAGCAGATCGCCGAGAACAAGGCCTGTCTGGAGGCGCACGGCCGCACCCCGGCCCGCCTCCTCGCCGACCACGGCGTGCTCGGACCGCGCACCACCGGCATCCACAACACCCACCTCACCGACCAGGACGTGGCGCTGATCGGCGGCAGCGGAACCGGCACCTGCATGTGCCCCACCACCGAACGCGACCTCGCCGACGGCATCGGCCCCGCCGCCTCCCTCCAGCGCCGGGGCTCCCCGCTCTCCCTCGGCTCGGACAGCCACGCCGTCATCGACCTGCTGGAGGAGGCGCGCGCCCTGGAGCTCAACGAGCGACTGCGCACCCGCACCCGCGGCCACTGGACGGCGAACGCCCTGCTGCGGGCGGCCACCGCCGACGGCCACGCCGCACTCGGCTGGGAGCAGGCGGGCACCATCGAGCCCGGAGCGCTCGCCGACCTGACCACCCTCACGCTGGAGTCGGTCAGAACCGCGGGGCCACCGCCCCGACTCGGCGCCGAGACGGCCGTATTCGCCGCGACGGCGGCCGACGTACGGCACACGATCGTGGCAGGCCGGCACGTCGTACGCGACGGGGCGCACACCCTCGTCCCCGATGTGCCGCACGCCCTCGCGCAGGCGATCGAGGCCCTGAACGACTGAACCCCGAGCACCTGAACCCCGAGCGCCTGAACTCCGGGCGACCGGACAACGAGCGCCCGGACACGCCCCCCGGCCCCGCTCCCGCCGCCATCCACGAGGACGCCATGAGCAGCACCGCCATCGTCAACATCGCCACGCTGGTCACCAACGACCCCTCCCTCGGTGACTCCCCTCTCGGCCTGCTCCGGGACGCGGCCGTCGTCATGGACGGCGACCGCGTCGTGTGGACCGGTGGAACAAGCACAGCACCCGCCACCGACAACCGGGTCGACGCCGAGGGCCGGGCGGCGATCCCGGGCTTCGTCGACTCCCACTCCCACCTGGTCTTCGCGGGCGACCGCACCGAGGAGTTCAACGCCCGGATGTCCGGCCGCCCCTACAGCGCGGGCGGCATCCGCACCACCGTCGCCGCCACCCGGGCCGCGAGCGACGCGGAACTGGAGGCGAACCTGACCCGCCTGCTCACCGAGGCGCTCCGCCAGGGCACCACCACCCTCGAGACCAAGTCGGGCTACGGCCTGACCACCGAGGACGAGGCCCGTGCCCTGCGCCTGGCGGCCCGTCACACCGACGAGGTCACCTACCTCGGCGCCCACATCGTCGCCCCCGAGTACGCCGACGACCCGGCCGGCTACGTCGACCTGGTCACCGGAGTGATGCTGGACGCCTGCGCGCCGCACGCCCGCTGGATCGACGTCTTCTGTGAGAAGGGCGCCTTCGACGGCGACCAGGCGCGCGCGATCCTCACCGCGGGCCGGGCGAAGGGCCTCCACCCGCGCGTCCACGCCAACCAGCTCTCCCACGGTCCCGGCGTCCGGCTCGCCGTCGAACTCGACGCGGCCAGCGCCGACCACTGCACCCACCTCACCGACGCGGACGTCGACGCCCTGGCCGACAGCAGCACGGTGGCGACCCTCCTGCCGGGCGCCGAGTTCTCCACCCGGGCCCCGTGGCCGGACGCCCGCCGACTGCTCGACGCGGGCGTCACCGTCGCGCTGTCCACGGACTGCAACCCGGGGTCGTCCTTCACGTCCTCGGTGCCGTTCTGCATCGCGCTCGCCGTGCGGGACATGGGGATGACGCCCGACGAGGCCCTCTGGTCGGCCACCGCGGGCGGCGCCGCGGCCCTGCGGCGCACCGACATCGGCCGCCTCACCCCCGGCGCCCGCGCCGACCTCGTCCTCCTCGACGCCCCGAGCCACGTCCACCTGGCCTACCGTCCAGGCGTCCCGCTGGTCGGCGGAGTGTGGCGGCGCGGCGTCCGCGCGCTCTGACCTGGCTGATCTGGCTGACCGGCCTGACCTTCGTGACCTGCCTGACCCGCGGACTCAGGCCCCGGCCCGCCACCGCTGGTCCGCCCGCCCCGCCTCCCCGGCCAGGGACACCGAGCCGCCCCCGGCCGGCGTCACCGCGTGGTCCGGCGCGATGGCCGGGCGGATCACTCCGCGGGCGTCGACGGCGAAGCGCAGGTTCTGTCCGTTGCGGCCGTCCACCGAGGCGCACTCCCAGATGCCGACCCCCCGGCCCACCGCGCCACGGCTGTCCAGGCAGTAGTCGGAGTCGGCGTAGGACTGCAGCACACCGCGCTCCGCGTCGACCCGCCACCGCTGGGAACGGGAGGAGTCGCAGGGCGCGGTGACCACGTCCGTGCGGTTCTCCAGGTCACCGTCGATGTCCAGGCACAGGCCCGACGCCAGATTCACCACCTGCGCGTACCCGCCGCCCGGCGGCGGGTACACGGGCGGGGAGGACGGCGTGGGAGGCGGGGTCGGGGACGGCGTGGGGTGCGGGGTGTCCGACGGGACGGGCGTCCCGGTCCTCGAGGGGGACGGCGCGGGGGAGCGCGTCGCGGAGGCGGTGGGGGGCGGTGAGGGGGTGGCGGTCACGGTCACCGGCGGCGGGACCGCCAGGGTGGGGCCCGGTTCCGGGGCGCGCTCGACCGGAGTGCCGCCCGGTGACCACAGCAGGAACAGCAGTGGCACCACGGCCACGCCGAGCGCCGCCGAGGCCAGCACCAGACGCCGGGACGGCGGCCACGACCCGACGGCGCCGTGACCGGCCCCGGCACCGACCGTGGCACCGGCGCCGGCCGAGGGCTGGGCGGACCCCGGCAGGGGAGCGGTGTACGACGCGCCCGCCCACGGCAGCAGACCCTCGGCCAGGGTGGTGCGCGGAGCCTCCAGCAGGGCACGCTGTTCCTCGTACGCCGCGACGCAGTGCCCGCAGCGGGCCATGTGGGTGTTCAGGTCAACGCTGTCGCGGGGGCTGTCGGGCCGTACCGCCTCCTCGATGAGCCGGCGGAAGTCGACGCACCGGGGATCGTCCGAGGCGGCCAGCCGGGCCCGCAGGCAGGCCCGGCCCAGTGCCCGCAGCGCGGGCCGGGTGTCGTGGGCCACGTCCTGAGGGGTGAGGCCGAGCAGCGTCGCCGTGCGGTCCGCGGATTCCTCTTCCACGATGCCGTACCAGACGAGGCCCTGCGCCCGGTACGGCAGTGTCCGGAAGGCGGCGAGCATGGACGGGACCGGGCCCTCGGGACCGGACGAACTCAGCACGAGGTGCAGTCCGGGGTCGAGCCCGCCGGCCCGTCCGTCGGCGGCCCAGGCCGCTGCCGTCCGGGCGGTCAGCAGCAGGAGCCGGTGGCGCAGGGGGCCGCCGGTATCGGTACCGCGGGCGGTCTCGCGGACGGCGTCCGTGAAGGCCTGCGCGGCGAGTTGGCGCGCGCCGGAGTCGCCCGTGGTGCACCGGCGGGCGTAGGCGAGCACGGACGGGCCGTGCCGGGCGCGGAGTTCCTGAAGCGCCGAGTACGCGGCCGGGGTGTCGGCGCGCAGTGATTCGGTCAGCCGGATGTCGGACGCGCCCGCGTACGCGCCCGGGTCCTCGTCGCCGAGCCCGTCACCGTCGACGGTCCCCTCGCCCCGGTCCATGCACCGCCTCCTAGCCCTGGCCGTCGGACCCGTCGTCCTGACATACCAGCCGGTCTGGGCGTGCCCATAGTGGAGGAAGAGGGCCCGCGGGGAAAGGGGTGACCGAGGGTAACGCGTCGCGCCCCGCGTCCTGTCGGCGCCGGACACCCCTCGCGGGTACCGGGCGCCGACAGGACGCGGGGCGCGGGCCGTCGGTCCCCGGCCGTCATTCCTCCAGGGTCAGCCCCTTGCGCAGCCGCTTCAGCGTGCGCGACAGCAGCCGGGAGACGTGCATCTGTGAGATCCCCAGTTCCTCGCCGATCTCCGACTGGGTCATCCCGGCGACGAAGCGCAGCGAGAGGATCGTCCGGTCGCGCGGCGGCAGTTCGGCGATCAGCGGCTTCAACGACTCGACGTACTCGATGCCTTCGAGCCCGTGGTCCTCGTAACCGATCCGGTCCGCCAGCGCGCCCTCGACGTCGTTCTCCTCCGGCTGCGCGTCCAGGGAGGAGGCGGTGTAGGCGTTCGACGCCGCCATGCCCTCGACGACCTCGTCCTTGGAGATGCCCAGGCGCTCGGCCAGTTCGGCCACGGTCGGGGACCGGTCGAGCTGCTGGGCCAGCTCGTCGCCGGCCTTGGCCAGGTCGAGCCGGAGTTCCTGCAGCCGGCGCGGTACGCGCACGGACCACGAGGTGTCACGGAAGAAGCGCTTGATCTCGCCGATGATGGTCGGCATCGCGAAGGTGGGGAACTCCACACCGCGCGACAGCTCGAAGCGGTCGATCGCCTTGATCAGACCGATGGTGCCGACCTGGACGATGTCCTCCATCGGCTCACTGCGCGAGCGGAACCGGGAGGCGGCGAACTTGACCAGGGCCAGGTTCAGTTCGACGAGCGTGTTGCGTACGTACGAGTATTCGTGGGTGCCTTCGTCCAGCGACTCCAGCCGCTCGAAGAGGCTCTTGGACAACGCCCGCGCGTCGACCGGGTCCACCTCGTCATAGGGGGGGATCTCCGGTAGGCCGGTGAGGAGGCCGTCGTCCGGGACGACACCCATGTCGTCCTGCTCGATGGGAGCCGGATGTTCCGGAGGGAGTGCCGACGACGCTTCCTGGGTACGCGATTCGTCGAGCCGGGGTGACATGATGTCCTCCATCGTTCTCGGCATATGGCTGCCGATGCCGTTACGTGCATTGCGGTGTGCGGCGCCTCCAAAGCCGGCCGTGTCGGGTGCGTGTCCTTACTAGCCCTACCCGTTTCCACGAACTCATCGCAAGTGAGTTCTGTGGCTGTATGTCCGTTTGTTGCTGATTGTTCGGCTGTCGAAGTGCGGCGGCAGGGCGTAATGTTCATCAACGTCAGCAGCAGTCAAGACCGGTGGGAGAGAGGGTCGGCATGGACCGCGGGACGGTCGGCAGCGCACAGTCGGGCCGGCTTCTGGTGGAGGTGCGGGAGGAAGGCTCCAGCGCCGTCGTGACTCCGGCGGGTGAGCTGGATCACCACACCGCCGATCTGTTGCGTGAGCCGCTGGAGGAGTGCCTGGCCAAGGGGTTCAGTCGGCTTGTCGTCGACTGCTCCGGACTGGAGTTCTGCGACTCCACCGGGCTCAACGTGCTGCTCGGCGCCCGGCTGAAGGCGGACGCCGCGGGGGGCGGGGTGCACCTCGCGGGGATGCAGCCCGTGGTCGCGCGCGTGTTCGAGATCACCGGGGCGGAAGCGGTGTTCACCCTTCACGACAGCCTCGAGGCGGCCCTCGCCGACGATCCCGGATGACCGCGCGGACGGGCCGACGCCGCCCCGGGGCGGGCCCCGGAACCGGCGGTCTCCTTCCGGCGCGTTTTCCCCCGCGTCCCGCGATGCGCTTCTCCTCGCGTTTCCCGGCGTCTGCCTTGAGTTCCCGAGCCCTTCGAACCCTGTGCGCCCCGTGCGCCCTTCACGCCCTTCGTGCCGCCTGCCCGCCGTCGCGCCCTCCTCGCGCGAATACGGAAGTGTTCCCCGGGGCGCCCCGGGCAGGAGACAAACTGGATGTGTCCGCCGTCATGGTCGCGGGGAGACCGGGAACCGGACGATTCCGCACCGTGTGACTGACTGAATACGGATTATTTGAAACCATGAACTGGTGAATCGGTGAGGTGAAGCGCTGATGAGCACCACCCGGCCCTATCCGGCGGGCGACCGCGGTCCGGAGCCCAGCGCGGCTCCCGGGAGCGGCGCGCCGGCGGCGAGCGGGTCCGGCGAGGCGGCCGTGCCGTCCGGATCGTCGTCCGGGCCGACGGGGCCGTCGTCCGGGGCACCGGACTCGCCGGGCGGGCGGCAGGTCCGTCGGCTGAGCTTCGACGACCAGAGCGGCGTCGTGCCCCTCGCCCGGGACTTCACCCGCCAGGCACTGCACGCGTGGGGCTGGCTGCCCGCCGCCACCGCCGACCGGCGGGCCGCCGCCGAGGACGTCCTGCTCGTCGTGTCCGAACTGGTCACCAACGCCTGTCTGCACGCCGAAGGTCCCGACCAGTTGGGCATCGTCTGCGACAACAAGACGATCCGGCTCGAGGTCACCGACCGGGGCACCGGCCAGCCGGCCCCGCGCACCCCGCACCGGTCGGGCCGACCCGGTGGCCACGGCATGTTCATCGTCCAGCGGCTCTGCCTCGACTGGGGGGTCGTCCGCACCCCGGGCATCGCGGGCAAGACCGTGTGGGCGGAACTCGGGGCGCCCGCCTGACCGGACGGCGGACCCCGTCGCCCCGGCTGCGGCGTGACGCCCGTGAACGCCAGGAGGGCCCCGCTTCCACGGATCCGTGGAAGCGGGGCCCTCCTGGCGTGTGGGCCCGGCCGGTTCACCGGCCGGGCCCAGCAGGTCAGCGGACGCCGCCCATGAGCGACTTGACCTTGCGGCGGTACATCCACACCGCGACACCGGCGGCCACGGCGAGGGCGGCCTCCATCACGACGACGCCCGGCTTGTCCAGGTCGACGCCGGCGATGGAGAGCAGGCCGGTCGTGGCGTCACCGGCGGTGACGGCCAGGAACCAGACGCCCATCATCTGCGAGGCGTACTTCACGGGCGCCATCTTCGTGGTGACCGACAGGCCCACCGGGGAGAGCAGCAGCTCACCGACGGTCTGGGTGAAGTAGATCGCCACCAGCCACATCGCCGCCGCCTTGTGGCCGCCCTCGGCGATGGACAGCGGGGCGAGGAACAGGAAGAAGGACGCGCCGACCAGCACCAGACCGGAGCCGAACTTCACGATCGTGCTGGGCTCCTTGCCGCGCCGGTTCAGCGCCAGCCAGAACCAGGCGAAGACCGGGGCCAGCGCCATGATCAGGACCGGGTTGACCGACTGGTACCAGGAGACCGGGAACTCCCAGCCGAGGACGCTGTTCTCGGCCGACGACTCGGCGAAGATCGCCAGGGTCGAGCCGCCCTGGTCGTAGATCATCCAGAAGATGGCCGCGGCCACGAAGAACCAGATGTACGCGGACATCTTCGACTGCTCGGCCTGGTCCAGGGCCCGGTCGCGCTTGATCCGGACCAGCACCAGCACCGGGATGATCACGCCGAGCAGCGTCAGCGGGACCAGGATCCAGTTCAGGGTGTAGGTGCCGGAGAAGCCGAGGACGGCGTAGGCGACGGCGGCGACGCCGGCCCAGAGGGCGGCCTTGCGCAGCGTGGAGGACTTCTCCGCGGCGGACAGCGGCTTGGGCACGACGCTGGAGTGCGCGGCGAGGTGACGGCTGCCCAGCAGGAACTGGAGCAGGCCGAGCCCCATGCCGACCGCGGCGAGCGCGAAGCCCAGGTGCCAGCTGACGCCCTCGCCGACGGTGCCGATGATCAGCGGCGAGAAGAAGGCACCGAGGTTGATGCCCATGTAGAAGACGGTGAAGCCGCCGTCACGGCGCGGGTCGTCCGGACCGTCGTAGAGCTGGCCGACCATCGTGGAGATGTTGGCCTTCAGCAGGCCGGAACCGATGGCGACCAGGCCGAGGCCCGCGTAGAAGGTTCCGGCGGACGGCAGGGCCAGCGTCAGGTGGCCGAGCATGATGACGCCGCCGGCGACGGCGACGGTCTTGCGCGGGCCCAGGACCCGGTCGCCGAACCAGCCGCCCGGCATCGTGAGCAGGTACACCAGCGACAGGTACACCGAGTAGATGGCCGTCGCCGTGCCGGCGTTCAGGCCCATGCCGCCCGGGGCGACGAGGTACAGCGGGAGCAGAGCTCGCATGCCGTAGTAGGAGAACCGCTCCCACATCTCGGTCATGAAGAGAGTGGCCAGCCCGCGGGGGTGGCCGAAGAAGGTCTTCTCGGAGCCGGGGGTGCCGGGTGAGACCGAGCCCTTCGTCAGGCTGGACGCCATGGTCGTTCCTTGCTGGTCGGGACGCGACACGCGAACGGGTACGCGCCCGGTGGGGGGCGGCCGGCACCGGCGGGCCGTGCCGTCCACCCCACGCCCCTGGGGAGTCCGCTCCGGATCACGCAGCGGGGGACGGCGACCACCGGGATCCACGCCTCTACGCGCGTCGAAGTGCGTAGAGGCCCGGCCACAGGTCATTGCTTACGAGGCCGGCGGGAAGCCGACCGGCACGCAAAAGAGACCTTCAGCGGCAACTGCGCCAAAGGTCCCCGCGGTGCAACAGGCGTTGGTTCACCATACGGCAGGACAGTGCCCGATATGGAAGGACTTGAGACGGGGATCACAGGTTCGAAGGGAACCTTGATCGCTCATTCGAAGGTCTTTCCCAGCATCGCACCCCACAGTCCCAGGCCCCTTGCGCGGGTCCCCGGGGTGGGAAACCGGTGTGCGCCCGGCGGGAACCGGCCGCCGTGATCACACCCCGGACCGTGTCGTGGCGGGACTACCATCAGTGCATGACCCGTGTACTGCTCGCCGAGGACGACGCGTCCATCTCGGAGCCACTGGCCCGCGCCCTGCGCCGGGAGGGCTACGAGGTGGAGGTGCGTGAGGACGGACCCAGCGCGCTCGACGCAGGCCTGCAGGGCGGCATCGACCTGGTGGTGCTGGACCTCGGGCTGCCCGGCATGGACGGCCTGGAGGTCGCCCGCCGGCTGCGTTCCGACGGCCACACGGTTCCCATCCTGATCCTGACCGCGCGCGCCGACGAGGTGGACACCGTCGTCGGTCTGGACGCCGGCGCCGACGACTACGTCACCAAGCCGTTCCGGCTCGCCGAACTGCTCGCCCGGGTGCGTGCCCTGCTGCGGCGCGGTGCCACCGAGCCGCAGCAGCCGCCCGCCACCCACGGTGTGCGCATCGACGTCGAGTCGCACCGGGCGTGGATGGGTGAGGAGGAACTCCAGCTCACCGCCAAGGAGTTCGACCTGCTGCGGGTTCTGGTCCGGGACGCGGGCCGGGTCGTCACCCGCGACCAGCTGATGCGCGAGGTCTGGGACACCACCTGGTGGTCGTCCACCAAGACCCTCGACATGCACATCTCCTGGCTGCGCAAGAAACTCGGTGACGACGCGGCCAACCCCCGCTACATCGCGACCGTCCGGGGCGTGGGTTTCCGCTTCGAGAAGAGCTGACCCCCGCCACCGCGGTGGGTTCTTTCAGGTAAGAGGTCATGCGCCGCCGACTGATCCAGTCCACGCTCGCCGTGGTGCTCGTCGTGATCGCCGTCTTCGGCGTGTCCCTGGTGATCGTGGAGACCCGCACCATCGGCGACACCGCCAGGGAGCGGGTCGAGTCCGAGGCCGTACGGCTGGCCAGCATCGTCGACAGCCGGCTGCTCGTCGAGGAGAAGGTCACCGCCGAGGTCCTGAGCGACCAGATCACCGAGGACCGCTACGCCGTCATCCGCATCCCCGGCAGGGCGCCCATCGAGGTGGGCGACAAGCCCGACGGCGACGTCATCAGCGCCACGGCCCCGGGCGAGGAGGGTGAGACGGTCACCGTCCAGGAACCGCGTTCCTCGGTGACCCGGGAGGTCGGCCGCACGCTGCTGATCATCGGGCTGGTGGCGCTGCTGGCGGTGATCGCCGCGGTGCTGCTGGCGGTCCGCCAGGCCAACCGGCTCGCCTCCCCGCTGACCGACCTCGCGGAGACCGCCGAGCGCCTCGGCTCGGGCGACCCGCGCCCCCGCCACCGGCGGTACGGCGTCCCCGAGCTGGACCGGGTCGCGGACGTGCTGGACTCCTCCGCCGAGCGCATCGCCCGCATGCTGACCGCGGAACGGCGACTGGCCGCCGACGCCTCCCACCAGCTGCGCACCCCCCTCACCGCCCTGTCCATGCGCCTCGAGGAGATCACCCTCACCGACGACCCGGACACGGTGAAGGAGGAGGCGGCCATCGCGCTGACGCAGGTGGAGCGCCTCACGGACGTGGTGGAACGGCTGCTGACCAACGCCCGCGACCCGCGCAACGGCTCCGCGGTCACCTTCGAACTCGACGAGGTGATCCAGCAGCAGCTCGCCGAGTGGCGTCCCGCCTACCGCAGCGTCGGCCGCGCCGTCGTCAGCTCCGGCAAGCGGAACCTGCGGGCGGTGGGCACCCCGGGCGCCGTCGCCCAGGTGCTGGCCGCCCTGATCGAGAACTCGCTCATGCACGGCGGCGGCACGGTCGCCCTGCGCACCCGGGTCACCGGCAACCAGGTCGTCGTGGAGGTCACGGACGAGGGCCCCGGCGTCCCCGCCGAACTGGGCGCCCGCATCTTCGAACGGGCGATCAGCGGCCACAACTCCACCGGCATCGGCCTCGCGGTCGCCCGGGACCTCGCGGAGGCGGACGGCGGGCGCCTGGAGATGCTCCAGGCCAAGCCCCCGGTCTTCGGCCTGTTCCTGTCCCGTACCCCGCCGCGGAAGTCCAGGGACGAGGACCGCCGCACGATCAGGTAGCGGACGGAACGGACGGCCCGAGAAGCCCGAGGAGGAGGACGGGCGGGCAGGAGGGCCGGGCCGTCGGCGCCTACGGCACGCGCTGCCGGGCGGGCGGCTTCGCCCCGCCCCTGGCGACGGCGCCCGCGCCCGCCCCCACCGCCGCGCTCCCGGTGCCCGGCACGCGGGCCGGCAGCGCGCGGAACACCCAGGTGCGGTAGGACCAGAAGCGGAACAGGGTGGCGACACCGATGCCGAGGAACTTGAAGATGTTGCTCTGCAGCGGGCTGTCCCAGCCGAACCCGTACGTCGCCGTGTACAGCAGGCCGTTCTCGATCACCAGCCCGACCACGCTGAACAGCAGGAACAGCGACATCTCCTTGGTGCGTCCGGAGCTGTCGCGGTCCCGGTAGGTGAAGTAGCGGAAGCCCAGGTAGTTGAAGATGATCGCGACGACGGTCGCGATGACGCTCGCCCGCACCACCTGGAGGTCGGTCACCTGCCGGACCAGGTTGAACACGAGGAGATTGACCAGCAGCCCGGCCCCGCCGACCGCGCCGAACTTCACGACCTCACGGACGAGCCGATCGAGGCGCTGCCGCACGGTGCCGCGCGGGGCCGGGGCTGTCGAGGGCCCCGAGGAACCGCGTCCCATGGTCGTGCCGGCCCCCGTCCGTAGTGTGGCCTCAGAGTGGCGTCAACCACACCATGCTAACCACCCCTTCTCGTGATCTTCCTGCGGACGGTCCTTCCGGCCGCAGACCGTCCGGGAACGGCCGGTGGAAGGCCGAAGAGCACGGGCCGACCGCCGAAGGGGTGCCGGGAGCCGCCGTGGAACCGGCCACCGTGGCTCGACCGATACCCTGGGGGTGTGACGTTCCCGGTAGTCGGCATGGTCGGCGGGGGGCAGCTCGCTCGTATGACACACGAGGCGGGCATCCCGCTCGGCATCAGGTTCAAGCTCCTCAGTGACACTCCGCAGGATTCCGCGGCGCAGGTCGTCGGCGATGTCGTCGTCGGCGACTACCGCGACCTGGACACGCTGCGCGCCTTCGCGCGCGGCTGCGACGTGATCACCTTCGACCACGAGCACGTGCCCACCGAGCACCTCAGGGCCCTGGAGGCCGACGGCATCCCCGTCCGTCCCGGCCCCGACGCGCTGGTGCACGCCCAGGACAAGGGCGTGATGCGCGCGAAGCTCGACGCGATGGGCGTGCCCTGCCCGCGGCACCGCATCGTCACCGGTCCGGAGGACGTCGCCGCGTTCGCGGCGGAGGGCGAAGGTTTCCCCGTCGTCCTCAAGACCGTCCGCGGCGGCTACGACGGCAAGGGCGTGTGGGTCGTCGACTCCGCCGAGGAGGCCGCCGAGCCCTTCAAGGCCGGCGTCCCGGTGCTGGCCGAGGAGAAGGTCGACTTCGTGCGCGAGCTGGCCGCCGACGTGGTCCGCTCCCCGCACGGCCAGGCCGTCGCCTACCCGGTCGTCGAGTCGCGGCAGGTGAACGGCGTCTGCGACACGGTGATCGCCCCCGCCCCCGGCCTCGACGAGGCCCTCGCGCTGCGCGCCGAGGAGATGGCGCTGACGATAGCCAAGGAACTCGGTGTCGTCGGTCATCTCGCCGTGGAGCTGTTCCAGACCCGCGACGGCCGCGTCCTCGTCAACGAGCTCGCGATGCGCCCGCACAACTCCGGCCACTGGTCCATGGACGGCGCGATCACCTCGCAGTTCGCCAACCACGTCCGCGCCGTCCTCGACCTCCCGCTCGGCGACCCGCGCCCGCGCGCCAGGTGGACGGTCATGGCCAACGTCCTCGGCGGCGACTACCCCGACATGTACTCCGCGTACCTGCACTGCATGGCCCGCGACCCCCAGCTGAAGATCCACATGTACGGCAAGGACGTGAAGCCCGGCCGCAAGGTGGGCCACGTCAACACCTACGGCGACGACCTGGACGACGTGCTGGAGCGCGCCCGTCACGCTGCCGACTACCTGAGAGGCACGATCACCGAATGAGCCCCAGCCCCGTAGTCGGCATCGTCATGGGATCGGACTCGGACTGGCCCGTCATGGAGGCCGCGGCCAAGGCCCTCGACGAGTTCGAGATCGACCACGAGGTCGACGTCGTCTCCGCGCACCGCATGCCCCGCGAGATGATCGCCTACGGCGAGCAGGCCGCGGACCGGGGACTGAAGGTGATCATCGCGGGTGCGGGCGGCGCGGCCCACCTGCCCGGCATGCTCGCCTCGGTCACCCCGCTGCCCGTCATCGGCGTCCCGGTGCCGCTGAAGCACCTGGACGGCATGGACAGCCTGCTCTCCATCGTGCAGATGCCGGCCGGTGTCCCGGTCGCCACCGTCTCGGTGGCCGGCGCCCGCAACGCGGGCCTGCTGGCGGTCCGCATGCTCGCCGCCCACGACGAGGAACTCCTCGGCCGGATGCGGGAGTTCCAGCAGGACCTCAACGACCAGGCCACGGAGAAGGGCAAGCGCCTGCGGGCCAAGGTCGAGGGCGCCGGCAACGGCTTCGGCTTCGGGAAGTGAGTTCCGTGACCGCTGCTGACGGTTCCTCACTCGACGTCGCCCGCGCCCTCCTCGCCGACTTCCCCGTCGTGGACGGGCACAACGACCTGCCCTGGGCCCTGCGCGAACAGGTCCGCTACGACCTCGACGCCCGGAACATCGCCGAGGACCAGGCCGCGCACCTGCACACCGACATCCCCCGGCTGCGCGCGGGCGGCGTGGGAGCCCAGTTCTGGTCGGTGTACGTCCGCGCGGACCTGCCCGACGCGGTGCCGGCCACCCTGGAACAGATCGACTGCGTACGGCAGTTGCTGGCCCGCCACCCGGAGGACCTGGCACCCGCGCTGACCGCCGCCGACATGGAGGCCGCCCGCGGACAGGGCCGCATCGCCTCGCTGATGGGGGCGGAGGGCGGCCACTCCATCGCCAACTCCCTCGGCACCCTGCGCGGGTTGTACGCCCTCGGCGTGCGCTACCTGACCCTCACCCACAACCACAACGTGGACTGGGCGGACTCGGCGACGGACGAGCCCGGCGTGGGCGGACTGTCGGCGTTCGGCCGCGAGGTGGTCCGCGAGATGAACCGGCTCGGCATGCTGGTCGACCTCTCGCACGTCGCCGCCACGACCATGCGGGACGCGCTGGACGCCACGTCCGCGCCGGTGATCTTCTCCCACTCCTCCGCCCGCGCGGTCTGCGACCACCCGCGCAACATCCCGGACGACGTACTGGAGCGGCTGCCCGCCAACGGCGGTGTCGCGATGGTGACGTTCGTACCGAAGTTCGTGCTCCAGGCGGCGGTCGACTGGACGGCCGAGGCCGACGAGAACATGCGCGCCCACGGCTTCCACCACCTGGAGACCACCGCGGAGGCGATGAAGGTGCACGCCGCCTTCGAGGAGCGCCGCCCCCGCCCGGTCGCCACGGTGTCCACGGTGGCCGACCACCTGGACCACATGCGTGAGGTGGCCGGCGTCGACCACCTCGGCATCGGCGGCGACTACGACGGCACCGCCTTCACCCCGGACGGCCTGAACGACGTCTCCGGCTACCCGAACCTGATCGCCGAGCTGCACGACCGCGGCTGGTCCGGGGCCGACCTGGCCAAGCTGACCTGGCAGAACGCGGTACGGGTCCTGGGCGCCGCCGAGGACACGGCCCGGGAGCTCCGGGCGACCCGCGCACTGTCCCACGCGACCATCGAGTCGCTCGACGGCTGACCTTCCCGGCGCCCCCGGGCACCCGGTTCAGCAGGCGCACAGGCAGAACGGGTGCCCCGCCGGGTCGGCGTAGACCCGGAAGGTCCGCGAGCGGTCCTCCGTCTCCAGCGGCTTCGCGCCGAGCGCCAGCACCTCCTGCTCCGCGGTGTCCAGGTCCTCGACGGTCAGGTCCAGGTGGAACTGCTGCGAGTGCTCGGGCGCCGGCCACCGGGGCGGTACGTGTCCGGGGGCCGCCTGGAACGCGAGCGTGGGCCCGCCGGGCACCCGGAGCTCCACCCAGTCGCCCTCGTCCACGATCGTGCCGCCCACCACCTCGGCGTAGAAACCGGCCAGCGCGCGCGGATCGGGGCAGTCCAGGACGACGGCGCCCACCTTGGCAACGGACATGGCTTCCTCCTCGAATCCCCCGGTTACCCGTAGGTGCGGGTAACCGGTAACCGTTACTCCATGTTGCCGTGCTGGAGGTAACGTCGCAAGGGGAAAGCAGCGGGAACGCGAGAGGTACCGTCCTGAGATGAGTGAGAGATCGGCTGCGCCCGGTGGGCTGGTCCTGGTCGAGGGCCTCGTCAACACGCTCGACCTGGAGACGGGCGCCGACGCGCTGGACACGGTGGACGGCCGCGCCCGCTTCGGGCTGGCGGAGGGCGACGCGGCGGGCGTCGAGGCGGCGCGCGAGCTGCGCGAGGCGCTGCGCGCGACCCTGCTCGCCCATGCCGGCCGTCCGCCGCACCGCGGGACCACCCCGCTCGGCGCGCTGCTCGCGCGCGCCCCGCTGGTGGTCACCGTCGACCCGGCGGACGGCTCCGCCGCCCTCGCCCCCGTCGACGAGGGGGCCCTGCTCTCCCGGGTCGCGGCGGCCGTGGCGGAAGCGGTCACGGCGGGCACCTGGAACAGGCTGAAGGCCTGTGAGGCCGCCGACTGCCACTGGGCGTACTACGACCGCAGTCCCGCCGGACGCGGCCGCTGGTGCTCCATGCAGGTGTGCGGGGCCCGCGCCAAGATGCGCCGCTACCGCGCGAAGGGGGCCTGAGAGGGGCCGGAAAAACCGGAAAGGGGCCGGAGAGGGGAGCGGGGCGCGCTGCGGCGGCCGATGGGGCCCCGGGGGCCCCGCCCGGTCCGCCCCGTGGTGCAGAATGCAGTCAGACGCCGGTTCGGCCGACTGAGCCTCGGCCGAACCGGCGTCATCCGTTCCGTCAGGCGGTGGGGCGGCCCATCGCGCGGTAGCGCCAGCCGGCCCGGCGCCAGGCCTCGGCGTCCAGGGCGTTGCGCCCGTCGAGGACCAGCCGCTGGGCCGCCACCTCGCCCAGCGCCGCCGGGTCCAGCTCGCGGAACTCCCGCCACTCCGTCAGGTGCAGCACGACGTCGGCGCCGCGCACCGCCTCGAGCGCCGAGTCCGCGTACCCCAGGGTGGGGAAGAGGCGCCGGGCGTTGTCCATGCCCTTCGGGTCGTACACGGTGACCTGGCCGCCCTGGAGGTGTATCTGGCCGGCGACGTTCAGCGCCGGCGAGTCCCGCACGTCGTCCGAGTCCGGCTTGAAGGTGGCGCCCAGCACCGCGACCCGCTTGCCCAGGAACGCCCCGCCGCCCAGCTCCTGCAGGGCCAGCTCCACCATCCGGCCGCGCTGGCGCATGTTGATCGAGTCGATCTCCCGCAGGAAGGTCAGCGCCTGGTCCGCGCCCAGCTCACCGGCGCGCGCCATGAACGCCCGGATGTCCTTCGGCAGGCACCCGCCGCCGAAACCGATCCCGGCCCGCAGGAACTTCTTGCCGATCCGGTCGTCGTACCCGATGGCCTCCGCCAGCCTGGCCACGTCACCGCCGGTGGCCTCGCACAGCTCGGCCATGGCGTTGATGAACGAGATCTTGGTGGCCAGGAAGGAGTTCGCGGAGGTCTTCACCAGCTCCGCGGTCGGGAAGTCGGTCGCCACGAACGGGGTGCCCTCGCCGACCGGGGTGGCGTACACCTCCCGCAGCAGCTTCTCCGCCCGCTCGCTGCGCACGCCCGCCACGATCCGGTCCGGGTGCAGCGTGTCCTGGACGGCGAAGCCCTCGCGCAGGAACTCCGGGTTCCAGGCCAGCTCGGCGTCCGCGCCGGCCGGGGCGTGCTCGGCCAGGTAGGCGGCCAGCCGGTCGGCGGAGCCCACCGGCACGGTCGACTTGCCGACGACCAGCACGGGGCCGGTCAGGTGCGGGGCCAGCGAGGCGAACGCGGAGTCGACGTACGACATGTCGCAGGCGTACTCGCCGTGCCGCTGCGGGGTGTTCACGCAGACGAAGTGGACGTCGCCGAACGCCCCGACCTCGGCCCAGTCCATGGTGAACCGCAGCCTGCCGGTGGACCCCTCGATCCCCGCCACGTGCCGGCGCAGCAGCTCCTCGAGCCCCGGCTCGTACATCGGGACCTCGCCCCGCCGGAGCATCTCGATCTTCTCCGGCACGACGTCGAGGCCCAGTACCTCGAATCCGAGCTCCGCCATGGCCGCGGCGTGTGTCGCACCGAGATAACCGGTGCCGATCACGGTGATCCTGAGGGCCATGCGTGCTCCAAGGGGTATACGGCAGGTGGTGCGGGCCTGAGCATAACCGGGGGCGGTGAGCGCGCAGCAGCGGGCGATCCGGTCGTTGTCGGCAAACTCACGTACGTCCGCGCGGGCAGGAGTTCTACTATGAGAGTTACTTAACGGTAGTTAGCATCATCAGAGCGTCGCCCTCGTCGTCTTTGGAGTGAGAGACCTTGGCCGGATCGGCTGACTTCGACCTGTACCGCCCGTCCGAGGAGCACGACATGCTCCGCGACGCCGTCCGCTCGCTGGCCGAGGCGAAGATCGCGCCGTACGCCGCCGCGGTGGACGAGGAGGCCCGCTTCCCGCAGGAGGCGCTCGACGCGCTGGTCGCGAACGACCTGCACGCCGTCCACGTGCCCGAGGAGTACGGCGGCGCGGGCGCCGACGCGCTCGCCACCGTCATCGTGATCGAGGAGGTGGCCCGCGTCTGCGCGTCCTCCTCGCTCATCCCCGCCGTGAACAAGCTCGGCTCCCTCCCGGTGATCCTCTCCGGTTCCGAGGCGCTGAAGAAGAAGTACATGACCCCGCTCGCCCAGGGCGACGGCATGTTCTCCTACTGCCTCTCCGAGCCGGACGCCGGCTCCGACGCGGCCGGCATGAAGACCAGGGCGGTCCGCGACGGCGACCACTACGTCCTCGACGGCGTGAAGCGCTGGATCACCAACGCCGGTGAGTCCGAGTACTACACGGTCATGGCGGTCACCGACCCCACCAAGCGCTCCAAGGGCATCTCCGCCTTCGTCGTCGAGAAGTCCGACGAGGGCGTCTCCTTCGGCGCCCCGGAGAAGAAGCTCGGCATCAAGGGCTCGCCCACCCGCGAGGTCTACCTCGACAACGTCCGCATCCCCGCCGACCGGATGATCGGCGAGGAGGGCACCGGCTTCGCCACGGCGATGAAGACCCTCGACCACACCCGCATCACCATCGCCGCCCAGGCCCTCGGCATCGCCCAGGGCGCCCTCGACTACGCCAAGGGCTACGTCAAGGAGCGCAAGCAGTTCGGCAAGCCGATCGCCGACTTCCAGGGCGTGCAGTTCATGCTCGCCGACATGGCCATGAAGATCGAGGCCGCCCGGCAGCTCACCTACGCGGCCGCCGCCAAGTCCGAGCGCGGTGATGCGGACCTCACCTTCCAGGGCGCCGCCGCCAAGTGCTTCGCCTCCGACGTCGCCATGGAGGTCACCACGGACGCCGTCCAGCTCCTCGGCGGCTACGGCTACACCCGCGACTACCCGGTCGAGCGCATGATGCGCGACGCGAAGATCACCCAGATCTACGAGGGCACGAACCAGGTCCAGCGGATCGTGATGGCGCGCAACCTGCCGTGACGGCGGGCTGCGCCCCTCCTGTGGTGCTCATGGGGCGGCGGGCGTAGGACGGAAGGGCGGGGGCGCACTCCGGCCCCCGCCGCCCCCCTGGGAGGAATCATGACCCAGCAGTCTGCCGCCGCGACCCCGATGAGCAAGGAGATGCAGGACTGCGTCAACGCGTGCATGTCCTGCCACACCGTCTGCGAGGAGACCATGAGCTCCTGTCTGCAGATGACCGACCAGGCCCCCACCCAGATCATGCGGGCGCTCATGGACTGCTCCGAGATGACCCGCATGTGCGCCGACATGATGATGCGTCGCTCGCCGCTCGCCGCCGAGATGTGCGCGATGTGCGCCGAGGCCTGTGACCTGTGCGCCCAGGCGTGCATGTCCATGCCGGACGACGAGCGGATGACGCGCTGCGCGGAGTCCTGTCGCCGTTGTGCCGAGTCCTGCCGTGCCATGGCGGGCGCCACGATGTGACACCGCCGCCCGACACGGCCGAGGGCGCCGTCCGCCGGCGCCCTCGGTCTCCTCGGTCCGTCCTGGGGTCAGTTGCCCTTGACGGTGACCTTCTCGTCGTTGTTCAGCTGCTCCACCAGCTGCTTGACCTTCGCCTTGTCCCAGAGCAGGTTGCCGCCGGAGGAACCCGCGAGGGGCATGTTCATGGAGGTGCCGTCGCCGCCGCTGACGCCCTTCATCGCCCAGAACATGCCGGCCAGGTCGAACAGGCCCATCTCCTCGTCGACGATCAGCGAGTCCAGGCCCGCGCCCAGGGTCGGGTACAGCTTGAACGGGTTCAGGACCGTGCCCGGCGTCGCCACCTGGTTCGCCAGGGCGGAGAGGAACTTCTGCTGGTTCTTCGTACGGTCCAGGTCGGAGCCGGCCAGCGCGTACCGGGTGCGGACGAAGGCGAGGGCCTCCTCGCCGTTCAGGGTCTGCTTGCCCTTCTTGAAGTCGGCGCCGGACTTGGTGTCCTTGATGTCCTTCGGTATGTCCATCTCCACGCCGCCGACCGCGTCCACGATGTTGGCGAAGCCGGCGAAGCCGATCTCGACGTAGTGGTCGATGTGCAGACCCGTGTTGAACTCGACCGTGCGGACCAGGAGTTCGGGGCCGTCCTCCGCGTACGCGGCGTTCAGCTTCACCTGCCGGCCCGTGCCCTGGAAGGTCTTGCCGGACTCGGAGCCCTTGAAGGTGGGTATCTCCACGTTCGAGTCGCGGGGCAGCGAGATCAGGGTGGGGCCGTTGCTGCCGGTGTGCAGGATCATCATCGAGTCCGTGCGCTTGCCCTCGGCGGACCCGGTGCGCAGCTTCTTCTTCTGCTCGTCGGTCAGCCCGGCCCGGCTGTCGGAGCCGACGATCAGGTAGTTGGTGCCCTTGCCCGCCTCCGGCCGGTCGATGACGACGGACAGGTCGACCTCGCGGTTGAGCTTGGAGTCGGCCCAGAAGTAGGTGCCGACGGTCGTCACCACCAGCACCGTCGCGACCGTGATCGCCGTCAGCTTGACGCGACGGCGCCAGTCCGGCGCGGAACCGTGCGCGTAACGGCCGTCGCCGCCCGGCCCGCCGTGGCCGCCCCCGGCGGGGGACCCGTAGACCTGGCCGGTGTTGTAGTCGCCTCCGTGGTCGCCGTAGTCGCTGTGGCCGCCGTGCCCGCGGCCGTCCACGTACGACGCCTGCTGCGGCACTCCGCCGTACGCCCCCTGGCCGGGCGGGACCCCCTGGCCGCGGCGGACCTGCCGCATGACGCGGGCGCTCTCGGGCCGTGCGCTCCCGCTTCCGCGTCCGTAGCGGGCGCCGCGGTCGTCCTGGGGCCATGCCTCGGGCCAGTTAGTCATGCGCAACAGTGTGCAGGCCCGGGCCGTCCGCCGTACCGGTCACCGGTGAATAGCAGCACCGATGTTGCCAAGCTGACACAAATTCTCCGGATGAGAGCTCGGCATAAGGTGGAGGCCATGACAGATCAGGCTCCAGCCGCACCCACGGAGAGTCCCGACATCCCGGGCAAGCCCACCTCGGCGTCGCGGACGACCCTCAGCCACATCATGACCCACAACGACACCAACCTGCTGGGTACGGTGCACGGCGGCGTGATCATGAAACTGGTCGACGACGCGGCGGGCGCGGTCGCCGGCCGCCACTCCGGAGGACCCGCCGTCACCGCCTCCATGGACGAGATGGCCTTCCTGGAGCCGGTCCGCGTCGGTGATCTGGTCCATGTGAAGGCCCAGGTCAACTGGACCGGCCGGACGTCCATGGAGATCGGCGTGCGGGTCCTGGCCGAGCGCTGGAACGAGTCCACCCCGCCCACCCAGGTCGGCTCCGCCTACCTCGTCTTCGCGGCCGTCGACGCCGACGGCAAGCCCCGCCGGGTGCCGCCGGTGATACCGGAGACCGAGCGGGACCGGCGCCGGGGCCAGGAGGCCCAGATCCGCCGCACCCACCGCCTGGCCCGCCGCCGCGCCATCGTGGAGCTGCGTCAGAAGCGGGCGGCGGAGGGCATCTCCGACTGACCCCGAGGGCATCTCCGACCGACCCGGAGGGGACCTCGGACCGAACCCGCCCCGCACCTTCGCCGCGGGCCTACGAGCACCCCACCTCGTCGCCCCGCACCACTCCGAACTCGTCCTTCCCCGGGTCCTCGGCCCGGACCTTGCGGACCTTCTCGAAGTCGCTCCCGGCGATCACCCTCAGGGTGGCGCCCTGGCCCTTCACCGCACGCAGTTCACTGCCCGGCAGGGCGGCGGCGAGGGACTTCGCGGAGCGGTCCCAGCGGGGGTCGTGGGCGACGACGGTCCGCCGTACGGAGCGGTCCGCCGCGTTGACAGGGGCGTGGGTGGTGTTGAAGCCGGTCGCCGCGAGGGCCGCGTCCACACGGCGGCCGAGCCCCTGGATCCCGGTGCCGTTCTCGACCTGGACGCGGATCTGCCGGGGGTCCACCGGGACGCGCAGCGCCGCGTCGGGCGAGGAGTGCGTGGAGAGCGGCTTGTCCTCGCGCAGCGCCTCGAAGATGCGCTGAGACTTCTCGGGATGCCACTTCAGGGTCGAGCCGAGGCCCTTGACCGTGACCCCCCTCCTCGCGAGCGGCACGGTGGTGAACTCGGAGGAGGAGGGCGAGAAGTTCCGCATCGCCCGCCCCAGGTCCAGCAGTTGGTCGGTGCCGAAGCCCTTGTCGGCGCGGACCGAACCGAGCACCGCGCGGGTCACGTCCCGGAACTTCATCGGGTTCAGCAGGATCCCGGAGGACGTGGCCCGGTCCACCAGCGCCGCCATGAAACGCTGCTGGCGTCTCATCCGGCCGAGGTCGGAGGCGCCGTCGACGTGCCGGGCGCGTACGTACTGCAGGGCCTCGCCGCCCCGCAGGGTGTGCCGGCCGGCGGGCAGGTGGAGGCCGGTGTGGCTGTCCTCGAGCGGTTCGGTGGTGCACAGTTCGACGCCGCCGACCACGTCGACGGTCTTCATGAAGCTGGTGAAATCGAGCTCCAGGTAGTGGTCGATCTTCACCCGGGTCATCTTCTCCACCGTGCGCACGGTCAGCTCCGGCCCGCCCTCCGCGTACGCCGCGTTCAGCCTGACGGGGTGCCCCTCGTGCTCCTCGCCGCTCACCCGGTCGGTGTGCGGGGGCGTCATGGCGTACGAGTCGCGCGGCAGGCTGACGACGCTGGTCCGCTCCCGGTCCTCCGAGATGTGCAGGATCATGATGGTGTCGGTGCAGTTGCAGGACGCCCCGCCGAGCCGGTACTTCCGCCGTTCCTCCTCGCCGATCCGCTCGCGGCCGTCCGTGCCGACGAGCAGAACGTTCATGCCGTGGCCGGCCGCGGGGCGGTTCTTCATGTCCCGGAACGGGTCGACCCGGTCGATCCCCGAGTCGAGGCTGGTGACCACCGCGTGTCCGATCCCGGCGGAGGCGAGCACCACGACCGACAGCGTGGTCACCGCCCGCATGCCCCAGCGGGGCTTCCGGCGTCGCGCCGTTCGCGGACCGCCCCGGCCGGACGGTCGCGGGCGGCGCTGCGGCGCGGTGCGGGGACGGGGGCGGGGGCGGGGGCCGGGGCGAGGGGACGGCGGCTGCGGGGGCAAAGGGAGGACACCTCCGGACGAGGGCCGGACGAGGGCCGCGGCTCCGTACGGGGCCGTGCCCGGGATCCTGAGCACCGTAGGCCGATACGATCTGCGGCCCGGCGCAGCCGCACCCGGCGCGCGCACCGCTGTCCCCCGTTCGCGGTAACGTGAGGACCCTATGAACGCCAATCCCGACGTGCGGCACCCCGCCGTTTCCGTGATCATGCCCGTGCTCAACGAGGAAAGGTATCTGCGTGGCGCCGTCCATGCGATCCTCGCCCAGGAGTACGCCGGCGAGATGGAGGTCGTGATCGCCCTCGGTCCGTCCACGGACCGCACGGACGAGATCGCCGCCGAACTCGTGGCCGAGGACCCGCGGGTGCGTACCGTGCCCAACCCGACCGGCCGCACTCCGGCCGCCCTCAACGCGGCGATCAAGGCCTCGCGCCATCCGATCGTGGTCCGCGTCGACGGACACGGGATGCTCTCGCCGGGCTACATCACCACCGCGGTACGGCTCCTGGAGGAGACCGGCGCGCAGAACGTCGGCGGCATCATGCACGCCGAGGGGGAGAACGACTGGGAGCACGCGGTCGCCGCCGCGATGACCTCGCGGATAGGCGTCGGCAACGCGGCCTTCCACACCGGCGGCACGGCGGGCCCCGCCGAGACCGTCTACCTCGGGGTGTTCCGGCGCGAGGCGCTGGAGCGGCAGGGCGGCTACAACGTCGAGTTCATCCGCGCCCAGGACTGGGAGCTGAACTTCCGCATCCGCGAGGCCGGCGGGCTGATCTGGTTCTCGCCGGAGCTGAAGGTGTCGTACCGGCCCCGGCCGAGCGTGCGGGCGCTGGCCAAGCAGTACAAGGACTACGGCCGTTGGCGGCACGTCGTCGCCCGCTACCACTCCGGCTCCATCAACCTGCGCTATCTGGCCCCGCCGGCCGCGGTGTGCGCGATCGCGGCCGGAACGGTGGTGGGGGCGGCGCTCACCCCGTGGGGCTTCGTGGTGCCCGGCGGGTACCTCGCGGCGATCGTGCTGGGCTCCGTACCCGCGGGCAAGGGGCTGCCGCTGAAGGCGCGGCTGCGGATACCGGTGGCGCTGGGCACCATGCACATGTCGTGGGGCTGGGGCTTCCTGACCAGCCCGCGCTCGCTCGCGAAGAAGGTCATCGCCTCCCGGCGGCCCGCGGTCCACGCGGACGCCCCGGCCGCCTGACCCGCCTTCCCCGCGGACACCGAGGGCCCCCTTCCCGAACCCGGGAAGGGGGCCCCGCCGTGTGAGGGCCGGTCAGGACCGGCCAGGGCCGGTCAGGACCAGGTGAAGGCCGGGTTGACCTTCATGCAGGCCGTGTCGTCCGCGCCGTTGAGGGCCTCGGCCGACTCGGGGGTGGTGTCGTCCTGTTCGGGGGCCTCGTACGTCTTCCCCTCACGCCAGTCGGCGCCCACGACGAGTGTGACTCCGGAGACGTCGGTGGAGCGCCGCACCGAACTCCCCGGGATCCCCAGGGACTCGGCGACGCGGTGCGCGTCGCCCTCCAGGTCGGCGCTCGGGTACCGCACCACCGTCTGCTCCCTGCTGAGGGAGCCGGAGGTGCCGGCGAACGCACCGGTGAAGCCCATCTCCCGCAGGAGCCCGGTCACGGTGCTCGCGCGGCCGGGCGCCGCGGCCAGTGAGTCGGTGCGGGTGCCGTTGACGACCTGGATCGCGATCTCGGCGTCGGGAGCGGGCGGTTCGGTGGACGTGGCCTTTTCTGCCGCTTCCCCGGCCCCTGCCGACTTCTTGTCCCTGCCGTCCAGCGCGATGTCCTCGCGGACCAGTCGGAAGAGCTGTTCGGCGTCCTCGGTCGGCTCCACCCGGGCGCCCACGTACCGGTTCGGCATCGTGGTCATGGTGACGCGCTCCGGCTTCACCTTGCGCAGCTCGTTGCTGAGGTCGTACAGCTTCTTGACGGTGTCGAGGCCGGGGTCGACGGTGAGTGCCCGGGTGGCCTCCTCGGCCAGCCTGCGCAGCTTGTTGGGGCTGCTCAGGGTGGCGTTCTCGCGCAACTCGCGGACCAGCGAGTTCATGTACATGTGCTGGGCCTTGGCGCGGGCGAGGTCGCTGCCGTCCTCGAAGCCGTAGCGCGTCCGCAGCCACTGCAGGGCCTGCTCGCCCTTGACCGGGTGGGTGCCCTCGGGCAGCTTCAGCCCGGAGCCGTGGCCCTTGCTGTCGCGGGAGAGGATGTTGGCGTCCACGCACACCGGGACGCCGCCGACGGCGTCCGCCATGGAGACCACACCGGCGAAGTCGACCATGATGAAGTGGTCGATGTGGATGCCGGTGAGCTCCTGCCAGGTGGCCACGGTGCAGCCCGGACCGCCGTGCCCGAGGCTCTGGTTGGTCATGGTCCGCCCCTTGCTCGCCTCGTAGACGGTCCCGTCCTCGGGGTCGGTGCACTTGGGGATCTGGACGAGGGTGTCGCGGGGCATGCTGATCACGGACATGTTGGTCCGGTCGGCGGACAGGTGGAGCAGCATCTGCACATCGGCCAGCGGTGTCGCGCCGAACGTCTCGCGGGCGCCGCCGAGTTTCTGGTTCGCCTCGTTGTCCCGGGCGTCGGAGCCGATCAGCAGGATGTTCAGCGGGGTCTGTCCGGCGGCGTTCGGCGTCGGCTGGGCCACCTTGTTGTCGCCCAGGTTCAGCGGGTTCTGCTTGATGTTGTCGTTCAGGTGCCGGTAGTAGACGTAGCCGGCTCCGGCCGAGCCGAGGAGGAGCAGCGCGAGGACCGCGGCGAGCCACTTGAACACCCGGCGCCGCGGGCGCCGGCCGCCGTCGGCGCCGGACTCCGGTATGTCCCCGCCGTCGCTGTCGGACATGCCGTCGGAGGCGCCGCCGTCCGCGCCGCCGTCCGGTTCACGCCGGTCGTCGCGGAGCGTCCTCCGCGCGGCGCTCTGCGTCACTGCCGCCGTCCTCCCCACCCCTGAAACTCCTCGCGTCATGGAACAAGGCCCGTCCTGCGTTGTGTTAGACGCACGACGGGCCCGTCAGTTGCACGCGAAACGCAACCGATTCAACAACTTTTGGCGAGGGTTCGGCACTTACTCGGCTGAATGTCAGCTCGCGCACTGCACCTTGTCGGCCGTGGACTTCTCCACGTCCGGGACCCCTGCCGCGGAGGCGTCGAGCTGTGCCCCGGCGTCCGTGAAGTCCTCGCCGAGGGTCAGCGTCATCGTGGGCAGGCCCTGGGCGTTGGTGGCGCTCTCGCCGGGCTTCATCCCGGATCCGGACAGGCCGAGGATGTCGGCGAGGCGGCGGGCCTGGTCGGCCTGGTCGGGCGCGTACTCCAGGGTGGTCTTCTTCAGCGTCCGGGGGGCGTTGCCGGCGTTCTCCGACTTGCTGACGCCCTCCTCGATCTGGAGCCGGTTGAGCATCTGCTGGGCGCTGCCCTGCGGGGCGCCGCCGTTGAGGACCCGCACCCGCACCTCGGAGACGTCCGCCTTGGGGCCCTTGAGACGGGCGGCGACGGCGGTCTTCCGCTCCTTCTTCCTCTCCTCGACCTCGGTCAGCGACACGTCGTTCGCGATCGCCGCGAAGAGCTGCGGCGCCTTGGCCTCGTTGAGGACGACGGTCGCCTTCACCGTCTCCGCGGGGTTGTCGACCACCGGCACCGTGGTGAAGGAGATGTTCTTCGGCGGCACCTTCTTCAGCTCCAGGGCGACGTCCTTGAGCGTGCTCACCTTGCCGAGACCGGTGTCCACGCTCAGGGCCTCGGTGGCGGCCTCGGCCAGTTTCACCAGCCGGGTGGGGCTGGTGAGGGTGTCGCCGGAGGAGATCTTGCGCATCAGCGAGGCCAGGAAGTGCTGCTGCACCTTGATCCGGTCGAGGTCGCCCTCGTTGCCGAAGCTGTGCCGGGTACGGACGAAGGCGAGGGCGTCCTCACCCGCCACCGTCGACTCGCCCGCCGGCAGCCTCAGCTTCGACTGCTTGTCGTCGACCGCGTGCTCCAGGCACACCTTGACGCCGTCGACCGCGGTGGTGAGGGTCTTGACCGCGTTGAAGTCGGCCATCATGAAATGGTCGACGGGGATGCCGGTGGCCTCCTCCACGGTGCGCATCGCGCAGCCCGGATCCCGGCCGCCCTCGCCGAGGCTGCGGTTGAACCGGGCGCCCTGCAGCCCCGGAACCACCTTCCGGGTCCCGTCCTCCAGCGTGGTGGGGCAGTCGGGGATGTCGACGATGAGGTCGCGCGGGATGCTCAGCGCGGTGGCGTTGGTGCGGTCCTCGGCGACGTGCAGCAGGATCGTGGTGTCGGCGTGCCCGACGCTGTTCTTGTCGCCGTAGCCCTCGTTGCCCGCGCCGGTGCGCTTGTCGGTGCCGAGGATCAGGATGTTGAAGGCCTCGTCCTTGCTGAAGTCGCCCGAGCCCGCGTCGCCGACGTCGGTCGTGCGGACGTTGCCCTCGAGGTGTTTCAGATAGAGGTAGCCGGCCGTGCCGGTGGCGAGCACCGTGAACGCCATCGTCCCGCCCACCCACAGCAGGGCCTTCCTCGCCTTCGGCCTGCGCTGGACCGGCCGGTCGCCGCGCCGTCCGGGCAGTGCCTCGGGGGCGCCGCGCCGCCGCGGCGGCGGGACCTCACGGCCGGGTGTCCGGGTGCGGCCGGGCACGGCGTCGACGGCGCCGTCGGTGCCGACTGCGCCGTGGGCGTGGTGGCCGCTGCGGCGGGGGCCGGGGACGGGCGGCTGCGGTGCGGAAGGGGCCAGCCGCAGTTCGTACTCACCGGTGACCGGGTTGAGTATCCATTGGTCTGCGGGGTCGACGTTGTCCGCCCGCCCACGGCTCTGCGCGTCCACGCTCGTCCGAATCCTCCGTCCGGGCCACGCGGCGCCCTCCCCCTCCAGAGGGTGTCCGCGCGCGTACTGGTCACCACCGTGCGCGACGCCAGGACGGTCCTCGCGGCCGGGGCACTGGAGCGTTCACATTAGCCGCCCGCCTGAGCGAGAAGTGGCTTCAGTGACGAATTCCTCGCCCCCGGAACGGGGCAAACCGCCCTATTGGGTGGGGAAATGGCACCGTCGGCCGTCTGCCTGCGGGCAGGGCTTCCGGTGCCCTGCCCGGCAGGTCACTTGGCGCACTGCACCTTGTCGGCCGTGGACGCGTCCTTGATGACGTCGTCCGGCGCCTTGGACGGAGCCGTCAGGGATATGCCCGCGCCCTTGAAGTCCTCGCCGAGGGTCAGCGTCATCGTGGGCAGGCCCTGGGCGTTGGTGGCGCTCTCGCCGGGCTTCATCCCGGATCCGGACAGGCCGAGGATGTCGGCGAGGCGGCGGGCCTGGTCGGCCTGGTCGGGCGCGTACTCCAGGGTGGTCTTCTTCAGCGTCTCGGAGGCGTTGCCGGCGTTCTCCGACTTGCTGACGCCCTCCTCGATCTGGAGCCATCTGAGGGTGTCCTGGGCGCTGCCCGAGGGGGCGCCGCCGTTGAAGACCCGCACCCGCACCTCGGAGGCCTCCGCCTTGGGGCCCTTGAGGCGGGCGGCGACGGCGGCCTTCTCCTTCTTCTCCTTCTTCTTCTTCTCCTGCTCGACCTCGGTGAACGACACGTCGTTCTTGATCAGGTCGAGTATCTGCGGCGCCTTGGACTCGTCCATGACGACGGTGGCCTTCACCGTCGTCTCCACGGGGTTGTCGACCACCGGCAGGGTGGTGAACGTCAGGTTCTTGACGTTGAGCTTGCCCAGCTCCAGACCGAGGTCCTTCAGCTTGTTGATGCTGTCCAGCTGGGCGTCGACGGTGAGCGCCTCGGTGCCCGCCTCCGCGAGCTTGACCATCTTCGTCGGGCTGGTGAGGGTGTCGCTGGACTTCAGCTGCCGCATCAGCGCGCCGAGGAACTGCTGCTGCACCTTGATGCGGTCGAGGTCGCCCCGGTTGCCCCACGCGTTCCGGGTGCGGACGAACGCCAGCGCCTGATCGCCCTCGATGGTGTGCGTGCCGGCGTCCAGGTTGAGCTTGGAGTCCTTGTCGTTGACGGCTTTGGCGAGGCAGACGTCGACCCCGCCGACCGCTGTGGTCAGCGTCTTGACCGCGTTGAAGTCCGCCACCATGAAGTTGTCCGGCGTGATCCCGGTCAGCTCGGTGACGGTGCGCATGGTGCAGCTCGGTGTGCGTTCGTTCTGGCCGAGGCTGGTGTTGAAGCGGTCCCGGGAGCCCGGGATCACCTTCTGGGTCCCGTCCTCCAGCGTGGTGGGGCAGTCGGGGATGTCGACGATGAGGTCGCGCGGGATGCTCAGCGCGGTGGCGTTGGTGCGGTCCTTGGAGACGTGCAGCAGGAGCGTGGTGTCGGCGTGCCCGACGCTGCCCGCGTCGCCGTAGCCCTCGTTGCCCGCACCGGTGCGCTTGTCGGTGCCGATCAGCAGGATGTTGATGGCCTTGTCCTTCTGGAAGCCACCGGTGCTCGCGCCGTCGTCGGGGATGGCGTCGATGTTGTCGTTGAGGTGCTCCAGGTACAGGTAGCCGCCCACGCCGGTGGCGAGCACCGTGAACGCCATCACCCCGCCCGTCCAGAGCAGGACCTTCTTCGCCTTCGACTTCTTCTTCGCCGGCCGGCGTCCGCGACGGCCCGGCGGCGGCTCCTCCGGCGCACCCCGGCGCCTGCGCGGCGGCGGTGCCTCGCGCTCGGGCGCCTTGCCCTCGGGTGCCTTGTCCTCGGCCGTCCCGCGCTCGGCCGTCCTGCGGCCGGCGGGGCGCTCCGCCGTGCGCCCGGGCGCATCGGTACGGCCGCGCGGCGCACCGGCGCCGGCACCCTTGCGCGCACCCGCTTCGGCGGGGCGCGGCCTACGGGGAGAGGGGATCGGCGACTGCGGTGCGGAATCGTTCAGCCGCAGTTCGTAATCACCGGTGTCCGGGTTGAGCACCCACTGGTCTGCGGGGTCCATGTCGTTGCCCCGCCCACGGCTCTGCGCGTCCACGGTCGTTCGAGTCCTCCGTCGGTGCCACGCGGCGCCCTTCCCCTCCTGGGCGCCCGGTCGGTCACGCAGTGCGCGACTGCAGGACGAACTTCGGGTGCGCGCGCACCGGAGCGCTCACATTAACGGCACCGAATGACTTCCGGCGACGCCGGTGGCACATTTCATGTCCCTACAACTGGGCAATTCGCGCATATCCGTTGACATGGCTCCACTGTTGTGGGGTCGTCCGTGCGCCGGCTTTACGCGCAGCCGTCCTCGGCCGCCGTGTTTCCGGAGAATGTGGGCGCGGGGGAAGGGCTCCCGGACGGGTTCGCGGATTCCCTCCGAGTGACCTTTCCGTCACTGTCCGTGCCGCCTTCGTGCGAATTCCCGGACGGTGCGCCGGAGTCCGTTCCGGCGCCGGAGTTCCGCGCCGCCTCCTGTGCGACCGTCACCGAAGCGTCCCTGCGCAACCGCTCGAACAGGGCCTCCGCCTCGGGCTGGGAGAGTTGGTCCCGATCGGCGTCGGCGGCATACGGCTCCCGTGGGACGGTGAGGAATTGCACGCGTTCCGTCGGGATCTCGCGCAGCCCGCGGACGAGCTCGTACAAACCGCGCAGACTGGCCAGTCCCGGGTCGGTCGTCAGTGCCGAAGTGGCCGCGTCCAGAACGGGATACAGCTTCACCGGATTCAGCAGCACGTCATTGCCGCGCACCTTGTTGGCGAGCGCCCCGAGGAACTGCTGCTGGCGTTCCATGCGCTGTGTGTCGCTGCCGTCACCGAGCGACTTGCGGGCACGGACATAACCGAGGGCCTGTTCCCCGTTCAGCGTCACCCGGCCCGCGGGCAGCCTCAGTTTCGCCGCCTTGTCGTCGATGGGTTCGCGCAGACAGACCTCGACGCCGTCGACCGCCTCGACCATCTTCTTGAAACCGTGGAAGTCCACGACGATGTGATGGTCCACGTGAATGCCGGTGAGTTTCTCGACGGTGCGGACGGCGCAGGCCGAACCGCCCCGCTGGAAGGCCTGGTTGAACATCGTGAACACGGGTTCGGCGCGGGTGCCGTCCTCGCGCAGGCAGTCCGGCACGGCCACCATCAGGTCACGGGGCAGGGACACGGCGGTGGCGCTGCGCCGGCCCGCCGACAGGTGCAGCAGGATCGCGGTGTCGGACCGCTCCGTCCCCGAGTCCCGGCCGTAGCGGCGGTTGCCGTCCCCGGAGCGCGAGTCCGAGCCGATCAGCAGGATGTTCCGGGCCTCCTCGGCCAGCGGGGCGGGCCGTTCCCCCTCGAACCGCGCGAGTTCGGCCGCGGCCGCCTCGTCCGGCGTGATGTTCCCGTCGAGCTTCACGTACACCGCCCACCCGGCCCCGGCGGCCAGGACGAGCAGCACGGCGAGACCGAGCCCGGTGCCCCGCACCCACCGCCGCCGCCTGCGCCGGGCCTGCCCCGCCCCGCTCGCCGAGGCCCCCGCCCCCGGCCCGAGGACGCGCCCGCTGCCCGCGCCCGCGGGGGAGGCGCCTGCGGTGTCGCTCATGACCGGTCCACCCCCTCACTGCGTACGGCGTGCGGCGTGCGGTGGAGGCCGTACGCGCCGTACGTGCCGTGCGGGCCGCTGATACGACGATGACCCGGATCCGGGGCCGAGGCGGGCACTGCTGAGCCGTACGGGGGCCGGGGTGCGGCGAACGGGGGACGGGCCCGGCGGGCCCGGTTTGGACGGGTCCGCCCGCACCGAGCGGGGTCTGCGGGCTCTAGCGGGAGATGACCGTGACCCGTTCGCTCTCGACGCGCTTGTCCAGGGCCTCGTCCCCGAGCCGGTCCAGGTTGCGGCACAGCACCACCGAGCCACCGGTCGCCAACGGCCCGTACAAGCCCGCGTGCAGGCCCTCCCATGTGTCGTACGGCAGACCCGACAGGATGCGCGAGCCCGGTCCGGTCAGCCCGAGGTCCGTCGCCTCCGCGCGGGCCCGTTCCACCACCTCGGCCCCGGTGAACTCCCGCCCCGCCACGATCAGCGCCGGAGCCTCGGGGTCGACCGGTGCGTACGGCGTGAACCGGTCGCCCTGCCCCGGCACCTCCACGGCGTAGTCGGCGAAGCCCTCCGGGGGCTGCGGGAAGCGTCCCCCGAGCGGCCTGAGCGCCAGCGCGATCCGCGCGCCCGAGCAGGACCGCGCGGCCTCCAACGAGTCCGGTCCGCTCACCACGACGTCGGCGGCAGCCGGATCGCCGGACACGTCCGCGACCGCGCCCACCGACGCGCACGCCAGCAGCCACACGGCCGTCTGCCAGTGCGCGGGCAGCAGGAGCGACACGCGGTCGCCCGGCTCGGCGGACAGTTCGTCCTGGAGCAGGTTCGCGGTCTTGGCCACCCAGTTGGCGAAGGTGGCCACGGACAATTCGACGCGTTCGCCCGTGGCGTCGTCGTAGAAGGTCACCAGGGGGCGGCCCGGGTCCGCGGCGAGCGCGGAACCCAGCAGGTCGGCGGGGGTGCGGTCGGTGGCGTTCACCCGCGCAAGCGTACGCGGACGCGGCTGTGCGCACCGGGTGGCGGGGGCACCGGTTCGGCGGAAGGGGTTTCGATGTCCCGTCAATTCCCCGATGGACAGATTCGTATGACTATGTTCAAGATCAGGGGCATGCGTAGAATTCCTGCTTCCGCCATCGGTGTCATCTGCGCGACCGCTCTCGCGCTCCCCCTCGCGCCGTCCGCCGCCGCGGCGAGCGCCGGGCCGGGGCACCCGGTCCGGGCTGCCCCGCGTGCGGCGGTGACGGCGGTGACGGCCGAGTCCGGCGCCACGGGCGGCACCGAGTCGCTGCCCCTGCAACCCCTCGACCCCGACCGTGCCTCCGGCGCCACCACGTTCGGCCTGACCCCCCGGTCCGTACGGAACTTCTCCCTCCTCGGCGTCGTCTGGGACGACCCCGCCGCCGAACTCCACGGCCGGGTCCAGGTCCGCACCCGCGCGGCCCGCACCGGCTCCTGGTCCGGCTGGCGGGACGTCGAGGCCCGCAACGCCGACCACGCGGCCGACCCCGGCACCGGGGAACGCGCCTCGGGCCGGGTCCGCGGCGCCACCGCACCGCTGTGGGTGGGCGACTCGGACGGCGTGGAGATCAGGGTCCTGGCGGAGTCCGGAGGTCCGGGGCACGCCGGCACGACTGCCGAGGGCGCCGAGGACGCCGAGGACACCGTGCTGCCGCTGCCGTCCGGGATGCGCCTCGAACTCGTCGACCCCGGCGAGGGCGCCGAGCCGGCGGACGGCACTGCCGACGGCACGGCGGACGGTGGTGAGGGCGCGCGGCGGAAGGGCGCGGTCGCGCGGCAGCGGGCGAATCCGTACACCGCCCCGCGCCCCGACATCGTCACACGGGCCGGCTGGGGAGCGGACGAGAGCCTGCGGACGGAGGGATTCGTCTACACGAACGAGGTCGGTGCGGTCTTCGTGCACCACACCGCCTCCGGCAACGACTACACGTGCGAGGAGGCGCCTTCGCTCATCCGCGGTATCCACCGCTACCACACGGAGAGCATGGGCTGGCGGGACCTCGGCTACAACTTCCTCGTCGACAAGTGCGGGACGATCTACGAGGGCCGCGCCGGGGGAGTGGCGGAACCGGTCCTGGGCGCCCACACTCTGGGGTTCAACTCCAACAGCACGGGGGTGGCGGTTCTCGGTACGTACAGCTCCACGGAGCCGTCGGGCTCGGCGGTGAGGGGCATCGCCCGGCTCGCCGCGTGGAAGCTCGGTCTGTACGGAGTGGATCCGAGCGCGGAGACATACCTGACGTCCGACGGTGGAAATCTCTACGCAAAAGGCACGAAGGTCCGACTGAACGTGATCTCCGGTCACCGGGACGGGTTCAACACCGTGTGCCCAGGGGGGAAGCTCTACGACCAGCTCGGCGCCATCCGCTCCACGGCGGCCGGTTACCAGGGCCGCTGAACCGCGCGGAGCCGCCGGGCCGGGTTCCTCCCTGCCGGAGACACACCGTCGAAAGCGCTGTGGAACGGTCTGCATAAACTGGCCGGCCGAAAGACAGTTCGGCCGGTCCCGGCAGGAAGCAGAGACGACAGGTGACAGAAGCGATCCTCCTGGTCGGCGGCAAGGGCACACGGTTGCGCCCGCTCACGGTGCACACCCCGAAGCCCATGGTCCGGGCCGCCGGGGTGCCTTTCCTCACGCACCAGTTGGCGAGAGCGAAAGCGGCGGGCGTCGAGCACATCGTCCTGGCCACGTCCTATCTGGCCGAGGTCTTCGAGCCGTACTTCGGCGACGGGTCGTCGCTGGGGCTCCACATCGAGTACGTGACGGAGGCGGAGCCGCTCGGCACGGGCGGCGCGATCCGCAACGTCGCCTCCCGGCTGCACTCCGGCCCGGACGAACCCGTACTGGTCTTCAACGGCGACATCCTCACGGGCCTGGACATCCGGGCGCTGGTGCGCACCCACGAGACGACGGGCGCGGACGTCTCGCTGCACCTGACGAAGGTGACCGACCCACGGGCGTACGGGCTGGTCCCCACGGACGACACGGGCAGGGTCCTGGCGTTCCTGGAGAAGCCGCAGACGCCCGAGGAGATCGTCACCGACCAGATCAACGCGGGGGCGTACGTGTTCCGCCGCTCGGTCATCGACACGATCCCGGCGGGACGGCCGGTGTCGGTGGAGCGGGAGACGTTCCCGGACCTGCTGTCGGCGGGGGCGCACCTCCAGGGTCTGGTCGACTCCACGTACTGGCTGGACCTCGGCACCCCGGCCGCCTTCGTCCGCGGCTCCGCGGACCTGGTGCTGGGCCGTGCCCCGTCCCCGGCGGTCCCGGGGCGCTGCGGCGACCGGCTGGTCCTGCCGACGGCGAGAGTGGCACCGGACGCCAAGCTGGCGGGCGGGACGGTGGTGGGCGAGGGCGCGTTCGTGGCGGAGGGTGCGCGCGTCTTCGGCAGCACGATCCTGCCGGGTGCGGTCATCGAACCCGGAGCGGTCGTCACCGACTCGCTGATCGGCACCCGCGCGCGGGTGGGGGAGCGGTCGGTCCTCACCGGGACGGTCATAGGGGACGGCGCGGTCATCGGCGCCCGCAACGAACTCCGGGACGGGGTGCGGGTGTGGTGCGACGCCCGGATCCCGGCGGGGGCGGTGCGGTTCTCCTCGGACGAGTAGCCGGTCGGTCGAGGGCTTGCACGACTGGGGACGCGGGCGGCTGAGGGTTCGGTCGGTCGAGGACGCGGACGGCTGAGGGCTCGGGCCTCACAGCCGTCCGATGTCCCAGCGCGGCCTCTTCGGAGCCCGCCGGGCCGGCGTTCTTCCGCTCAGCAGGATCAGCCGGGCCGCCCGGTGCCGCTGCCCGGCGTACGGCTCCAGCAGTTCGAGCATCGCCGCGTCGTCCGCGTCCCGGTCCCCGGCGAGGGCCCACCCCACGATGCCCGGCAGGTGCAGGTCCCCCACGGTCACCTCGTCCGCCGAGCCGTGACTGCGCTGCACCGTCTCCGTGGACGTCCACGGACCGATGCCCGGCACCAGCTCCAGCCGCGCCCGCGCCGCCGCCGGAGCCATCCCGGCCGCCTCCTCCAGCCGCGCGGCGACGCGCACCGCCCGCAGGATCGTGGACGCCCGCTTGGTGTCGACGCCGGCCCGGTGCCACTCCCAGGAGGGGATCAGCGCCCAGGTCCGGGGCGAGGGCATCACCGACATCCGTTCGGGCGCGGGCCCGGGTGCCGGCTCCCCGTACTTCCGTACCAGCAGCCGCCACGCCCGGTACGCCTCGTCCGTGGTGACCTTCTGCTCCAGGACCGACGGGATCAACGACTCCAGCACCAGCCCGGTCCGCAGCAGCCGCAGTCCCGGACGCCGGTGCCGGGTGAGCGCCAGCACCTTGTGCCGGGGGACGAACGCCGCCGGGTCGTCCCCGGCCCCGAGCAGGTCCGGCAGCCGCTCCAGGAGCCAGTCGGCGCCGGGGCCCCAGGCCTCGCCCCGCACCTCGCCGCCGTGCCGCGTCACCCGCAGCGTCCCCGGCCCGGCGGGCGTCAGGCTCGCCCGCCAGACGGAGCCGTCCGGCAGTGCGCGGAACGTCGGGTCCCCGGGCCCGCGCCGCAGCGGCGCCAGGACCAGACCGAGGTCCAGCGGCCCGTCCGGCACCCAGGTCCGCACCAGCGCCGGGGCCGGTGCCTGGCGCGGCACCCCCGTGGGCACGGCGGTCCGTCCGCCTCGCACGGTCGTGCGATCGGGCCGGGGAGCGAAACGTCCTGCCACAGAGAGGATTCCGGGGAGTGGGGAGATACAGAAAAGAAGGGAAAGAGGGAAAGAGGGGAAAGAGGGGAAAGAGGGGAGGGCGCGGAGAGCCCTGCCGGAGTGGGGCTCCTACGAGGGTAGGCGCCCCACGCGTCCGGCTCACCGCACCTCGATGAACGCGCCCGCCTCCCGCTCCGGTCGGGGCCGGGGCGCCTCGGCGGGATGGCCGACCGCCACCGCGCCCATCGGGTCCCAGTCCGCGGGCAGGTCCAGGACCTCGCGGACCACGTCCCGGCAGAACATCGTCGACGACACCCAGGCCGAGCCCAGCCGCTCCCCGGCCAGGGCGACCAGGAAGTTCTGCACCCCGGCGCCCGTCGCGACCACGAACATCTCCCGCTCGGCGGCGTCCCGCCGCGCGTCCCCGTAGGTGTGCGAACCGTCCATGACCAGGCAGGGCACGACCAGACAGGGCGCGTTGCGCAGGACGTCGCCGCGGCGGACGCGCTGGGCGATGGACTCCTCCGTCTTTCCGTCCCGGCGCAGGTCCGCGATCCAGGCCTCCCGCATGGCGTCCAGCAGACGGACACGGGACTCGGGGGACTCCAGCAGGACGAAACGCCACGGTGTGGTGTGGTGCGGCGCCGGAGCCGTCACGGCCGCGGCCACCGCGCGGCGCACCGACCCCGGGTCGACGGGCTCGTCGGTGAAGGCCCGTACCGTGCGGCGGCCGGTCACCGCCTGCCGCACCGCCTCCGACGTGCCGAGCCGGAACATGTCGTCGCGGGAGTCGCGGACCAGGGCCCGCGCGCCGTCGCCGTGGTCGTCGTCGGCCGTGACCAGGCCGGACAGCCCGCGGACGACGGCCACCGGCAGGCCGGCGGCCTTGCCCTTGACCAGGTCGCCCGCCGCGGCGAGCTCGTCGGCGGTGGCGACGACGGTGGCGCCGAGCGGATTGCCGTGCGCGTCCGTGCCGCCGCGCAGGTCGTCCAGTACGTGCACGCCCGCGGCGCCGATCGCGACGTCCGTCAGACCCGCGCGCCAGGGGCGCCCGAAGGTGTCGGTGACCAGCACGCCGACCGTGACCCCCAGGGCGTCGCGCACGCCCTCGCGGATCGCCCGCGCGGACCCGTCCGGGTCCTCGGGCAGCAACAGCACCGTGCCGGCCGGGGTGTTGGACGCGTCGACCCCGGCCGCGGCCATGACCAGGCCCTGCCGGTTCTCCACGATGCGCAGGGCTCCGCGCCGGGCCACCACCCGTACCGTCTCCGCGTCGATCGCGGCCTCCCGGTCGGACGCCTCCAGCATCCGGCCCTCCGCCTTGGAGACGATCTTGGAGGTGACGAGCAGCACGTCACCGTCGGCCAGTCCCGGCTCCGCGGCCGCGATCAGCTTGGCCAGGTCGTCCCCCCGCCGGACCTCGGGCAGGCCCGCGACGGCCCACACCCGGTACCCCGCGGACGCCGCGCCGCCCGCGTACGGGCCGTCGTGCCCGCGTGCGCCGTCCGGCTCGTGGCTCACGCCGTGGTTCACGCCGTTCACGCCGTTCGCTTCGTTCGTGCGGTTCACGTCGTTCAAGCCGGCCGCACCTCCTCCGCCAGCGCCAGCGCCTCCCGCGCCATCCGCGTGGTCGCGTCGACGTCGGTCATCATCAGCGGCACCGCCCGGCAGCGGATCCCGGCCTCCTCGACGCGCTCCACACAGCCCGCGTCGACCGTGTCGACCAGCCAGCCGTCCAGCAGGCCCGAGCCGTAGTGCTCGGCCACCGCCGGCGCAGTGGACTCGACGCCGACCGCCGCGAGCACCTTGTCGGCCATGCCGCGCACGGGCGCGTCCCCGACGATCGGCGACAGGCCGACCACCGGCACGCCCGCGTCGGCGATCGCTTCACGGATGCCGGGGACGGCGAGGATCGTGCCGATGGAGACGACCGGGTTGGACGGCGGGAAGAGGATCAGGTCCGCCCCGGCGATCGCCTCCAGCACGCCCGGCGCCGGCTTGGCCTGCTCCGCGCCGACCGGCACGACCGCCTCGGCCGGGACCGACGCCCGCAGCCGCACCCAGTACTCCTGGAAGTGGATCGCCTTGCGCTCGCCGGGTCCCGCGGCCTCCGCCGAGTCGTCGGCGGGCAGGGTGACGGCGACATGGGTCTCGACGCGGTCGTCGGTCATCGGGATCAGCCGGACGCCCGGCTGCCAGCGGTCGCAGAGCGCCTCGGTCACCGCGCTCAGCGGATATCCGGCGGCGAGCATCTGCGTCCGCACGATGTGGGTGGCGAAGTCCCGGTCCCCGAGCCCGAACCACCCCGGGCCGACGCCGTACGCCGCGAGCTCCTCCTTGAGGCGGAAGCTCTCGTCGGTCCGTCCCCAGCCCCGCTCCTCGTCGATGCCGCCACCGAGCGTGTACATCACCGTGTCGAGGTCCGGGCAGACCTTCAGCCCGAAGAGGTGGATGTCGTCCCCGGTGTTGCCGATGACCGTGATGTCCGCGTCCGGCGCGGCCCGCTTCAGACCGCGCAGGAAACGGGCACCGCCGATGCCGCCTGCCAGAACCACAATGCGCATGGGAAACAGTGTGTCAGTCGCCGGGCCGGCCGCGGCACCGTCTCAGACGGTCAGGGTGCCGGACACCGGTCGTGCCTCGCAGTGCGGGGCGAGGGGACGCACCGGCATCTCGGTCAGGCCCGGGTAGTACACGTGCAGGCTGACCGCCGACTCCAGTGTGTCGTTGACGACCTCGTGCACGTAGCCGGGCGGGAACACCCTCTCGGCACCCGCCGTCAACGCGCGGGTGCCGCGCTCGGCGCGCTCGGTGAGGGTGCCGTCCAGGACGGTCATGACTCCGGAGGAGGGGCCGTGGCCGTGCGGTCCGCTGCCCTGACCGGGAACCCAGGACAGCAGCCACACCTCGTAGCCCGGCCCCGTGCGCAGCCGGTGGTACCAGCGGCTGGTCGCGTCGTACCGCACCAGGTGCTCCCACGAGGAGCGGTCGGCGGCGAGGGAACGGGCCAGCCCGACGAACTCGGCGACGGTCGCCGGGTGCTCGCGCGGGGTCTGCAACAGGTGGGGGACTTCGAGGATGTCGCCGGCGATCTGGAGGTCGCTGTCACTGTTCATGGGGTGCGGGGTTCCTCGGCGGAGAAGCGGTCGGGAAACGGAGGAGAGCTGGGGAGAGCTGGGGAGAGCGGGGGAGAGCTGCTGAGGAGAGCCGGAGAAGGCTCAGGGCAGCCGGTGAAAGAAGTCCCGAGTCGAGGGTGACTCGAAGGGCCGGAGCGCGTTGGGCTCAACAACCGGAACAGTGACAGCTACAGCGAGCGCGGGCAGCACCGAGGGACCCGGCGGAGCGGGTCGAGGCGAGTGCCAAGTTCGCGAGCATGCCCACAAGGACAGCGGTTCACACCTCCAGTGTCAACTCGACGCCCGGATCGTGGGACACGGTTCACTCCATCCGGTTCACCTGCGGGGCGAAAGGTTTGTCCATGCGGTTCCGGGGACACAAGGTGCGCACGGCCGGGCACGCAAGTGCTGTTGCGGTCCTGTGATCCGAATGTGATCCGGCTCGCCGTGGCGCCGGGGCGACAACGGGGCCGGCCGACCGGGCTTCCTTCCGTGCGGAGGTTCCGCACGGGGCGGGAAGCTCTGCCGGGGTCGTCGGTGTGTCAAGGTTTAAGGCGATTTGAACACTTTCGACTCGGGCTTGGTTCCGCAGAGTGAATAAGGGCGCCAATAGCAGATCTCGGCTTGACTCGCCCGGAGCAGCACACTTGTAATTTCACTCGTGTCGTTTGGCCGGGACAGGTAACGGCAGCGTCACGGGACGCGAAAGACAGACGAGGGGCGCACATGACGGAGCTGGTGCAGCAACTGCTGGTCGATGACGCGGATGAGGAACTCGGCTGGCAGGAGCGCGCGCTGTGCGCCCAGACCGACCCCGAGTCGTTCTTTCCCGAGAAGGGCGGTTCCACCCGGGAGGCCAAGAAGGTCTGTCTCGCCTGTGAGGTCCGCTCCGAGTGCCTCGAGTACGCCCTCGCCAACGACGAGCGCTTCGGCATCTGGGGCGGCCTGTCCGAACGGGAGCGGCGCAGGCTGAAGAAGGCAGTGATCTGAGGGTGCCGCCGGCGAACGGAGCGTCAGCTCCGGTGCGCCGCGTCCGGAGCGTCACCTTCGTGTGCGTGCCCTGTCGGCGAATATGTCAGATGTTCTGTATGCGGGCATGGTGTGGATGCTGTGCATATGTCGAGTGCGGCCCGTCGCGGGTGGGTTGTCCACAGGCGGCGGGCCGCTCTGCCGCCCAGCCGATAGTGTGGGCGCTCGTCCGAGACGTCACGCCGCCCCCACCGGGCACGGGCGTCCCCCACAGTCCACCGAACCGGGGCCCGTACCTCGATGTCCGTGCACAGTCACCCGGCAGCCCGTCAAGACGTAGCTGCCGCTCCAGAGTTCCCGCGTCATGTGGTGACCGCGGTCCTCGTCTCCCACGACGGAGCCCGCTGGCTGCCCGACGCGCTCGCCGGGCTACTCGGCCAGGAACGTCCCGTCCAGTTCGCCATGGGCGCCGACACCGGCAGCGGTGACGACTCCGCCCGACTGGTCGCCGAAGCCCTCGGCGACGACCACGTCCTGCACCTCGCCCGGCGCACCGGCTTCGGTCAGGCCGTCGAGGAGTGCGACCAGGCCGCGCCGCAGCTCACCCCGGACGACCTGCCCTATCTGAAGCGGCCGAGCGGCTGGGACCCGGTCACCCGCAGCTGGCACGACGACGCCTACGACCTGCCCGACCTCCCGCACGGCGAGCCGGTGCAGTGGCTGTGGCTGCTGCACGACGACTGTGCCCCCGAACCCGACGCGCTGGCCCGGCTGCTGAGCGTCGTGGACAACGAGTACGAGCTCGGCCGTGACGACGTCGCCGTCGTCGGCCCCAAGCTGCGCGGCTGGTACGACCGCCGGCAGCTGCTGGAGGTCGGCGTCTCCATCGCCAACTCCGGCCGCCGCTGGACCGGCCTGGACCGCCGGGAACAGGACCAGGGCCAGCACGACCAGGTCCGGTCCGTGCTGTCGGTGTCCACCGCCGGCATGCTGGTCCGCCGCGACGTCTTCGAAGAACTCGGCGGCTTCGACCGGCACCTGCCCCTGATGCGTGACGACGTCGACCTGTGCTGGCGCGCGCACACGGCGGGGTACCGGGTGCTCATAGCCCCCGACGCGGTCGTGCGGCACGCCGAGGCGGCCTCCCGCGAGCGCCGCGCCGTCGACTGCGTGGGCCGCACCGCGGCCTCCCCGCACAAGGTGGACAAGGCGGGCGCCGTCTACACCCTGCTCGTCAACACCCGGACCGCGGCCCTGCCCTGGGTGCTGCTGCGGGTCGTCCTCGGCACCCTGCTGCGGACCCTCGCCTACCTCGTCGGCAAGGTCCCCGGACAGGCCGTCGACGAGATCCGCGGTCTCGTGGGCACCCTGCTGCGGCCCGAGCGCATCCTCGCCGGACGGCGCCGCCGCGGCAGCCCGCAGGTCGACAAGGGCGAACTGCGGCCGCTGTTCCCGCCCCCCGGCGCGACCGTCCGCGTGACCGTCGAGCAGGCCGCGAGCAGCCTCGTCGGCCGCTCCGACCCCGAAGCCGCCTCCGGCGCCGGACGGCACGGCGGCGCCGTCGAGTCCGGTCCCGGCGGGGACGACGTCGACTTCCTCCAGGTCGAGCGGTTCGCCCGGCTCAAGCGGATCGCCCGCAAGCCCGGCCCGGTGCTCGTCCTGGCCCTGCTGTTCCTCTCCCTCGCGGCCTGCCGCGAACTCCTCGGCGGCGGCGCGCTCGCGGGCGGCGCCCTGCTCCCCGTACCCGCCGACTCCGCCGACCTCTGGGCGCGGTACACCGACACCTGGCACGCGGTGGGCGCCGGCACCACCGGGTCCGCACCGCCCTACCTCGCCGTCGTGGCGGCCCTGGGCACCTTGTTCTTCGGCTCCCCCGGGATCGCCGTGACGGTCCTGCTCGTCGGCTCGGTGCCGCTGGCCGGCTTCAGCGCGTACTTCGCCTCCCGCCCGCTCGTCGAGTCCCGGCTGCTGCGCGCGTGGGCCGCCGTCGCCTACGCCTTCCTGCCCGCCGTCGCCGGCGCCCTGGCGGGCGGCCGGATCGGCACCACCGTCCTCGCCGTGCTGCTGCCGCTGATCGCCCGCGCGGGCATCGCCGCGAGCGGACTCACCAACCCCCCGGACGTCCGCGGCAGTTGGCGCGCGACCTGGGCGTACGCGCTGCTGCTCACCGTCACCACCGCGTTCACCCCGATCGTGTGGCCCATCGCCCTGGTCCTCGGCATCGGCGTCCTCGCCCTGCGCAGGTCCGACCTCCCGGCGTACGGGCTCCGCTTCCTCGCCCAGTTCGGCACACCGCTGCTGGTGCTGGCCCCCTGGTCGCTGTCGCTGCTCCCGTTCGGGTTCTTCCAGGAGGCGGGCCTGGAGTACGGCCCCTCCGCCGCCTCCGCCCTCGACCTGCTCGGCACGAGCCCCGGCGGGCCCGGCGCGACCGGCGGGGCGGTGCTCCTCGGCATCGTGCTCGCGGCCCTCGCCGCCCTGCTCCGCTCCGAGCGGACCCTCGCCGTCCGCGCCGCCTGGGCGGCCGCCCTGGTGGGACTCGTCTTCGCGGTCCTGTCCAACGGCTCCACCTGGGCGGGACCCGCGACCCTCGTCTACGGCATCGCCCTGCTGGCCGCCGCCACCCTCGGCGCCGACGGGGCCCGCGCCCGGGTCGCCGAGCAGAGCTTCGGCTGGCGTCAGCCGGTCGCCGTCCTGATCGCCCTCGCCTGCGCGGTCGGCCCGCTGCTGGCCGCCGCCGGCTGGGTGATCCGCGGCGCCGACGGACCGCTGCAGCGCCGCGACCCCGTGCAGGTGCCCGCGTTCGTCGCCGAGGAGAGCGGCACCCGCGACCAGGCCCGCACCCTCGTCCTCGACAGCGACTCCGCCGCCCGCGTCGACTACGTGCTGGTCCGCGGCTCCGGCGCCCGGATGGGCGACGCCGAGATCGCCGCCTCGGACAGCGGGAACAGCGGGCTCGACAAGGTCGTCGCCAACCTCGTCGCCGGCTCGGGCGCCGACCAGGCCGACCAGCTCGACGGATTCGCGGTGCGCTACGTCCTCGTCCACCCGGGCACGCCCCGCGACGTGACCCGCGTCCTGGACGCCACTCCCGGCCTGACCCGGCTCAGCCAGCAGGCGGGCGGCGCGCTGTGGCGCGTCGACCGGGACGTGGCCCGCGCGAGCATCGTCCCCGGCAAGGGGAGCGAGGGCGAGTCGCAGCCCGTGGCCGCGGGGCCCGTCGAGATCCACACGAAGATCCCGAACGGCTCCGAGGGACGCATCCTGCGCCTGGCCGACTCCGCGGCCGAGGGCTGGACCGCCACCCTCGACGGCAAGCCGCTGACCCCCACCACGGTCGACGGCTGGGCCCAGGGCTTCCAGCTGCCCGCCACCGGCGGACGACTGGACGTCACCCACGACGACCCGATCACCCACACCGCGTGGCTGTGGGCCCAGGGTCTGCTCGCCGTCGTCCTCGTCGTCCTCGCCCTGCCCGGCCGGCGCCGCGACATCGACGACGACCTGCCCGAGGAGTCGGCCGTCGCCGCCGAGGCGCTCGCCGGTGACGGCCGCCGGGCCCGCCGTCTGCGCGCCCAGGCCGAGGCGGAGGCCGCCGCCGGGGAGGCGGGCACGCCCGGGGAAGCGGATACGCACGGAGCGGCGGGTGAGGACACGGGCGCGGAGGACGACGGATTCGACGCCCCGTCGGAGCCGGCTCCCGCGGCCGTCCCGCACCAGCGGTCCTACGACGAGTGGGACGCGTCGAGCCATCCGGCACCCGAGTACGACAACGCCCACCCCGCCGACCAGTACCAGCAGCAACAGCAGCAGTACGTGACGGACGACTACGGCCGGACGTACCCCGCGGACCAGTACCAGGGCGGTCAGTACGACCCGTACGCCTACGACGGCACGCCCCAGCAGCAGCCGCCGTACGACCCCGCGACGTACGGACAGGGCTACGAGGGGTACGACCAGACCTACGCGCAGGGCTACGACACGTCGTACGACCCCGAGCAGCAGCACCGCCCCCAGCCGGGCAGTGAGCGTTCCGACGGGAGCCAGCAGTGAACCGCACCACCCTGTCCCTGATCGCGGGAGCCACCGCGCTCGCCGCCGTCACCGGCTTCGCGGTGCTGTCCGCACCGGACCCCACGGCCGCGGACGACGGCGTCGAGGCCGCTGCGGCGCAGCTGCCCGTGGAGCGCACCAGCCTGCTGTGTCCGACGCCCAGCACCTCCGACCTCGCCGAGACGACGTACACGTCCTTCACGCCCGTCACCAAGGGCGCGGAGGGCGAGGGCACGGCCGAACTCCGGTCGGCCGCCAAGGGCCGGTCCGCGGCGGCCGACGCGAAGGACGGCGAGGGCGACGGCGAGAAGGACGGCGACGGCGAAGAGCCCGCCGAGGACGGCGAGGAAGCCGCCGCCGGCGAGAAGGCCGCCGACGGTGAGAAGGGCGAGAAGGCCGAGAAGCCGGTTCTCGAGCCCAAGGAGCCCGGCAAGCCGGTCGTCGCGGACGTCTCCGGAGGCGAGGCGCCGGCGCTCGTCGGCACCGCGGAGGGCCGGCTCGCCCCGGGGTGGACCGTACAGCAGACGACCGAGGTCGCCGCGGGCACCGGCCGGGGCCTGCAGGGCGTCAACTGCGCCGCCCCCGACACGGAGTTCTGGTTCCCCGGCGCGAGCACCGCGACCGAGCGCACCGACTACGTCCACCTCACCAACCCGGACGACTCCGCGGCCGTCGTGGACATCGAGATCCACGGCAAGGACGGCGCCCTCGAGACGGAGGCGGGAGAGGGCATCACGGTCCAGCCGCACTCCGCCGAGCCGGTGCTGCTGTCCACGCTCACCGACGAGGAGCAGACGGATGTGACCGTGCACGTCGTCGTCCGCAGCGGGCGGGTCGGCGCGGCCGTGCAGGCCCTGGACGACACGCTCGGCGGTGACTGGCTGACCGCGTCGGCCGACCCCGCGGGCAGCCTGGTCCTGCCCGGCATCCCCGAGGACGCCACCGCCGTGCGGCTGGTCGCCTTCACCCCCGGTGGGGTGGACGCCGACCTGAAGGTGCAGCTCGCCTCGCCCTCCGGTCTGATCACACCGGCCGGCAACGAGACGGTGCACGTGAAGGGCGGCATGACGACCGCCGTCGACCTCGGTGACGTCACGCGCGGCGAGGCGGGCTCCCTGGTCCTCACGCCGACGGGCCGCTCGGTGCCGGTGGTGGCGGCGGTCCGGGTACTGCGCGGCAAGGGCGACGACCAGGAGTCGGCCTTCGTCCCGGCGGCCCGCCCGGTCGGCCTGCGCGCCACGGCCGTCGGCAACACGGCCGAGGGCAGCACCCTCGCCGTGACCGCGCCCGAGGGCGCCGCCAAGATCAAGGTCACCGCGTCCGCGGGCAGCGAGGGCGGCACCCCGGCGTCCGAGACGTACACGATCAAGGCCGGCACCACTCAGCACATCGAGGCCCCGGTCCCGGACGGCGTCAAGGGCACGTACGCCCTGACGATCGAACCCGAGTCGGACGGCACTCCCGTGTACGCGTCCCGGACCCTCTCCGCCGATGACGACGGCCTCCCGGCCTTCACCGTCCAGGTCCTCCCCGACGACCGGGGCCTGGTGGCGGTGCCGAAGGCGGAGGAGGACCTGTCGGTCCTGCAGAGGTAGGGGCCCCTCGGCGGAGCGGGTGCGGGGCGGGTGCCGCGGTCGCCGCTCAGTCCTCCCCGTAGCGGGGATCGACGGTCTCCGGCGTCAGCCCCAGGAGCTCGGCGACCTGCTCCACGACGACCTCGTGGACCAGTGCCGCCCGCTCGTCGCGTCCCTTGGTGCGGATCTCCACCGGCCGGCGATAGACCACGACCCGCGCGGGGTGCCCCTCCCGGCCCGGCACGGTGCCGCCCAGCGGCACCGCCTCGTCGCTCCACGCGAGTCCGGGCCCGTCCAGCCGGGGCACCTCCAGAACGAGGAAATCGATGTCGGTCAGCTGCGGCCAGCGTCGCTCCAGCCGCTCCACGGAGTCCTGCACGAGATCGGCGAAGGTCTCCGCGCGGCTGGCGGCGAGCGGCACCTGGGGCGGTGCGATCGGCCCGCGCATGCCCCGGCCGTGACGGTCACGGCGGCGGGGCCCGCGGTCGGCGGCACGGGGAGTCACAGGGGTGTCCATCAGGGTGAAGGGTAGTCTCCGCCGGTCCGGAGCGCCCGGCCCCCGCACGGCCCCGGGAACGCGCCACCCGCATGGCGTCGGGGTGCGGCGCCGTCCGCCCGGAACGGCATGTCGTCACATGACCATTCCGGCCAAGGTTCGGCTCGATCCGATATCTTTCGCGAGCCGGTGATCTCAAGGTATTTGACGGTGTTTGTACCAGCTGATGACCGGAACAGGGGGCGCGGGCGCCTCGAACACGGGCGTCGGAGCAGGTCAACGACGTGTGTCCGCGGGGGCGGGTGAGGTGTTTCAGGCCACGACACGAGGGAGCGCCGGGGCGGGGAGTCTTCGCGACCCGCTCAAGAGTGCGGTACCGTCCAACACCGTGAGCCCTGTACGTCGCTGTTCGCGCACCGCTTGCGGCCGTCCCGCCGTCGCGACGCTGACGTACGTCTACGCCGACTCGACCGCGGTCCTCGGCCCGCTCGCCACCTACGCCGAACCCCACTGCTACGACCTGTGCGCCGAGCACTCCGAGCGCCTCACCGCGCCGCGCGGCTGGGAGGTCGTCCGCCTGCTCGACGGTTCGGCCCCCGCGCAGCCCAGCGGGGACGATCTGGAAGCGCTCGCGGACGCGGTCCGCGAGGCCGCCCGCCCCCAGGAGCGGGCGGTCGGCGGTGCGGGGCGTGGCGCGGACCCGATGGAGGTCGCACGCCGCGGCCATCTGCGCGTGCTCCGCTCTCCCGACAACTGACCGCGGCCCCGTTCCGCCGCGCTCTTGCCGGCTCTCCCCGGCCTCCCCCTCTTTTCCCGGCCGTCCCACCTGTCCCGTCGGTAAGGTGCCGCACGACCATTGACGCGCACTTGTCGGGGACACGACCATTCCGGGCACGTAGCGAGAAACCTCTTTCGCATTGCGGAATTCGGGAGGCGCGTCCGTGTACGTCCAGGAACTGGAACCAGTCGCCGGCTCACTCGGTCTCTCCGCCCTCGTGGCGGCATTACCCCTCGTGATCGTCCTCGTCCTGCTCGGCGGCTTCCGCATGAAGGCACACCTGGCGGGCCTGATCGGGCTGCTGGGCGCCGTACTGGTGGCCTGCCTGGCGTACGGCATGCCCTGGGGCCAGGCGGCGTCCAGTGCCGTCCAGGGAGCCGTCTTCGGTCTCTTCCCCATCATGTGGATCGTCGTCAACGCGCTGTGGGTCTACCGGATGACGGTCCGCACCCGGCACTTCGACATCCTGCGCCGCTCCTTCGGCCGGCTCTCCGACGACCCGCGGATCCAGGCCCTGGTGGTCGCCTTCTGCTTCGGGGCCCTGCTGGAGGCGCTCGCCGGTTTCGGCGCCCCCGTCGCGATCTCCGCCGTGATGCTCGTGGCGCTCGGCTTCGATCCGGTGCGCGCCGCGATCGTCGCGCTGGTCGCCAACACCGCGCCGGTGGCGTTCGGGGCCATGGGGACCCCGGTGGTCACGCTCGCCCAGGTCACCGGACTGCCGCTGGACTCGGTGGCGTCCGTGGTCGGACGCCAGACCCCGCTGCTGGCCCTCGTGGTGCCGCTGGTGCTGGTCTGGCTGGTGGACGGGCGGCGCGGACTGCGGGACACCTGGGTGCCCGCGGTGGTGTGCGGAGTCGCCTTCGCCGTCGCCCAGTTCGTCGCGTCCAACTACGTCTCCGCGCAACTCGCCGACATCGCCGCGGCCATGGCGGGCGCGGGCGCCCTGGTCGCCGTACCGCACGCGCGCGTGCCGGCCTCCGAGGCCGTACGCACCTCCGTACTGACCGGCGTACGCAGCGAGGAACTGGACGAGGAGGACCCGCGCGGCGAGGTCCTGCGGGCGTACGCCCCGTACGGGCTGATCGTGGCGGTCTTCTCCGTCGCGCAGATCCCCGTGATCAAGGACTGGCTGGCCGGGGCGACCCGGAAGACCGACTGGCCCTTCCTCGACGTCGCCGCGCCCGGCGGGGAGCCGGTCGGCGCCAACGTGTTCACCTGGCCGATCGTCTCGACCGGCGGCACCCTCGTCCTGTTCGCCGGGGTGGCCACCGCGGTCGTGCTCGGTGTGCACGCGCGCGTGGCGGTCAGGGAATGGGCGGCGACCGTGTACGAACTGCGCTTCGCCATCCTCACGGTGACCTCCGTGCTGGCGCTCGCCTACGTCATGAACCTCTCCGGCCAGGCGGCGACGATCGGCCACTTCGTGGCCGCCGCCGGTGCCGGACTGGCCTTCCTGTCACCCGTGCTGGGCTGGTTCGGCGTCGCCGTCACCGGGTCGGACACCTCGGCCAACGCCCTCTTCGGCGCTCTCCAGGTGACCGCCGCCCGGGAGTCCGGACTCTCGCCCGACCTGCTGGCGGCCGCGAACAGTTCGGGCGGTGTCCTCGGCAAGATGATCTCGCCGCAGAACCTCACCATCGCCTGCGCCGCCGTCGGACTGGCGGGCAGGGAGGGAGACCTGCTGCGCAAGGTGCTGCCCTGGAGCCTCGGCCTGCTGCTCGTGATGTGCCTGGTCGTGGTGGGCCAGAGCACCGCGGTGCTGGGATGGATGCTGCCCTGACCGGGACCTGCCGGACCACGACGAACCGCCCGCAGCGGGGTGTCGACCGCTGCGGGTAGTTTGTGGTGACCACAGGACTTTCGGAAGGGTTGGCCGTGGCTGCTGATCTGTCACAGATCGTGAAGGCGTACGACGTACGTGGGATCGTCCCCGACCAGTGGGACGAGTCCCTGGCCGAACTCTTCGGCGCGGCCTTCGCCCGGGTGACCGGTGCGAGCGCCCTCGTCACCGGCCACGACATGCGGCCCTCCTCACCCGGCCTGTCGGGCGCCTTCGCCCGCGGCGCCGCGGCCCACGGAGTCGACGTGACCGAGATCGGCCTCTGCTCCACGGACCAGCTCTACTACGCCTCGGGCGCGCTGGACCTGCCCGGCGCGATGTTCACCGCCTCGCACAACCCGGCCCGGTACAACGGCATCAAACTGTGCCGCGCGGGCGCCGCCCCGGTCGGCCAGGACACCGGACTGGCGGAGATCCGCGAACTCGTCGAGAAATGGAGCGAGACCGGCGCCCCCGAGCCGGTCGGCCCGGTGGGAACGATCACCCGGCGGGACACGCTGGGCGACTACGCGGCCCATCTGCGCTCCCTCGTCGACCTGACCGCCGGCCGCCCCCTGAAGGTCGTCGTCGACGCGGGCAACGGCATGGGCGGGCACACCGTTCCCACGGTGCTGGCGGACCTGCCGCTCACCGTCGTCCCGATGTACTTCGAACTCGACGGCACCTTCCCCAACCACGAGGCCAACCCGCTCGACCCGGCCAACCTCGTCGATCTGCGGCAGCGGGTCCGCGAGGAGGGCGCCGACCTCGGCCTCGCCTTCGACGGCGACGCCGACCGCTGCTTCGTCGTCGACGAGCGGGGCGAACCGGTCCCCCCGTCCGCGATCACCGCCCTGGTCGCCGCCCGCGAACTGGCCCGCAACGGCGGCAAGGGCACGATCATCCACAACCTGATCACCTCCTGGTCGGTGCCGGAGGTCGTCGAGGAGAACGGCGGCACACCGGTACGCACGCGCGTGGGCCACTCCTTCATCAAGGCCGAGATGGCCACGCACGGCGCGATCTTCGGCGGGGAGCACTCGGCGCACTACTACTTCCGCGACTTCTGGAACGCCGACACGGGCATGCTGGCCGCCCTGCACGTCCTGGCCGCCCTCGGCGGCCAGGAGGGCACCCTGTCCGACCTGGTCGCCCAGTACGACCGCTACGCCGGCTCGGGCGAGATCAACTCCACGGTCGACGACCAGTCGGCCCGCCTCGCCGCGATCAGGGCCGCGTACGAGGGCCGCGAGGGCATCACCCTGGACGAACTGGACGGCCTCACCGTCACCGCCGCCGACTGGTGGTTCAACGTCCGCCCCTCCAACACGGAGCCCCTCCTGCGCCTGAACGCCGAAGCCCGCGACGAGGCCACCATGACCAGGATCCGCGACGAGGCCCTGGAGATCATCCGAGGCTGAAGCCCCGCGCGGGCGGGCACACGGCGCTCCCGGGGCGTCCGGGCGGACCGGGCACCGGCCCGACGCCGCTGCCCGCCCGCGCCGGCTCCACCGGCGGTACCCTGACCAGGCACATCCGCATACGCCCGCCCCGAAGGGAACCCCCATGCCGCTGGAAACCGGCCTCCTGGAGATCCTCGCCTGCCCGGCCTGCCACTCCCCCCTCAAGGAGCAGGACAGTGAGCTGATCTGCACCGGCCAGGAGTGCGGCCTGGCGTACCCGGTCCGCGACGGCATCCCCGTCCTCCTCGTCGACGAGGCCCGCCGCCCCGGGTAACCGACGACCCGGCGACCCTGCGCATCAGCGACCCGCCGCCCCCGCGTACCGACGCCCCGCCGTTCGAAGGCTGCCGCCCATGATCGACGAATCGCTGCTCGACTCACCGGAGGGCCTCGCCGAGGCCGACCACCGCGGGCTGCTCCGCGGCGCCGCCGAAGCAGGCGCCCGCGTCCGCACCGCCGCCCGGTACGCCGCCGAGGCCGGTGTCCACGATCTCAAGCCCGACGGCCGCCCCCGCGCCGTCCTGATCGCGGGCCCCGGCGCCGCCGCCACCCAGACCGCCGACCTTCTCGCCACCCTCGCCGGCGCCGGCAGCCCCGTCACCCGGCTCGCGCCCACCGGCGTGGCCCCCGCCGCGGGCGCGCTGCGCTGGGAGCTGCCCGGCTGGGCCGGCTCCGTGGACCTGCTCCTGATCGCCACCCCGGACGGCACCGAACCGGGCCTGTCCCTGCTCTCCGAACAGGCCTACCGGCGCGGCTGCACCGTCGTCGCCGTGGCCCCCGCCCGCACCCCGCTCGCCGACGCGGTCAACGGCTCCCACGGGCTGTTCGTCCCCCTGGCGACCGCGTCCTACGAGCAGGACGAGCAGGAGGAGCCGCTCGCCTCCTCCGCCCCCGGGGCCCTGTGGGCGCTGCTCACCCCGCTGCTCGCGCTGCTGGACCGCACCGGCCTGCTCACCGCCCCGCCGGACGCCCTGGAGAAGGTCGCCGACCGGCTCGACCGCGTCGCCGAACGCTGCGGCCCGGCCATCGCCATCTACAACAACCCCGCCAAGACCCTGGCCGCCGAACTCGCCGACTCACTCCCCGTCGTATGGACCGAGGGCACCTCGGCCGGCCCGGCGGGCCGCCGCTTCGCCGCCGCGCTCGCGGAACTGTCCGGCACCCCCGCCGTCGTCGCCGACCTCCCCGAGGCGCTCGGCGTGCACAGCGCCCTGCTGGCCGGCCCGCTCGCCGCCCGCGCCAACCCGGACGACTTCTTCCGCGACCGGGTGGAGGAGCCGCCCGCCCTGCACGCCCGCGTGGTGCTGCTCCGCGACCGCCCGATCGGCGGCCTCACCGCCGCCCCGGCCGCCCGCGAACTGGCCCTCAGCCACGACACGCCGATCAGCGAACTGGAACCGAGGGAGGGCGGCGAACTGGAGACCCTCGCCGAACTGATCGCCGTCACGGATTTCGCCGCCGTTTACCTGGGGCTCACCTCGGGAGCCTGATCATGCCCGGGGCGGCCCGACCCGAGACGGCCCGCCCCCCCGTACGAGAACCTGCCGAAGGACCCAGAGAGAACCCGATGGATCGCCTCGACAACACCATCCGCCCCTACGCCTGGGGCTCCACCACCGCCATCGCCGAACTGCTCGGCGTCGAACCGACCGGTGAGCCGCAGGCGGAGATGTGGCTGGGCGCCCACCCCGGCGCGCCCTCGCGCACCGACCGGGGCACCCTCGCCGAGGTCATCGACGCCGACCCGGAGCGGGAACTCGGCGCGGCCTCGGTCGCGAAGTTCGGCCCGCACCTGCCCTTCCTCCTCAAACTCCTCGCCGCCGGTGGGCCCCTCTCCCTCCAGGTCCACCCCGACCTGGACCAGGCGAAGGAGGGCTACGCGGACGAGGAGCGGCGCGGTGTCCCCGCCACCGCCCCGCACCGCAACTACAAGGACGCCAACCACAAGCCCGAACTGGTCTGCGCCCTCACCGACTTCGACGGCCTGTGCGGCTTCCGCGACCCGCGGCAGGCCGCCGAACTGCTCGACGCCCTCGGCGTGGACTCCCTCAAGCCGTACGTCGACCTGCTGCGGGCCCGCCCCGAGGACGCGGCCCTGCGCGAGGTCCTTACCGCGATCCTCACCGCCGACCGCGACGAGATGACCCGGACCGTCACGGAAGCGGCCGCCGCCTGCGAACGCCTCGGCGGCGACCACGCCCCGTACGCCGAGATCGCCCACCACTACCCGGGCGACCCCGGCGTCATCGCCGCCATGCTCCTCAACCACGTCCGGCTCCAGCCCGGCGAGGCCCTCTACCTCGGCGCCGGCGTCCCGCACGCCTACCTGAACGGCCTCGGCGTCGAGATCATGGCCAACTCCGACAACGTCCTGCGCTGCGGGCTGACCCCCAAGCACGTCGACGTCCCCGAACTCCTGCGCATCGTCCGCTTCGAGCCACGCGACCCCGGCGTGCTGCGCCCGGAGGCCGCACCGGACGGCGAGGAACTCTACGAGACCCCCACCGACGAGTTCCGGCTCTCCCGCTACGTCCTCCCGGCGGCCGGCACCACCCACGACCTCACGCTGGACACCCCGCAGATCCTGCTCTGCACGGCCGGTTCGGTACGGGCCGGTGAGCACGAGCTGTCCCCGGGAGCCTCGGTGTTCGTACCGGCGGGCGAGAAGGCCGAAGTCTCCGGCACCGGAACCCTCTTCAGGGCAACTGTCGTCGTCTGACCGCCCGATGACCAGGTTCTGACCCACCGTCGTCCCATCGAGCTGCAACAATGTCCCCCCGTCAAAGGGCAGTCGGAGCCCCGGGCGGCGTACGCGTACGTCCGCCCGGGCCCGTGAGCGGCATACGAAGGGACAACGCGGACACATGAGCGCGTCAGGCGGCACCAAGGCGATCGTCGCGGCACTCGCCGCCAACGCCGCGATCGCGGTAGCGAAGTTCGTGGCGTTCCTCTTCAGCGGCTCCTCGTCGATGCTCGCCGAGTCGGTGCACTCCGTGGCCGACTCCGGCAACCAGGCCCTGCTGCTGCTCGGCGGCAAGCGGGCGCAGCGGCAGGCCACCCCGCAACACCCCTTCGGCTACGGCCGCGAGCGCTACATCTACGCCTTCCTCGTCTCCATCGTGCTGTTCTCGCTCGGCGGCATGTTCGCCCTCTACGAGGGCTACGAGAAGATCAAGAACCCGCACGAGCTCACGCACTGGTACTGGCCGGTCGGCGTCCTCGTCTTCGCGATCATCGCCGAGGCCTTCTCCTTCCGCACCGCCATCAAGGAGTCCAACGCGGTGCGCGGCAAGCGCTCCTGGAAGGAGTTCGTCCGCCACGCCAAGGCCCCCGAGCTGCCCGTCGTCCTCCTGGAGGACCTCGGTGCCCTCGTAGGCCTCGTCCTCGCCCTCGGCGGCGTCGGACTCGCCCTGCTGACCGGCGACAGCGTCTGGGACGGCATCGGTACCCTCTGCATCGGCGTCCTGCTCGTCCTGATCGCCCTGGTCCTCGCCGTGGAGACGAAGTCGCTGCTGCTCGGCGAGGCCGCGGGCGCCGAGGAGACCCGGAAGATCGAGGCCGCCCTCGTCGACGGCGACACCGTCACCCGCGTCATCCACATGCGCACCCTCCACATCGGCCCCGAGGAACTCCTGGTCGCCGCGAAGATCGCCGTACGGCACGACGACACGGCCGCGGAGGTCGCCGCCGCCATCGACGCCGCCGAGGCCCGTATCCGCGAAGCCGTCCCGATCGCCCGCGTGATCTACCTGGAGCCCGACATCTACAGCGAGGCCGAATCCGCCAAGGGCGCCGACGCCGAGGCCACCCCCGGCGGCCCGGCCCGGACGGAACACTGACCCGGGCCCCGGCCCGGCCGTCCGTGCACGACGGTCGGCCCGATGTGTTCGGTGACTCACTGGGGACGACCGGGCCGGTCGGTGTAGCTTGGGACGAAGCCAGACGTCGCTGCTGATGGCGGTCGGGCGGTCCCTGCGGGACCGGCCGAGGGAGAGAGGGCCTCCGACGGACTGCGCTGCGCCGCACGCGGGCATGCCCGTGTCCTTCTCGGGCACCCTTGTGTCCGCCGCCGCGCAGACCAGCCGTACCCACCTCGACCCACACCCCGAGGAGCAGCTCTCCATGACGACTGTCGACAACCGACAGGACTTCAAGGTCGCCGACCTCTCCCTGGCCGCCTTCGGCCGCAAGGAGATCACCCTCGCCGAGCACGAGATGCCCGGCCTGATGGCGATCCGCAAGGAGTACGCCGAGGCGCAGCCCCTGGCCGGCGCCCGTGTCACCGGTTCCCTTCACATGACGGTGCAGACCGCCGTCCTCATCGAGACCCTGACCGCCCTCGGCGCCCAGGTCCGCTGGGCGTCCTGCAACATCTTCTCCACCCAGGACCACGCCGCGGCCGCCATCGCCGTCGGCCCGAACGGCACGCCCGAGAACCCGCAGGGCGTCCCGGTCTTCGCCTGGAAGGGCGAGACGCTGGAGGAGTACTGGTGGTGCACGGAGCAGGCGCTGTCCTGGCCGGACACCCCCACCGGCGGCCCGAACATGATCCTGGACGACGGCGGTGACGCCACCCTCCTGGTCCACAAGGGCGTCGAGTACGAGAAGGACGGCAAGGTCCCCTCGCCCGACACCGCCGAGTCCGACGAGCACCGCGTCATCCTCGAACTCCTCACCCGCACGGTGGCCGAGTCGCCGCAGAAGTGGACCCAGCTGGCGTCCGAGATCCGCGGCGTGACCGAGGAGACCACCACCGGCGTCCACCGCCTGTACGAGATGCACCGCGACGGCACCCTGCTGTTCCCGGCGATCAACGTGAACGACGCCGTCACCAAGTCGAAGTTCGACAACAAGTACGGCTGCCGCCACTCCCTGATCGACGGCATCAACCGCGCCACCGACGTCCTGATCGGCGGCAAGACCGCCGTCGTCTGCGGCTACGGCGACGTCGGCAAGGGCTGCGCGGAGTCCCTCCGGGGCCAGGGCGCCCGTGTGATCGTCACCGAGATCGACCCGATCTGCGCCCTGCAGGCGGCGATGGACGGTTACCAGGTCACCACGCTGGACGAGGTCGTCGACAAGGCCGACATCTTCGTCACCACGACCGGCAACAAGGACATCATCATGGCCGCCGACATGGCCAAGATGAAGCACCAGGCCATCGTCGGCAACATCGGCCACTTCGACAACGAGATCGACATGGCCGGCCTCGCCCAGATCCCCGGCATCGTCAAGGACGAGGTCAAGCCGCAGGTCCACACCTGGACCTTCCCGGACGGCAAGGTGCTCATCGTCCTCTCCGAGGGCCGCCTGCTGAACCTGGGCAACGCCACCGGCCACCCCTCGTTCGTGATGTCCAACTCCTTCGCGGACCAGACCCTGGCCCAGATCGAGCTGTTCACCAAGCCCAACGAGTACCCGACCGGCGTCTACGTGCTGCCCAAGCACCTGGACGAGAAGGTCGCCCGCCTGCACCTCGACGCGCTCGGCGTGAAGCTGACCACGCTCCGCCCCGAGCAGGCCGAGTACATCGGCGTGACGGTCGAGGGCCCGTACAAGTCGGACCACTACCGCTACTGAGCCGACGCACCCGCCGGCGCACCCGCCGTGGGGAGCGCACCGGTCCACCGGCGCGCTCCCCGGCAGCGGACCCACCCGGGACAGGCCCCCGCACCCCCGTGTCGGGGGCCTGCCCCATGGGTCGGCCGACGACCGGCCCGGCCCGGCCCGTCAAGATCCAGGACCCTCATGCCCCGCGGCCGTTATTCGCTCCACGATCCGCACGATCGCACCCCCCTCGCCGAAGAGCACTTCCAGTGCGCCCCCGGCCCCTCCGGCTGGCGCTACGTCTCCCAGCTCACCGCCCCCTCCGGCGATCACCTGGGCTCGGTCGACCTCGCCCTCGACGAACTCGGCCGCCCCATCCGACTCGAACTGCACGCCGCGAGCTGGCAGGTCCGCGGTGCCGCTCTCGACGGCGTCACCTGGGTCCGTACCGACCCGACCGGAACCCACGCCACTGAAGGCAATGTGCGCGCCCACGCCTTCACCGGCTCGTCCCCGGCGTTCCTCGTCGCCACCGCCCGTCTGCTGCGCCTCACCCCCTCCGCGTCGGCCACCCGCGTACGCCTCGTCGCCCTCACCGATCCGGTGCTCGCCCCGCGCACCGTGGACCAGTCCTGGGCCTTGGTGGGAAGAGAAGCACACGCCACTGACAACGGCCCCCTGACCGTGGACGAATACCAGGTCACAGCCCTGGACACCGGTGAGCAGCACACCGTGCACCTTGCCGGGGACGTGGTCCTCGCGGCCCCCGGCATCGAGCTCGAGGACCTCGAATCGCCGCCCTCGGCCTTCGACTGACCGAAGACGCGGGCGACCGCCCGCCGCGGCCTACGCCGGCGGCACGAACCCGGTCGAGGAGCCCTCGGACGACGGAGCGGCGGGTGAGGAGGACGTGGCGGAGGGCGTGGCGGGTGGCGCGGTGGGAGCGGACGGGTACGGGGACGGCGGAGCCGCCGCATGGTGCGCGGGCGGTCCGTACGCACCCGCCGCACCGACGGCACCGACCGGCCCGCCCCCCGCGGCAGCGGCCTGTCCGAAGGCACGCCGTGCCTCCCGGACCTGCCGCTCCTGCACCACCGCCGCCAGATACGCCGCGGCCGGCACGCCCTGCGGCACCGGCGCCCCGGTCCGGTCCGCCAGGTCCGCCGCCAACCGCTCCGCCATCGTCCGGCTCACCTGCGGGTCCAGATGCCGCATCCGCGTCAGGTACTGGCGGACGGCGAGCCACAGACCGTCGGGCACCGCGGAGAGATCGAGCCCGGAGAAACGACCGGCCAGCCAGGGCGGAGGCGGCGGTACGAACCCCACCGGCCCGACCGGCAGCCTCTCCCGCACGACCAGGGTCCCCGCGAAGACGTCCCCGAGCCGCCGCCCCCGCGACGACGCCAGCGAGGCGATGCACGCGATGACGCCCATCGTCATGAGGATCTCGATCACACCGATCAAGCCCCGTACCAGCGCATGCCGGAAACGGATCGGACCCCCGTCGTCCCGCACGACCCGCAGCCCGCACGCCATCTTCCCGAGTGACCGCCCGTGGCTGAGCGTCTCGACCGCGATCGGCCCGCCCACCAGCAACAACACGAACATCGCGATGAAGATCGCGGTCTGCGCGGCCTCGTCCAGGGAGGCCGTGGCGGCCACCAGCGCGATCGTCGCCACGACGTACACGGTCAAGGCCGCGGTCAGGTCGAGCAGCACGGCCAGCGCCCTGCTGGGCACCTTCGCGGGGCGCAGCTCCAGCGCCACCGCCTCGCCCGTCACCAGCTCACTCATGTCCGCACGTCCTTCCCTGGCCTGCCTCGAGCACCGCCAGTCTGCCAAGCTGATGACACATCGCACCGCGGTACGACCAGCTGATCATGTCGTACGACTCATGCCGTACGCCCCATGAGGCCGCCCCGCACGACCGACGACGAGCCTTCGGCCCAGAGCCGACGAACAGCCGAGGAGTAGGCACACCGATGGACCTCGACGTCTTCGTCTCCGCCCACCGCGCGGAGTGGGACCGCCTCGACACCCTGCTCCGGCGCCAGCGCCGCCTGACCGGCGCCGAGGTCGACGAACTCGTCGTGCTCTACCAGCGCACGGCCACCCACCTGTCGCTGATCCAGTCCGCGGCTCCCGACCCGCAGCTCACCGGCAGGCTCAGCCAGCTGGTGGCACGCGCGCGCGGTGCCGTGACAGGAGCCCGCCGCGCGTCCTGGCGGGACGTCACCCACTTCCTCTCCCACAGCTTCCCGGCCGCCGTCTACCGAACGCGCCACTGGTGGGTGCCCACCGCGCTGCTCTCCACCGCCGTCGCGGCCCTCTTCGGCTGGTGGATAGGCACCCACCCCGAGGTCCAGGCGTCCATCGCCGCCCCCAGCGAACTGCGCGAGCTCACCCGCCCCGGCGGCCAGTACGAGACGTACTACTCCAGCAATCCCGCGGCTTCCTTCGCCGCCCAGGTCTGGACGAACAACGCGTGGGCCGCCGCCCTCTGCCTGATCCTGGGCGTCTTCCTGGGCCTGCCGGTGATCTGGATCCTCTTCCAGAACATGCTCAACCTGGGTATCGGCTTCGGACTGATGGCCTCCGCCGGCCGGCTCGACACCTTCCTCGGCCTCGTGCTGCCCCACGGCCTCCTGGAACTGACCGCGGTCTTCGTCGCCGCCGGCACCGGTCTGCGCCTCGGCTGGACCCTCGTCGATCCCGGTCCGCGGCCCCGACGCAGGGCCCTCGCGGAGGAGGGCAGAGCAGCACTGGCCATGGCGATAGGCCTTGCGCTGGTCCTCTTCGTCTCCGGCGCGATCGAAGGCTTCGTCACCCCCTCGGGCCTTCCCACCTGGGCCCGCATCAGCATCGGCGTCGTCGCGGAGCTGCTCTTCCTCGTCTACGTCTACGTCGTGGGCAAACGTGCGGCGCGTGCCGGGGAGACCGGCGACCTGGAGGCCGCCGAGCGCAGCGCGGCCGTGCCCACGGCCGCCTGATGTGCGAACCGGCCGACCGAGCTGCTAATCTCCTCTTCGCCCCACAGGAGCCGTTGACACGGACCGTGTGGGGAGGTAGATTCGAACAGTTGCCTGGAGCAGGGTCCCTGGATCCGCAGAGGTAACCGTGAGCATCTGACTGCTTCTCGATACTTCAAACTCTCGATGAAGCCCCCCCGATGAATCGGAAAGCTGCAGCCGGTCAATCCGGCGCGAAACTTCTGATAAAGTCGGGTCCGCCGGAAAGGGAAACGCACCAAACGTTCCCCCGGAAAGCGAAAACCCCGAGGAAATCGGATCGGAAAGATCTGATAGAGTCGGAAACGCAAGACCGAAGGGAAGCGCCCGGAGGAAAACCCGCCAGGGTGAGTACGAAGGAAGCGTCCGTTCCTTGAGAACTCAACAGCGTGCCAAAAGTCAACGCC